>JBCCWB010000029.1:0-24229 GCA_039194345.1 Planctomycetota bacterium
GAAATGATTGGCTTGGACCGCGCCACCCCAACACATTCGCCGCGGCACCCCGGGTCATTGACCCGGGGCTAAAGTTGGGAATGAAGATCGACGCGGCGGGCGGCTTGGGGCGAAGCGAGGGGGGCAGCCTTGCAATGCAAGAGAATTAAATATGTAATCAATTCTATTTCCACGCTTTATTTGAATAGTTAAGTTCATAGATTATTATTTTAAAGTAATTTACATGAATTTTAATGCTTTCGATTTTCGATGGGCGGCGATCGGCATAAGTTAAATACAACATCATCGATCTTGGCGTATTTTGTGGGCCGAAAAGTCTTGCATTGTCGAAAATTGTTAATATACTTTATCAGCAAGCGGTTTCGATCTGCGATTGCTGGGCATCTCTTCCATTCCCCTAATACGTCATTTCTATCAGGAGCAACCCATGACCCCCTCTTCTTCCCCGTTAACTGTGGCATCTCGAAAGGTATATGCGTTCACGCTAATCGAGTTGTTGGTCGTGATCAGCATCATTGCACTGTTGATCGGCATTCTGCTGCCCGCTTTGGGTGCGGCTCGATACACGGCGCGTTCGGTGCAGTGTGCGACCCAGCTGCAGCAGCTCGGCCGTGCGATGGCGACTTATAACAACGACTTCGACAGCTTCTTTACACCTCACCGGATCGATCGCTCCGATGGCGGCATCAATGGGCCGCACTTCACCTACGACGACCTCTTGGCGGAGGGTGGATATGACGGGCGTGATGCGCGTTCGACGTTTACCTCGGCGACCGGCTTCTACGGGATCGGGTTTGCTGGGGCGAATTTCCCCGCGCCGGTCTGGCAGTGCCCGCTGGATGTGTGGGACGACCGCCGTCCGTTCGGGGCGGCTGGGGCTAACTTCCAGCCGCGGACCTACTCGATCAACGGCGTGGCCACGACCGGCACGAGCAAAGCCACCCGCCAGATCGCACCGACCAACACCCAGCCTGGCATCGCGGGCCAAGACCGTTCGCTGCGGGTTGAAGACGTAACCCAGGGTTCCAATACGATCGTCTTGGCTGAAGGTGTCCAGATTGACACCGCGACTGGAGCTTTCGCTCGCAACACGCTCAGCACGCAGAACAACGGCTTTATGGTGCCCTTCGCCCACGATCCCGTCGGCGGCGACCCGGCTATTATTCGGCGGTTGATTTCTCACCACGCCCAAGGCTCGGAAGGTGTTAGTGGCAACCAAACCATCTTTACGCCCAACTATCTGTTCGCTGATTCGCACGTTGAATCGCTTAGCAACGATCTCACTCTTGAGGATCGTCAGGCGACTTACAATTACAACGGCACGATGTGGGATGCGACTCAATAATCAATTGGGCCTAATCTAAGAAGTCATCGATGTTCGAGTCGTTCGACGTAAAGAATATCGTCTGGCGCTTAGACGGAGCAGGCGTGTCTTGATCATCACGCCTGCTCCGGTTTTGATCCTTGATTCATGTGTTTTTCCATGGAATTTTATTTTTCCGCAGGGCCTCAGGCTTTGAACGAGTAGCCCCGCCTCCTGAGCTGGAGTGCCTAGTGTCCATTAAAAGTTTTATCGAACAGAATCAGATTGTTGCAGTCGCGGCCGCGGTGGTCGCTTTGTTGTTGGGCGGTTTTCTCATTGTCAGGGGTATGCAGGGTGAGACCTCCGCGGTTTTGGTGCCCAAGTGGGCATACGACCTCAACACCGGGACGATCATGGTGGCGGCTCCCGCTCAACTGGCCCCATTCGACACCGACTCCGGGACGTTTTCCTACCCCGGGATGGCAACTCGTGGCGCAGGTGTCGATGCCCACATCTACACCTGTGGCGATCCGTCTCAGGTGAAGGAAGGCATGACCGCTGAGGATCTGCAAGGCGTGGATGCCCGGTTGGTATTTGTGACGCGCTACACCGATGCGGCGGTTGATGCGCTGCTGGTTCCGCCGGACGCGGCAGGTAATGAAAATGTAGACGTTGAGGCTCGGCTGATGAGCAGTTTGGCGGGGGATAAGTGGGTTCCCAGCATGTCGCCACCCGCCTTTGGGCTTCGAGAAAAAGCCATCGCCAAGTGTGATTCGGGCGACTACCCCATGGTGGTCGAGCCCTGATCTCTCGGTGTTCGTTCGCTAGTCAGACTCTCTGAGGGTTCGAGCGATGTTGAGTTCTGCGAGCCGAAGAGTGGTGTGGTCGAGGTCGTGGAGCGCTTGCTGGAAAGCGTCGGCGTTGTTGTCGGCGTCGGGGGTGTCGATGTAGGTCTGGACGGTTTGCATGTGCTGCTCGATCTCCGCGCGGTAGTTCGGATCGAGTGCGAGAGGGTCGGGGCCACTGTCGGTGTCGGTGGGCTTCGGGGGGAAGCGGTCGAGTTGTTTTTGGATGTTGCGCAGGTCGAGCTTGGCGTTGAGGCGGAGGTCGATCAGGCGGTGGGTGTTCATGTCTTGCCGGGCGTGGGCGAAGGAGTCGGCTTCGATTTGTTGGACTTCGTCGCGGGTCAGGCCGTGGTTGGGCACGACCTGGATGCGGGCGCGACGGCCCGAGCGTTCTTCGACGGCTTGGACGGACAGGATGCCGTTGGCGTCGACGAGGAAGGTGACATTAATCTTGGGCAGGCCCGCGGGCATGGGCGGGATGCCGGTGAGATCGAAGTTGGCGAGGCTGCGGCAGTCTTGCACGAGTTCGCGTTCGCCCTGGAGGACGTGGATCTTCACCTTGGTTTGCCCCTCGGCGTAGGTCGAGAACATCTCGGTCGCGCGGGCGGGGATGGTCGAGTTGGCGACGATGAGCTTGGCGACGGCGCCGCCCATGGTTTCGATGCCCAGCGATAGGGGGATCACGTCAAGCAGCAGCGTGCCGCGCTGGATGCCCGCGAGCACGGCGGCTTGCACGGACGCGCCGAGGGCCACGACTTCATCGGGGTTCAGCGCGGTGTATGGCTCGGCTTCGAACAGCTCGGCGACTTTCTCTCGCACGAGCGGCACGCGTGTGCTGCCGCCGACGAGGATCACGCGGTCGATATCCGCGGCGGTGAGCTTGGCGTTGCGCAGGGCACGGCGGCAGGCGTCGAGGGTGCGGTCGATGAGCGGGGTGATGAGGGATTCGAATTCGTTGCGGGTGATGGTGTTTTGATATACAGCGTTTTTAATGAAGTCAGCTTTAAAGGGAAGCACTTCAGATAATGGCAGGTCGATTTCGACCTTGTCCTGATCGCTCAGTTGATGCTTGGTTTGTTCAGCGAGATTAAACAGGCTGGCCTCGGTTTCATTCGGGAAATAAACCCCACTTTGTTTGCCGAGAAGCTCGTGAATTTCTTTCCGAAATAACTTGTAAAGAAGGTTGTCGAAGTCAAAGCCTCCGAGGCTCGTGTCGCCATCTGTGGCTAGAACTTGGTCGATAGTGCCGCTCTCAGTTTTTTGTAGACGCAGAATGGAGATGTCGAAGGTGCCGCCACCCAGGTCATAAACCGCAACGGTTTGCGAAGTCTGGTCTGGTTTGCTGCCTCGGGCTTCATCGGGTTCGCTTTCCGACGAGCATGCGGCAGGGTTAATTTTGGTATTGAGTGAAATCGATCCGCCGTCCGCGAGTGGCGATTTGTTGGCCTTGCCGTCATCGACACCAAGCCCATAGGCCAGGGCGGCGGCAGTGGGTTCGTTGACAATACGCATGACGTTGAGTCCAGCGAGCCGTCCAGCATCGCGGGTGGCTTGTCGCTGCGCATCGTCGAAATAGGCTGGGACAGTTATCACCGCTCGTGTCACGTCGGTTTTGAGTGCGGCATCTGCCCATCGCTTGAGCTCCCGCAGGATTAATGCCCCGACCTCTTGGGGTGTAATAAACACAGACGGTTTATCTTTAACCGCGAGCTTGATGCGAGCGATACCTCGCGGGCCCGCGTCGATTATGAAAGGCGACACGGGTGGGTTTTCGATTACTTCGGAGTAGCTCCTCCCCATCATGCGTTTCACGTTTGCCAAATACCTGACGGATGGGTCAACAGCTCGATCTCTAACGTGCTCTCCGACAGATTCGACGGTGTAACCCGAGCCGTTGGGGCTAGCGAGCAGACGCACCACCGACGGCAACGATCGTTCGCCTTCGGGCGACTCGAGGATGACCGGGCCGGCCTCGGTGCAGTGGGCGACGAGGGAGTTGGTGGTGCCCAGATCGATGCCGATGATGGGGCCCGCGTCAGTGTTGGAATCGAGGCTTGGTTTTTTCGGGTTCGGGGCTTGCGGATCGGTGCTCATAGGGAGACAGTGTAGGCACCATGTACGAAGCCACCATCGAAAAGACATTTAGCGCCGCGCACGCCCTGCGGTTGCCCGACGGCACGCTTGAGCCGTTGCACGGCCACGACTGGCTGATCAAAGTCACCGTGGCGAGCGAAGGGCTCGACGCGATGGACACCGTGATGGACTTCCACAAGCTGCAAGACCTGGTTGAGCAGCGGATCGCGCCTTGGCGGAACCAGAATCTCAACGCGGTTCAGCCGTTCGGGGACAAGGACGGCTCGCTGTCGGTGAACCCGAGTGCGGAGCGGGTCGCGGAGCAGATCGCCTGGACGATTTCCGGCGGGCTGCCGGACCATGTTTGGCTCAAGGAAGTGTCGGTGGGTGAGGCGGTGGGTTGCACGGCGCGGTACCGGCCGTGATGCGAAATGGTGGCGGGCCGGGGTATGGGGTTTCCCGTATGATTGGTTATCAATTGAATCATCTTCTCGGAGCAGACGATGCGAGCAGGTTTGACTTTCTGGGCCATGGCTACGGCGACGTTGATCGTCGGGGGTTGTGGCGGTCCCCCTGAACCCCCGCAACCCCCGCCGCCCGCGGTGGAGGTGGCGACTCCCGAGCGGCGTGATGTGACGTCGTACTATCACTACACGGGCAACCTCGAATCGATTGCGAGTGTCGAGGTGCGGGCGCGGGTGTCGGGTGTGCTCGAAGAGAAACACTTCGAGGTGAGCTCGCCGGTGCAGCAGGGCGACAAGCTCTTCACGATCGAGACCGCGCCGTACGACGTGGCGATCCAGGCAGCGGAGGCATCGGTGAAGTCGGCCGAGGCCGCGGTGGAGTTAGCCAGCATCGAACGAGATCAGGTGCAGGAGGCATTCGACAAGAACGCCGCCAACGAGCGTGAACTGCAAAAATATGTGACCGCGCTCAAGACCGCCGAGGCCGAGAAGCTGGCTGCGGATGCGTCTCTTGAAGACGCGAAGCTGCAGCGCAACTACGCCGATGTCGTCGCGCCGATTTCGGGCCGGGTTAGCCGTGAGCTGGTGGACGTGGGTAACCTCGTGGGGATGGGTGAGCCGACGCTGCTGACCACGGTCGTGCAGATGGACCCGATCCACGTCTACGTCGATGTCAGCGAGCGGATCGTGCAGGAATACCTCAACCGCGAGCGCAACGGCACCCTCAACGAAGAAGACGCGCCTCCGCCGCCGCCCATCGAGATCGCCCGCTCCAGCGACGAGCCTGGCTCCTACCCGTTCAACGGCATGATCGACTACGTGGACAACGTCGTCGACGAAAGCACCGGCACGCTCCGGGTCCGCGGCAGCATCCCGAATGCCGAGGGCCGATTGTTCCCCGGCTTGTTTGTCCGCGCACGTGTGCCCTACGACACCATCGAGAACGCGGTCCTGGTCCGCGAAGACGCGCTGGGGGCGAGCCTTACCGGCAAGTACATCCTGGTGGTCGGCGAGAACAACATCGTTGAGCAGCGGCCCGTCGAACTCGGCGAGAAGACCGACGACGGATACATTGTGGTGACCAAGGGCATGGACGGCAGCGAACGCTACGTCACCGTCGGCATCCAGAAGGCCCGCCCCGGTGCGCCGGTCACGATCCGCGACGGCAAGCCAGCCCCCGGGGCCAAGACGCTCCGGCCCCAGGGCCAGGGGGCGGGTGAGCAGCCCGCCGCTCCCGCCGAGGGGGAGGCCCAGTAGATGATTTCTCGCTTCTTCATCGACCGCCCGGTCTTCGCGGCCGTCGTGGCGATCATCATGATGATCGTCGGCGGGGTCAGCGTGTTGGTGCTGCCGATCGAGCAGTACCCCGAGATCGCGCCGCCGGTCGTGCAGGTCACCGCCAGCTACCCCGGCGCCGACGCCCAGACTGTGGTCGACACGGTCACCGCGCCGCTCGAGCAGCAGATCAACGGCGTCGAGGGCATGATCTACATGTCCTCGACCTCGACCTCCGAGGGCACCTGCACGATCAACGTCACGTTCGAGCTGGGGACAGACCCCGACCTCGCATCGGTTTACACGCAGAACCGCGTCGCCATCGCCGAGCCCCGGCTGCCCGAAGAAGTGACCCGCCAGGGTGTGCAGACCAAGAAGCGTTCGACCAGTTTGCTTCAGGTCGTTTCGGTGTACGCCGAGCTCGACGACCAGGGCAACCCGATCAATCCGTCGTACGACGAGCTGTTCCTGTCCAACTACGTTGAGATCTACGTCAAGGACCGCCTGGCCCGCGTGCCCGGCGTCGGCGAGGTGTTTGTGTTCGGCGGCAAGCCGTTCGCGATGCGGATCTGGCTCGACCCCGAGAAACTTGCGGCCCGTGACCTGACCACCGTCGACTTGCTCGACGCGCTGCGTTCGCAGAACGTGCAGGTCTCCGGCGGCAAGATCGGCCAAGAGCCCGCGTCCACGCAGGACGGCTTCCAATACACCGTGACCACGCTCGGCCGGCTGCAGAGCGTCGAGCAGTTCGAAGAGATCATCGTCAAGGTCGGCGAGGACCAGCGCACCGTCCGTGTGAAAGACGTCGCTCGTGTCGAGCTGTCGTCGCAGGACTACGCCTGGTCGGCCGAGGTCAACGGCAAGCCCGCTGCGACGCTGGGCATCTACCAGCTTCCTGGTTCGAACGCCGTGGCCGTCGCCGAGGGCATCAACGCCGCGATGGCCGAGCTCGAGCGCGACTTCCCGCCTGGGCTAAAGCAGAAGGTCACCTTCGACTTCACCACCTTCGTCACCGCCTCGATCGAAGAAGTCGTCACGACACTGTTCATCACGATCTTCCTGGTCTTCCTGATCACCTACCTGTTCATGCAGAACCTCCGGGCGACCCTCGTACCCGCGGTCACCATCCCCGTCTCGCTATTGGCGACCTTCGGCGTGCTGCTGATCTTCGGATTCTCGCTGAACATGCTCACGCTCTTCGGCCTGATCCTCGCGGTCGGCATCGTGGTCGATGATGCGATCGTTGTGGTCGAAAACACCTCGCGGAACATCGACGAGAAAGGGCTCGACCCCAAGGAGGCTGCGCGCCAAGCGATGGACGAGGTCAGCGGCGCGCTGATCGCCACGACGCTGGTCGTTCTGGCGGTGTTCATCCCCACGGCACTCCTCGGCGGGCTCACCGGCGTGCTCTACCGCCAGTTCGCGATCACCATCGCGGTCGCCACCAGCTTCTCGACCATCAACGCCCTGACCCTCAGCCCGGCGCTCTGCGGTTTGCTGTTGCGGCCGCAGAAGAAAGTCCGCTTCCCGCTGTTTGTGTTGTTCAACAAGACTCTCAACGGCACGCGGACCGGCTACCTCTGGCTGGTGCAGAAGGGCGTACGCTTGGCGATCATTGTGCTGGTCGTATTTGGCGGCTTCGTGGTGCTCACCGGCGGGCTGTACAAGAAGACGCCCACCGGCTTCGTGCCCTCGGACGACCTGGGCTACTTCTTTGTGAACGTCCAACTCCCCGACGCGGCCAAGCTCGCCCGGACCCGCGAGGTGATCAACGAGGTCGACGAGATCCTGTTCAACACCGACGGCGTGGTCGACATCATCAGCGTCAACGGTTATTCGATCCTCAGCGGCACCCAGGCCAGCAACAACGGTTTCTCGATCGCCATCCTCGAAGGCTGGGACGATCGGCCGCACGTGAATGAGATCCTCCAGGGGCTTGCGCCCCAGCTCGCGTCGATCCCCGAAGGCGTCGTCTTTGCCTTCACGCCGCCGCCCATCCAGGGCCTGGGTTCGTCGGGCGGTTTTGAGTATCAGCTCCAGGACCGCAGCGACGCGGGTGTCGGGGCGCTGCAGGACGTGGCCGACTCCATGGTCGGCGCCGCCACGCAGGACCCGACGCTGGTTCAGATGTTCAGCAGCTTCCGGGCCCGCGTGCCGCAGCTGTTCGTGGACCTCGACCGGGTGAAAGCGCAGAAGCTCGGCGTGCCGCTCGGCGTGGTGTTCGACACGATGGCGACCAACCTCGGCGGGGCGTACGTCAACGACTTCAACTACTTCGGCCGGGTCTTCCGCGTGTACGCCCAAGCCGAGGCCGACTTCCGCCGCACGGCCGAGGACATCACGCTGCTCAAAGTCCGCAACCAGAACGGCGACACCCTGCCGCTGGACTCGGTGGCGCGGGTGGAAGACTCGCTCGGTGCCGCGGCGATCGTCCGCTTCAACCAGTACCCCGCCGCGACGATCACCGGCTCGGCGGCGCCGGGCGTGTCGTCGGGTCAGGCGATCCAGACGATGCGTAATCTGTCGGACGAGGTCTTGCCCCCGGGCTTCAGTTACGCCTGGTCCGGCCAGACGTATCAGGAACTGGAAGCGGGCAGCCAGACCGCGATCGCGTTCGCGATGGCGTTCATCATCGTGTTCCTCGTGCTCGCGGCGCAGTACGAAAGCTGGACGACTCCGATCTCGATTTTGTTCACCGTGCCGCTGGGCGTGTTCGGCGCGCTGGTGGGCGTGAACGCACTCGGATTGGATAACAACATCTACACCCAGGTCGGATTCGTCTTGCTGATCTCGCTGGTGGCCAAAAACGCGATTCTGATCGTGGAATTCGCGCGCGACCTGCGGATGAACGGGGGGCGATCCATCGCGGACGCGGCGATCGAGGCGGCCAAGCTCCGCTTCCGGCCGATCCTGATGACGGCGTTCTCGTTCGTCTTCGGCACCGCGCCGCTGGTGATCGCCACCGGTGCGGGTGCATCGAGCCGGCGGTCGCTGGGCACCGCGGTGTTCTTCGGGATGTTGCTGGCCACGATCGTCGGCGTGATTTTTGTGCCGGTGTTCTTCTACATCATCCAGACCATGGCCGAGAAGGTGAAGCCGCCGAAGAAGTCAGCGGACGCGGCCCCGCCTGCGCCTGCTAGCGAGTCCCCCGCTCCAGACCCGGCGTAACGCTGAATGGGATCGAGCCATAAAAAAAGGCTCGGCTGAAACCGAAGTCTCAAGCCGAACCCTTCCGGGGGCAGTGTTTTACTCATCAAATTTTAACACAAGTTCTGGAGTCGTCCAGTTAATGTGTTTTAACGATGGCGTTTGAGGCGTATTTTTAATATTTTTCACAGGCCACGCCTGTGATTGCCTCATTTTTGAGAATCATATCGAGGCTTTTGGGGCTGTCAAGCGTGTCGACGCAGGGCGTGGGGCGCGATTTTGAGCCGTTGGAGGTGGGGCTGGACATCCTGCCAGAATCGCTTGGCATCGCTGCCGTAGCCCGCGGTGGGGGGGATGTCGGGCAGGTGTTTGCGGAAGTAGGCCTTAAACCGCTCCATCATGAGTTCGCGGTTGTACTTGGCGATCATGGAAGCGAGGGCCACGGGCATGTGGTTTTCCTCCGCCGAGGTCTGAAAGGTTACGGTCATCTCTGGGGACTTGGGGGCTTGGGGACTTGGGGGCTTGGGTTCCGGGTTCGGGTCTGCAGAGTGGGGTGGGGATGTGGCGGAGTGGGTCGTTGTTTTCCCAGGTCCCGAAGTCCCCAAGTCCCCAGGCCCCCGAATCAGATAGCTCGAACGCTCGGGTGACTCGGATAAGACCGACACGTCGCACGCCTCAAAGTTCATCGCCAGCGTGTCGCGGTAGCGCATCCGCCCGGACTGGCGGTCGACGATGACGGTGGGCCGGTGCTCGCCGTATTTCTCCCAGATGTGCTGTAAATGCCCTGCAACAAAGGTAAAACTCACCGCGGCCTTGGACAGCGTCGCGTCGACCATGCGGTTGAATCGGTCCTCTAAAACCACCGCGCAGCCCATGTCCGCGACCTCGACGCCGATGCGTTGGCAGGTCTGGCGCAGCATGTTCCGCGCGATCGCCAGCTCTCCCGCGTCGGCGGAGACCGGAAGTTCTGCCCACGGCCCGACCTCATCCATCGTGTACCACGGCAGGCCGTGCAGCGACCGGTGCGACTCCTCACCCATCGCGTCCAGCCACGCCGCAAGATCGCCGGGCACCTCGGCGGGGTCGTCGTGCATCAGCGACGCGAACGCCAGGCAGCCCATCTCCAGGTGCTTGATCCCTGCGGCCTTGGTGGTGAGCTTTTTCGAGTCGTTGACCACCAGCCTGCCCTTTCGGCCGGACAACCGCTTGCATACCGCTTTGTTGAGCCGGGCCCAGAGGTCGGGCGGGTCGGCGTCGTGATCGAGCTTGGGGATACGCAGGACACATCGGCCGACGGTCATCGGGCCGAAAAACGGGCCGTAGCCCGCCTCGTCGATGCCTGCGTAAATAAACATAAATCACTTTCTGAAAGTCGTTAACGAAGATTTTCGGTGCCGAATATTTCAAAACCCGGCGGAAACGTCCGTATAATGTAGCCAGTGAAGTGTGTTCAATGGCGCGGGTCGTCTGAGGGGTTATGTGAATCGGCTGTCGCCTGGAGAAATTGAGATGAAAACCCGTGTAGAGATGTTGTGGATGACCCGGATCGCCGTGGCTGGCCTGCTCGCGTGGCCCTCGGCGATGGCGTCGGGGCAGCTGAGCGTGGAGGCAGATGGTGAAGAGCTCGCTACCGGGCGGTCGCAGACCGTCGTGGTGACTCAGCGTCCGCTGAGGACCTTCCGCGGCGAGACGGTTCGCATCGGGCGGTACGCCACCAGTGAGAAGGCCATCGGCGTGGTGCGTCCGCTGCGGCCCGTGCCCGGGACGTATTACGGCGATTATCGATACGGCTACGACCGCTATTATCCGCGCTACGAGAAAGAGATCGGCGTCGTTCGGCCGTACGTGACTTACAACCCGCCGGTGTACAACCCGCCCCAAACCTTCACCAATCCCAATGCCCGTGACGAATCGGGCGCTGCGTCGGCGAACGTTCGCCCTTCGGCGATCGATCTCCAGCCGGTGCTGCCCGAAGACGTTGAAGTCACCGCGATCGAAACCGTCGTGGTCCCCGAAGCCCACCGCGACGACCCTTGGGCGCTGCTCAACCACGGCTATTACCGCGAGGCACGCCAGCAGTTCGCGCTGCTCGGCACGGTCAACGACATACCCACCCGCACGGGCCACGCGCTCGCGGCGGTGCTCTCCGGCGACTTGCCGGGTGGCATGGCGTTGATGCCCGACACCCCCGAGCTCTTGGAAGGCACAACGTTCCGGCCGGCGACGATGAAGCGTCTGGATCAGATGCGCGAGTATTTATATGCGGATGAGCCGGAGATGCAGGCGAAGCTGCAAGCGGTGCTCGGCGCGGCGCAGACGCCGATCGTCAGCGTGGAGTGACCCAACCACCGATTCATCAATCATGGCCGCTTGCGGCTTAGCGCGGAACGGTTGCATCGTGCTAAGCCGTAAGCGGCTTTTCACATAACGGCGAGTTGTTGGCTCACTGCGTCCCACACCGCATCGACCGACAACTCGGAAATCAGTGTGTCGTCGTCGCGGTGGGCGCGGTAGTTGAAGGTTTGCCCCTCGGCGGAAGGCGCACGCAAGACGCGGTGTTTCGCCGCAGTTTCGTTCCCGATGATGTCGGCGGGTGGCGGTCCGACGAGAGCAGGATCGGTTGGACCAAAGAGACTAACGGTCGGCGTGTCCAAGCCCACGGCCAGATGCAACGGGGCCGAGTCGTTGCATGCCAGCAGTTTCGCTTCGGCAATGAGCGCCATGAGCTGGCCAACCGTAGTGGACGGGGTGGCGGTGCGTTGCTGTTCGTCGGGTGATAGGGCGGCGAAACCCGCATGCACGCGGTCTTGCTCGTGCGGGGCGGCGAGGACAAATACGTGGTCGATGTCTGGCTGTTGCAGTAGCCGTTGGGTCACCTCGGCGTATCGCGACATCGGCCAACACTTGCATCCCCATTGCGCGGTCGGCGCGACGCAAGCGTAGCGGCCGGGAGCCACGCCGTGTTCGGCCAGGTGGGCGGCAAGCCACGACTGGTCTTCGCTGGGCACGTAGAGCGAGAGATCGTTGACGCGGGGGATGCCGTAGGCGGTGAGCAGCCGGAGCATGCGGTCGGCGGCGTGAAGTGTGGCGTCGATCTCGTGTTTCTCGGTGTAACCCAACCAGCCCATCTCCCGCGCATTGGCAAAGCCGACACGCTGCTTGGCTCGGCTGGCCCAGGCGAAGAAGCCCGACCGGGCCAAGCCCTGCAGGTCGATGACCAAGTCGTAGCGTGAGTGGCGGATCTGCCGCAGCATGGGCCACACCGCCGAGCGTTTCTTGCGATCAAACGGCACGACGTTGTTGAGCCCCGGGTGGGCCCGCACGGCGTCTACGAACGCGGCGGCGACCAGCCAATCGATTTGGGCGTCGGGATACGCCTGGCGGAGCGACGCGAGGCACGGCACGGTGCGGGCCACATCGCCCAACGCCGAGGGGCGGATGATGAGGATACGCTGCGGATCTCGGGTTTCGGGTTTCGGATTCGGGGGATGCATCGATCGTCCGCGGGCCGCGTGAATGTGAACTTTGCGTTATCGTATCGGCTACGCAATACGGTGTTCTTACGGGCGATCCGCCCACTCCTTAGTCCCTACTCCCTACGCCCTGCTTCTATGCCCACCGCCATCATCTCCGACATCCACGGCAACGTCGACGCCCTGAAGGTCGTCATGGCTGATATCGATCAACGCGGCATCGAACGCATCGTCTGCCTGGGCGACATCATTGGCTATGGCCCGAATCCGACCGAGTGCCTGGACCTGGTCATGGAGCGCTGCGAGTTCGCGATGATGGGCAACCACGACTTCGCGGTGCTGTACGAGCCCACCAGCTTCAACTCCTCCGCCGAGCAGGCGTCATTCTGGACCCGCAAGCAGTTTGAGGACGAGGCCGACCCCGAGAAACGCCGCAAGCGGTTCGAGTATCTCGGCAACCTCTTGATCCGCCGTTGGTACGACGGGGCGTTGTGGGTCCACGCTTCGCCGCGTCGGCCGATCAACGAATACATCTTCCCCGACGACGTCGTGGCGGCCCCCAACAAGATGTCGGCGATCTTCGACCGCATCGAGACCCGCGCCTTCTGCGGCCACACCCACGTCACCGGCGTGTTCACCGACGAACCCGACTTCTACCCGCCCGGCGACCTCGGCGAGGCCTACACCTTCCGCGACGATGAAAAGTGCATCGTCAATCCCGGCAGCGTCGGCCAACCCCGCGACCGAGACCCCCGCGCCAGCTACGCTATTCTCCACGACGACCGTGTCGAATTCGCCCGCTTGGACTACGACATCCAAACGGTCGTTGACAAGATCGCCGAGATTGACGACCTGTCCGACTTCCTCGGGCAGCGTCTGCTCGAAGGCCGTTAAACAACAAAAGCCCACACATGGTCAAGAACCTTGTGTGAGCCTCGATGCAATCAGGGTTGTGGTTCAGAACCGCGCGTCTTGTTTCTTGAACGACTCGAGGGCTTCGTCGATGTCGTCGAAGATGCCGAAGATGTCGTCTAGCTTGGTGACTTTGAAGAGGAAGGCCACGTTGTCGTCGCAGTTGGCCAGGGCGATCTTGCCGCGCATCGGCTCGACCTCGCGGAGCAGCTCGACCATCGCGCCGATGCACGCCGAGGCGAGGAACTCGACGTTCTCGAGGTCGAACACAAAGTTGGTGGCGTTTTCGTAACGCATGCGGTCGCAGCACTCGACCACGACCTCGTTAATCTCGGCGTGGGAGGCGTCGGGGCCCGCGACCTTGATGGTGACGTTGGGGCCGGTTTGTTCGATGTCGGATTCGTAGGTCGCCATGGGCTTGCCTCACTGCGGTTAGAGGAACGGGTACCTCCATCTAACGATTCATCGGAACGGCAGGCGAGTTACTTTGGGCGTCGAGGGTAAACCTGAGCGGGTCGCGACTTATCCAGACGTTACAGCCGATAACAACCGGTCTGGCGACAGATGCGGAGCGTGATGCTTTGGGGTGAGGTGAAAGCGGGGTGGGTTCAGACCTCGTCTGCGTTGCCTTCAGCCAGTTCGAAGATCTTGTCCAGCCGGGCCAGCCGCAAGAGGAACGCGACGTTTTCCTGGCAGTTGAGCAGCACGATTCGGCCGTCGTGCTTCTTGACCTCTTGATAGAACATCAGCAGCAGCGCCAGGCAGGCGGAGGGCAGGAACTCGACGGTTTCGAGTCGGAAAACAAACACCCGGGCGTCGTCCTCGAGGGTTTGCTTGAGGTCGTGCACGAGGCTGCGGAGCTCGTCGGTGTCGACTTCGCGTTCGGTGATTTCAACGGTGACGCGGGGGCCGTCTTGCTGGATGTTGGCGATTGGGCTTTCCATCGTTAGATCAAGTTTACCTCGGAGGTGATGGATGGCGTGCCAGAAGTGGGGCAACACACCGTTCAATTCTATCGACCACGTCCCCGGGGTGGCTTGATATGCGGATCAGCCTGCTTTGATGGCGGCAATGGCTGCGGCGCGATTGGGTGCACCGAAGACGGCTGAGCCCGCAACGATCATGTCCACGCCCGCCGCGGCGACGTCCCCGGCGTTGGCCGGGCCCACCCCGCCGTCGATCTCGAAGCGTGCGGTGTCGGGCAGCTTGGGTGACAGCTCGCGGATCTTGTCGAGCACCTCGGGGATGAACTTCTGCCCGCCGAAGCCGGGGTGGACGCTCATCGCCAGAAACATCTCGACGTGACCGATCAGGTGCTGGACCGATGCGGCGGTCGTCGGCGGATTGAAGCTGATGCCGGCGGTGCAGCCCGCTTGCTTGATCTGGTCGATCAGATCGAACTCGTGATTTTCCTTACGGCCCGCGGTGGCTTCGATGTGGAACGTGATGTGATCGGCCCCGGCATCCACGAACGGCTGCACGAACAGCTCGGGGTTGGTCACCATGAGGTGGACATCGAAATACGCATCGGGGAACCGCTTACGCAGCGACGCCATGACCGGCACGCCGATAGAGAGGTTGGGCACAAAGTGGCCGTCCATGATGTCGACGTGGATGCCGTCGGCGCCCTTGTCGAGCACGTCCGCGACGTCTTCGCCGAGCGTGGTGAAGTCGGCCGCGAGGATCGAGGGCAGGACGAGCGGTTGGGTTGGTTTTTGCGAGAGGTCGATCATGACGCAGATCGTAACCCAAGGCGAAAGCCCCCACATGATTGAAAATCATGTGGGGGCTTAGGGGGTCGAATTACTCGGCGATCTTCTCGAGCGTCCACGAACGGATGAAGTCGTAGTACGACGTGTTGCGCGAGTCGTCGCGGAGGTTGGCTTCGATCGGCGGCAGCTCCCAGGTGTAGATCTCGCAGACCGCGTTGATGAACATCGGCAGGTCCATCGGCGAGGGGTCGAGCTCGGTCGACGGCTCGACGGTGTACATGAACTGGCCGTCGACGTAGAAGTGGATCGTGTTGGCGTCGACCCACCAGCAAGCGTAGGTGCGGAAGCGGTCGTGCGATCGGCCGCCGTCGGGGAGATTGGCTCCGCCGCCTTTCTTCAGGTTAACCGGCTCGCTGTCGGGGTCTTCGGGGAAGTACTCGATGTGGGTGTTGGACTTGATCTGCGTCGCGAAGCCCGGCCAGCGTCCGGCGTTGCCCACGGCTTCCATAACATCCAGCTCGGTGATTTTGAACGGTCGATCGGGTTTGGGGGCGCGGTCGTTCTTCATCCAGAACGTGGTGGACGTGCGGACGTTGGACGTCTTGATACGGGCTTCGAAGTAGCCGTAGTGGGCGGTCATGGCTTTCGATTGGATTGCGCCGCAGCCGATGGTCCACTCGCCGTCGTCGCCGCGCGGCTCGTCGAGGATGTGGCTGCGGATCTGCAGCGTGCCGTCTTTCACGCTGATCGACTCGGGGACGAACAGGCCGGGCACCCGGCCCTCCCAGCCGGGGTAGTGGTCCAGCCATTTGTCGCGGTCCAGCTCGGTGCCGTTGAACTCGTCGCTGAGCGGCTCGTTGAGCACCCACTGATAACCCGCGGGCGGATCGACCGGCGGCGGAGGGATGACCGCAGCGCCGCTGTCCGACGGCGCGGTAGCGCAACCGGCAATGAAATACGTAAGCAGTAGGGCCGAAACCAAAGAACAGATGCGCGGCATCGATTACCTTTCCGAATGAAGAGTGAGGAGACAGGAAGAGGGGATCAGAACGAGAAGTTTAACCCGAGCCGGAGGAACGCGGTGTCGTCAAGCTCGCGGACCAGGTCGTCGTCACGCGTGTCGAAGCCGCGGGTGAATTCCTGGTCGAACGCCCAGCCGCCCGCAAAGACCCACGTCCATCCCGGCGCGGGGGAGTAGCGCAAGCCAAGCTCAGCCCGGTCCTGGTGGAAGAAGAATCGTTCGTCGTTGGATTCGCCTTCGAGGTGGTAGCCGCGGGTAGTGGAGGAGTAGCTGGTGTAGGCCGACCACTGATCGCTGATGCGGAACGAGATGTTGGCCGAGCCGCCGATCGGCACGATGTAACGCAGGTCGAACGTCCAGCGGTCGTCGGGCTGGTAGTACAGCGTGGAGAACGGCACGCCGAGGCTGTAGCGCAGGGCCTGCGACTCGAACACGTTGTACTGGAAGCCGGGCAGGGGGATGTCGGGCCAGATGCTGCGGCTGCCGTCGTAGTCGAGGATGAGCGACAGGCTGCTGCGTCGGTCCAGGGGTTTGGTGGCGACGAGGCTGCCTACGCCGTACCAGCTGTTTTCGTCGGTGATGATGTGGTTGCTGGAGGTGCCTCCGCCCGCCGAGAGCTTGAGGTTCCAGTCGCCGATGTCGCCCAGCCCGAAGCCCGCGGCGAACGCGGCGCTGACCAGGCGCTCGGGGAGTAGCGGGTCGCTCGAGTCGATCACGGTGTGGTCGTAGAGCCAGCCGAAACTCACCGCATTGGGGTCTTGCTTATCCAGACGGACCCGGCCGAACGACACGCCGCGGGCGAGGTCGGTGTCGAACCCCGCGCCGTCGGACTCCGAGCCGAACCCGATGAAGTAGTTGGTCGCGCTGACCGACTTGCCCGGCTGCCAAGGCACAGCGATCAGGGCACTACCGACCTGCGCAAGAGCGGCGGAGGGGAGCAGGCTCGCCAAGACGAGAGCCAACCCATAGCGAACGGCAAGAGAGCGAAGATTCATACCCCGCATGGTATCCGCCCGGGGCGGTTTTGCCGGAGTTTTTCGCAGGGTTGGGCTAGGAAATACAGCGGCGTTGGGTTAATGTTGAGGGCCGTGAATCGGGACGATCTTTGGGGTGTTAAGCAAACGAATGGGGTATCGATCATGCGAAAGTTGGGGCTGAGTTGGGGAGCGATGTGCGCCGCGGTTGTTGTGCTGAACGGCGTCGGCTGCGGCGACGGGGCGGATGCCGAGCAAACGGCCGCGGACAGCGATGCGGTGGTGGAAACGCTGACGCCTGAAGAGGCCGAGGCACTGGCGAAGTTTCGCGCCAAGCAGGCGGGGGGTGAAGTGGAAGCTGCGCCGGAGCTCGAGCCCGAGCCATCTGCGGTGGTGATTGACGCCAACGCGCCGTTCCCCGAGATCGCGCAGAAACCCAAGGCGCAAACCGCACCACCAACCAGCGGCCCCGCGGCGTCCGCCCCCGCGTCGAACGCTCCGGAGGTTTCAGTGCCCGCCCCCGAGGCCGCCGCGCCCGCCGCCAATGCCCCCACCGTCTTCCGCAAACACCAAGTCACCGACCCGGGGATGAACGGCATCTTGGCCAGCAGCATGCTGTACCCCGAGACTTGGACCGTCGAAGGGGGCATCACCCGCGGCTCGAACATGATGTGGAATAACCCACTCTTCCTCGACCTGACATTCGTTGCGCCGGATGGCCGTCGGCTGCACTTCTTCCCGAACATGTCGTTCGAGTTCAGCTCCCAGGCGATGCAGCAGGGGGCCCAGCTCTTCCAGCCGATCAACGGCAACTTGTACTACCCGCTGCCCCAAACGCCCGGCAGCTGGCTTATGGAACTGGTTCAAAACAACCCCGACCCGGAAATCACCAATGTTCGGCTGGTGTCGGAAGAGGTCGAGCCCCAGCTGACGCAGCAGCTCCAGCAGCAGGCGGCGATGATGTATCAGTCGACCCAGCAGCTGAATCAGACGATCGCGCAGATGGGTATGGGCCGGGCGTTCGACACTCAGGCCACCGTCATCAAGCTGCACTACAAACACAACGGCATCGACATCGAGGAATCAATCTTGATGGCCTGGCAGGCCATCGTCCAGACCACCCAGGGCCAGATCACCCACGCGAACTGGTCGATCTCGCTGATGGTCAGCCTCGGCGGGCCCGTGGGGTCGGACTACATGAACGACCCCGAGTTGCTGACCATCGTGCAGTCGGTGCGGGTGAATCCGCAGTGGCAGGCCGCGATGAATGATTACTGGCGGAAGCTGGCTCAGATCAAGAGAAATGGGCAAGCCCAGCGTGACCGCGACTGGCAGGCCCACAACGCCAAGATGCAGAAGTACCGCGAAGACACCAACGCCATCATCGCAGGGGGCTACGCCAACCGGAACCAGATGCGGGAGGTCGGGCACGGTAAGCAGATCGACGGCATCCGGGAGGTCTCGCCCTACGAAATCGGCGGCCAGACTGTAAAGATCCCCGACTACTACGACAACGTCCACACCGACGGCACCGGCCGATACATCCTCAGCAACGACTTCAACTACAACCCCAACCGCGACCTGAACATGCCCGGCAACTGGACGAAGGTCGACCCGCAGCGATGAAGCGGGCGTTCTTTACGAGCAATGAATGGTGTCGATGGCCAGTGGCAATCGCCTTGGCCATGGTTTCGATGACGATGTCTGGGTGCCAAGCCGACGGGGGCAAAGAGTCTACGGCGCTGCCCTCGCAGGTCATCATGCTCCATGATCCGATGCTGAGCAACATGCTTGCGATGACGGTCACCGCACCCGAAGACTGGGCCGCGGAACCCATCGCGCAACGCTTATCACCGGCGTACTCCAAACAATCATTACTCATCGATCTGCGCGTGGCGGCGCCAGATGGAAGGGCGGTGCGGTTCTACCCCACGATGGGCTTTGAGTATGACCGAGGTTGGGCGTCTGGTTTTGTGCCGTGGTCCGCGACTGCGAACGGCTGGATCGCGATGCTGCCGCCGGAGTCTTACGGGAATTGGCTGCTCAAGTTGATCGAAGAGAATCCCGCGCCAGGCGTCACGGCGCCTCGGCTGATTCGTGAAACCGAACTTCCGGAAACACAGGCCACATTGACGCAAATCTACTACCCATTGCTTGAGTCCTATCGCCAACTCAATGCTTCGGTGTCCCACAACCTCGGCGAAATGAGAGCACGCGTCCAGGCCCATCACGCAAGCGTCGCCTATGCCCGAAACGAGGTCCCGGAGCTCGCGCACTTCTTGTTGCTGGTTTTTCGCTTGGATCAGATCGGCGCTTCGGGCGTGGCCGACCGTGGCACCTGGAGCATCATGGCGATGCAGTCGAAGGAAGGGCCCGCAGAGCTCGGTGATTTGGCTCTGCTTACCGACGATGCGATGCAAGACGTATTGGATTCATGGGTATTGCAGAGCGCGTGGGTACAAGAAAATGATCGCATCATGCAGCGAGGTTCGTACATCCAAGAGTTGCAGCCGCGTTCAATGGGGGCACGCCAAATCGATGTCGAGTTGCGTGAGGAAAAGCGACAGTTTGAAGAGCAGCGGTTCAAGCGATTGTTGCACGATGCCTGGGAAGAGATCACAGCCTTGAATTCGCCTTGATCGCGCCGCCAAAATAACGATTAGTCCGCGGTCTTGAAGTCGAAGTTCACGAATAACCCATCCACTCGGCCGAAGCCCGCGATTCCGATGCCGCCGGTGCCGATGGCGGGGCCTTCGAAAGTCCCCACCTCGACATCGTCGACGTAGGCCGTGGCGGCCTTGCCGTCTTCCACGATTTTGAGTGTGACCACCAGCATCCCGGCGGGGTTGCCGTTTTCATCGACCTGGCCTTCGAGATTCACATGAAAGGCTTCGATGAGGCCGCCTTCGGGTGGGCGGTGGTAGGCTTGGAGTCGGCCGGTCGCGTCGAGGACGAGCAGGAAGTATTCCTTGGGGTCTTCCTGGTAGCCGTAGAACAAGCCGATCTTGCCGTCGCCCTGCAGCACCGCGACCTGGGCGGAGATGGTGCGTTTACCATCGACCTCGGGGTTGGTCTCGATGAAGAAGTAGGTGATCGCGTCGGGGTCATCGGGGTTGATGAGTCGGTAGCCGTTGCCGTCGGTCCGGCCGATCCATGGGCCGTTGGTTTGTTCGCCGTAGAGCAGGAACGGCGCGAGCACGCCGAGCTGCTTGGCTTCTTGTGGGGCTTGTTCTTCCGCTGCGGGTTGAGCGGCTGCAGCAAAGGAAAATGCGACGGCAAGCAACACCGAGGCTTGTTTGACTCGGGCCCGGGTAAGGAAGGTTAACGGCATGGCTCAACTCCTGGTTAGCGGTGAAGTTTGTCTGACGCTTTAGAGTCTCCCTTATGCATGGTAACAATGCGTTAAGGTTGTTCGTTGGGGGCTGGGGCAAAGTCAATACCCACCGATTTTCCAAGCGAATCCAGCGAGACGCGAGCGACGGCCTCTCGGCCATCTGGGGTTCGAGCGGTCAGGAGGTAGTCGCCCAGGAAGCCGCGGGTTGCCGCTTGTCCCCGTGCGTCGGTGGCGACAGTTTTGCGGGTCCACCACTCGCTAAAAACCAGGTTCATGTAGGCCTTCCCCTCGGGCTTCAATGACCAGTCACGGTTAAACAGCGGCGCACTGTTTTTCCAATGACGCCCATCCCAGAACCCCCAGATCAGGAAGCCGTTGACTTGGGGGTGGCTGAAGCAGACGGTGAGAAACTCGCTTAGCGCGGTAGCGCGTTTTTCGGGTGTCCACCCGTCGCCGAACTGGTCGAATTCGGTCACGGTCAGCGGCAGGCCAAACCGGGCGAAGCGGTTGAGCCGCTTGAGGGTTTCTTCGGGTTCGTTGACGGCATGGCCGTGCCCGAAGTGGCTCTGGAAGCCGATGCCGCGGAGCGGCGCCCCTTGGTCGAGTAGATGCTGGATGGTTTTTTCGTAGGAATCTCGGTGTTCGGGGTCGTCTCCGGTGAGGATGCCGAAGTCGTTGATGATCAGGTGGGCCTGGGGCGCCGCGGCGGCGGCCTGCTTGAACCAGGTGACGAGGTCCGGCGCGTGCTCCTTCGGCACGTCGGGGCTGAGCAAGTCGGTGAGTTGGTGCTCGGACCATTGTTCGTTGAGTACGTCCCACTCCTCCAACGGGCCGTGGCCGGCGTAGGAAAATTTGGCGACCGCGTGGATGTGCTCGGCGATACGTTGGCGGATGTGCTTCGGATCGGTGCTGTCGTATACATCGTCGGGAAGCGCCCAGCCGCGGTTACGTTGTTGCCAGATCAAAGCGTGCCCCCGGACGCGCAGGCCCTGGTCGAGCAACCACTCCGTCACGGTTACGGTTCGATCATGCCATTTTTTATTTTCCCAAAACGACCACTTGTGGCCGTTCTCCATCACCGCGAGGTTGAACAGTTCAATGATCTTGTCGCGGTACCGTTCTGCGTCAGGCGTAGTATCCGGAGCGCCAGAAAGGGTCGGGGCAAGAAAAGGCACGCTTACTGCGGTCCCGAAGCCGAATGCGTGTCGGGTCATCTCGATCGAAACGCTCAGGTTTGGCATCGGCTCACCCTCGGCGTCTCGGACCGTGACGGTTAGATCTGCCATGCGGTGTTCGGCGATTCTTTGATTGGCTTCGACGAGCCAGGCAGGTTGGGGGGCGTCTTGGGCCATAGCGGTCACCGGGGCAGATAGTGCGGCGCAGTAGATCGCGAGCTTGGCCAGAAGCCACACCCGGCGTTTGTTATGGGGGGTGCCTGTGGATACAGATCGGATCATGTTCGGCTGCCAGATACAAACGAGAAAACCGCGACACGAACAGCGCGGTCTGAATGAATCGTGATATTACTGTTCTTGGGTGGGGTAACGCCACTTTTTTCGTCGTGGAACAAAGCCCGTCCCTCCAAGCTATTTCCAGCTTGGTCGGGCTTGACGGCATGAACGGCCCGACTTAGACGGCAGCGGCCTCAGCCCGGCGCGGTGATGTAGTGCTTTACGATTGCATCGACTTCCCGGCTGCTTGCAGCCAGTGCGCGGGCAGCGGCGATATTCTCGGCGGCTTGTTCGGCGTGGCCTTGACGCATATCCGCCGCCGCAAGCCAAGCGAGGTATATCTCGCGGAAACCGCCATCGGGATCGTGAGTCTGCGATTGCTCAAGCAGCTCTCGGCCATGCTCGATGTCCCCCATCGCTATGGCACAGGCCGCGCGCGTGCCCAGAAGTGCGGCGTTGGTCGGCAGGGTCTCGAGGGCGAAGTCCATGTAGCGTGCAAACACTTCAGCCCGGTCCTTCTGCCCGTCGAGCAGCCCCGCCCACGCCGTGTTATTGAGGACCAGGGCGCGAGCGATAGGCCCGATGGTGTCATCTTCGAGCAGCTCAACGCCGATGGCATGGGCTCCGCTGAACTGTCCCAAGCGGGTATAAACGACCATTGCGTTGATCCGCATGGTCGTGTGCTCGGTGCCGTCTAACGGCGCGGCTTCATAGGCGGCCAACGCCAGCTCGTCTTCGTCACGCGCAATGCGCTCAGCAATCTCAATGCTGGGTACCATCCACGGGAGCTGCTCTCGGTGGGTCTTGCCCAAGTCACGTGCCAGGCCCAGCAGTTGAGCGCCGTCGGTCTTGAGTGCTAGGGGTCCACCTTGGATCTCGCGGGGCCAGATATTCATTGCAAACATGATGAGGTTGGCCATGACAAAGCCGTACACCACTTGGCTAGGGATAAGCTCAAGGCCGCGGAAGGCCGCGCCAAGGCTGATCGCTGCGATCGCGAGTAACACGTTGCTCAAGGGCCCGGCGATCAGAACGGCGGCGGTGCGTGTAGCGGAGAAACGCGGCTGGGTTGGGCTGGAGATGACGAAGCCCATCGTGGGCAGCCTCCGTAGATGGACGTGCACCTCGCCGATCGCGAAGCCGCCCCAACGCTTGCCTACGCCCAGCTCGATCCGCCAGACCCGATGGCCCACCGCCCAGGCCACCAATGCGTGTGCCCCTTCGTGAATAATGATTCCAATCACCGTACCCGCGAGATAGCCCGCGAGGCTGAATCCGTATTGCCGCAGTTCCGGAGCGATCCAGATTCCGCCGACGATGAGCGCCACCACACCCAACAGCATGAGGACCCAGTTGATGGTCTCTCTGCGTTGGCTCCGCACTGCCACGCACGTCGGGCAAAACCAACGCGACTTGGTGGCGAAGGATCGGCGCTGTCGGACCAAGAGGTCTTGGCGGGGTACGTGTAGCCCGCATTTGTCGCAGACGGAAGGGGCTTCGGCTTCGTGGGTCGTTTGCGCCATGACACACAAGCAAAAGGCTGGGGGTGCGGAAAGGGCCCGGACGAGTTGGCTGAGCCGAGGGTTGGATTATTTTTCGTCGAGCAGCTCAACGCTGGCGAAGCTCTTGCCTTCGAGCATTTCGAGCGACGCGCCGCCGCCGGTGGAGACGTGGCTGACCTGGTCGGCGAAGCCGAGCTGTTCGACCGCCGCGGCCGAGTCGCCGCCGCCGATGATCGAGGTGGCGTCGCCGTCGGCGATGGCCTGGGCGACGGCCTTGGTGCCGGCGTCGAAGGGGGGCATCTCGAACACGCCCATCGGGCCGTTCCAGACGACGGTCTTGGCGTTGGTGACGATGTCGGCGTAGAGCTTGGCGGTCTCGGGGCCGATGTCCAGGCCCTCGAAGCCGTCGGCAATCTCGCCGGCTTTGACGATCTGCTTGTTGCAGTCGCCCGAGAAGTCGTCGCCGCAGTGGGTGTCGATCGGAAGGACCAGCTTGTCGCCGCCTTTCTCGATCAGCGACTTGGCGAGGTCGACCTTGTCTTTCTCGACCAGCGAGCCGCCGACCTTGCCGCCCTGGGCGAGGCTGAAGGTGTAGGCCATCGCGCCACCGATCAGCACCTTGTCGCAGATGCCCAGGAGGTTGTCGATGACGTTGATCCATCATCATCATAACCTTCACCATCATCAACATCATCATGACTACACCACCATCATCGTCGTTGTCATAACACCATCGCAGTCAC
>JBCCWB010000030.1:0-24208 GCA_039194345.1 Planctomycetota bacterium
ACCGGCGTGGGCCCCGTCAGCGGACTGGGCCTGGGCATCGAACCCAACTGGACGGGATTGGCCGAGGGCGGATCGGCGATCGCGCCGGTCCAGGCCATTGACGCCTCGGCGATGGGCTGCCCCATCGCGGCCGAGGTGGCTGAGGACTTCAAAGTCCGCAATTTCGTCCCCAAGACCTACCGCAAAGCCACGAAAGTCATGGCCCGCGATATCGAGCTGGCTGTCGCCGCCGCGGACTTAGCGGCACGCGATGCCGGGCTGGTCACCAAGGGAACCGACCCCGACACCGAGCCGTCTTACGCCCCGGAGCGTGTGGGCTGTCACATCGGCGCGGGCCTGATCGCGGCTGACCTCGACGAGCTGACCGCAGCGCTGGTGACCTCGGCGGGCGAGTCCGGCAAGGACTTCGACATCCACCACTGGGGCCAGGAGGGCATGGAAAAGCTCACGCCGCTCTGGCTGCTGAAGTACCTGCCCAACATGCTGGCCTGCCACGTCACGATCATTCACGACACCCAGGGCCCAAGCAACACCATCACCTGCGGCGAAGCGTCGGGCGGATTGAGCGTGGGTGAATCCCTACGCGTCATCCAACGCGGCCAGGCGGACCTGTGCTTCTGCGGCGGAGCCGAGAGCAAGCTCAACCCGATGGCTTACCTGCGTCAGGTCATGACTGGCCGGCTGGTCGGCAACGCCGACGCAACCGACCCCGCAACCGCGGTCCGTCCGTTCGACCAGAACGCCAAGGGCGGCGTGCTCGGCGAAGGCGGCGGAATCGTCACCCTTGAATGCGTCGAGGCCTTCGAAAAACGTGGCGGCGACGCATCGAACGTTTACGCCGAGGTCTTGGGCTTTGGGGCCTCGCAAACCGTGAACCCCACGACGCGCAACCGCACGCCCGACGCCGAAGGCCGTGGCATCGTGAGCGCAGCCCGTGCAGCACTGCGTGAGGCGGGCCTCGAAGCCGACGCGGTGGATGTGGTGGTCCCGTTCGGGCTTGGCCACGCCGAGTGGGACGGCCCCGAAGCCGCCGCACTCCGCACGCTGCTCGGCGATCGCTTGGGGTCGGTGCCCGTGATCACCCCCAAAGCCAACGTCGGCAACCTCGGCGCGGGCTCGGGCGGCTTCGACCTCTGCCTCGCTGCAAAGGTGCTCAAAGAACAACAACTCCCCGCCACGATCAACCGCGACAGCCCGATCGATGGCTTGGGCGCCACCACGGCCGACAAACTCGACGTCGCCCTGGTCTTCGCCACCGGCCTCGGCGGGCAAAACACCGCGATCGTGCTGAAGAAGGTGTGAAACACTTACGTGACCGAAAGTGAAACCACCCAACCTGCCGGCCTCGGCATCGACTCGGCAGTCGATCAAGTCTGCGGCATCATCCACGAGCGTCTCCGTCAGGTAGAACGCGAGCGCAACCTGCGCGTCATCTTCGCCTGCGAAAGCGGTAGCCGTGCCTGGGGGTTCGCGTCGAACGATAGCGACTTCGATGTCCGGTTCATCTACGTCCGCCCCGCGGCGGACTACCTGCGGCTCCGCCCACCCGTCGACGCCTTCGACCAGCAGGGCGAAGACGATTTCGACCTCGCAGGCTGGGACATACGCAAAACCTGTGAGCTGATGCGAAAAAGCAACGGCCCGCTCTTCGAATGGCTCGATTCTCCGATTATCTACGAGCAAGACGGCGACCTTTCTGCCCGGCTGATCGCGTTGCGTGCCGACTACTTCGATGCGAAAAAATCCGTGTTCCATTACCTCAGCCTCGCCGGCGGAGTATGGGAGAAATACATAGCTGACGAGCCGACGCCGGTTCGTAAGAAGTACCTCTACACGCTTCGTCCGCTGGCCTGCGTGAAGTACATCGCCCAGCACAAAGAACATCCGCCCACGGCGTTTGACGCAGTGCTGGACCGGATCGATTTACCCGCCGAGACGCGCAAAGCCATCGACGCCTTGGTGCTCGATAAAAAGGCCAACCGCGAGCTCGGAGCCGGGCCCGCCGACCAAGTACTCAATCAATGGATTACGCAGGTCTTGTCCGAGGGCGAAGCCATCGCCAACGCACTGCCGACAAGCGGTACGGACAACGCCCTCCTCGACCAACTGATCGCCAACGCGATCCTCGCTCCGAAAGACGCACCATGAGCAAACCCAAAATCGTCATCACCGGCATGGGCTGGGTCACGCCGCTTGGCCAAGACCTCGAGACCGTTTGGAACGCGCTGCTGACCGGACAGTCGGGTGTCGACCGCACCAGCCACTTCGATGCCAGCACGTTCCCCACGACGTTCTCCGCCGAGGTGAAAGACTACGACTGGACCAAGTACGTCAAAGACCCGTCGCTGCACGAGGGCATCGGGCTCAACACCAGCTTCGCGCTAGGCGCCGCCACCCAGGCGTGGAAGCAAGCGGGCCTGGCAGAATACGCCGCCCTCGACCCCACACGCCTGGGCTTGTACCTCGGCGCGGGCGAAGGATCGCTGGACTTCGAGAACTACGCCGCGTCGAATCTGGCCGGCTGGGATGCTGAAGCCCGCGCGATCGACGGTAAAGCCTGGGCCCAGACCGCGACCCAAATCATGGACGCCACCCGCGAGATCGAGCAGGAACCCAACATGCCGCTCGCCCACCTCGCCCTCGAGTTCAACGCGCAAGGCCCTGCTTACAACTGCCTCACCGCCTGCGCCGCTTCAACCCAAGCCATCGGCGAAGCCGCTCACGTCCTGCAACGCGGCGACGCGGACGTCATGCTCACCGGCGGCTGCCACACCATGATCCACCCGCTGGGCGTCACCGGCTTTAACCGCCTCACCGCCCTGTCGAACCGCAACGACGACCCCACCACCGCGTCGCGCCCCTTCAGCATCGACCGCGACGGCTTTGTCATGGGTGAAGGCGGCGGCATCATCGTGCTCGAAACCGAAGAGCACGCCAAAGCGCGTGGTGCGACCATCCTCGCCGAGGTGGCGGGCTACGGCAGCACCGCCGACGCCTACCGTATCACCGACATCCACCCCGACGGCCGAGGCGGCGCCGCCGCCATGCAGCAAGCCCTGGACAACGCGGGCGTCTCTATCGACCAATTCGACTGGATCGCCGCCCACGGCACATCGACAAAGTAAAACGACTCCATCGAAACCCGGGCGATCAAAGCGGTGTTCCAGCAAAACGATGACCCCACGACCGTGCCACCCGTATCGTCAATCAAGTCCATGATGGGCCACCTCATCGCCGCCGCCGGTGTGGTGCAGGCCATCGCAGCGGTCATGGCGATCCGCGACGGCAAGCTCCCCCCCACCGCCCACTTGGAAACCCCCGCCGCCGAGCTCGACCTCGACTACATCCCCAAAGAAGCTCGGGATCTCACCAGTGAAGGCGGCGTGAACATCTGCCTGTCCAACAGTTTCGGCTTCGGCGGCCAGAACGACACGATCGTCGTCCGTCGGGCATAGTCCGCCAAAGAACACCGCCCACGTCCGGAGACGTGGGCGGTGAGTTATAGATCAAAACCATTCTTTGCTAAGCCATCGCTTTAGTCGTAAAGCGGGTCGAGCTTCCCTTTGAGGGCCTCGACACTTTCACCGAGGGTCACGAGGACCACAAGGTCCTGGAAGTCTGCGGCGCTGGTGCTCAAGCTGGTGGTGCCCAACTCGAAAAGATAGATGACCTGGTTCTCATCGAGATTCACGCGGCCGCCGTCGAGGTACTCGCGGATGTAGTAGTCCGCGGTGCTCTGGCCGTTGAAGCCGCTGATCGCAGGAGCGGCATCACCGTCGCGCAGGACTTTCACCTGAGCGCTCTGGGCGTTGGAATTCACCGCGATGTAGGACGACCCGTTCCACCAAGACTGCCCGCTGATCACGATCTCTTCGCCCGCATCAAGCTGTTGCTCATAGATGTGGTGGCGAACAGGGCCGTGGTCATTAACGTCGCCTTCCGACGCATTACTGTAGCTGCCCCACGGCTGGATCACCGTGCCGCCGATCTCGGCCTGGACCGTCACCGGAATATCGGTTGCGCCCGACGTGATCGCCGCGCCCAACACCGAAACCATCGCCGCGAAGCTTTCGCTCGGCACGACCTTGCCGTCGGTAATCGTAAAGTCGATTGTTTCGTCGCCATAAGCGGGAGCGGCCGCCAACGCACCCATTAAACCCATCGTCGTCAAAAAGGAAGTTTTCATGATGTCACTTTCAATCCGGCCCGTCGGCCACCCATTGAAGCTGTTGGACATAAACCATTCATGCCCCGTACTACAACTAGTCACCGATACGCCGAGAGATAAAACAAATCTTCGCTCACACATATCGGGCAATCGCCCATGCGTTATGTTCATACAACGCACCGTTTATCCAGATTGCCTCTCCTCCGCCAACTAACAACAAAGACAATCCAAAATAAAAACCCACGCCTGAGCGTGGGTTTAAGTGAGTGCTTGAAAATGTGCTTCGAGGATTAATCGTAGAGCGGCTCGGTTTCCGTCGAGAGCTTCAATGTCGTTTCGATGCGGAAGTTCGATTCGGTGACGTGACGCTCGGCGAAAAAGAGCACCAGCTCGTAGGTGCCGTTTGGCTCTAGGCCTAGGTCACTGGCGACATTGTCGAGGTTCACTTCGCCGTTGGCTTGGCCGTGCACACCGCCGATATCCACCGCGAGCTTGCCGTTGATGAACACCCAAACGTCGTCGTCACCGACGAACTTGAAGGTCATATCCTGCGACGGGTCGTCACGCTTGCTTCGAGGTGTAAATGTGAAGAGGGTACGCAGTTCGTAAGTGAAAAAGAAGTTGTGGGTACCGGTGCTTTCGGTCCGGAAGTCACTCCAGCTTTCATCGGGATCGGTCACTTCATCCATCGGGAAGAAGTAGCGCTCATCCGCGTTCGAGCTCTGCCTCTCACGGGCGAAGTAGAACACGCCGGGGCTTCCCGCCAGCGGCTCGAGGGTGATCGCGTAGTTGCTGGATTTGTTGACGCCGTCGACATCGCGGAACCACTGATTGAAGGATTCTTCGCCGGTTATCATCCCGCGGGTCGAGTCTCCGCTGGAAAGAACGGGCTTGCCGACACCCACTGGGCCGTCGAGATAATCTTGAACAAGGCCGGTCTTGACCCCAAAGCTCTTGTCGGGGTTCTGCATGTCGGGGTGATCTTCCTTGAAGTCACGCAGGGTGCCTTCGAGGACGATGGTATCGGGCGTGCTGTCTTCGGCCGGGGTCAGGGATTCCGAAGCGACCGCCGATCCCGCGAACAGCATCGAACCCGCGAGTGCCGCGGTCAACAGGTTGAATGTGGTGGGCGATTTCATGGGACGGTCTTTCTGCGAGGGTTTGGGGTTTATTCACGCAACTGGCGTGGATCGGCTCATGTTCTATAAAGCCGAATAACAACGAATGACATTGAAATGAACAATCCAACGGCGCGATTGCCAACCCCACATACTTACATAACACGGTAAAACCCAACCCCAGTTCGGCCTGTAAGGGATATACAGGATGGCCCGGACCAGGCCCGCTGAATGAGAACGTCCAAAGACATAAAATAGCCGCAGCACGAAAGCACTACGGCAGGCCTCAAGAGCCTTAGGCTAGTGAGAGAATCAGTTCAATCGGCGAGGTTTGGTCGAAGCGATTACCCGCACCGCAGGGATTTCACCGACTTCGATGTCAAGACTGGCATCGTCATCGGCTTCGACGGTAAAATCGATGCTCCCCCGCTCGAGGACAAGCACCCCATCATTGGTCAATCGACGGGCCAACTGGAAGGTACAGTCGGTGACGCCCCCAATGATCGGCTGTGTCGTCGGTGTTGCGCCGCTGTACGGTTCACGTGTCAGCATCAGCAAACCATTGGCCGCGTCGTAGCTGATGGTCAGGGTGTCACGGTTGCTATCGATCAGTGTGAGGTAGCTGCTCGTGACGATATCGCCATTCACCGTCACCGTCTCACCGGACAGAGCATCCTCTGCGCGAAGCGGGCCGTGAGCTTCGTTGGTACGGACAAGCGTAAGCACCCGGTTAATCACCATACGCGTCGAGGTCTGGGTTGACGCCGATTCGGCCGCGATCGCGTACGACTTAAAAGACGCATCGATCGCCACCATGGTCGCGGTCAGGAGCATCGCACTGATCGCCAATGCCACCAACATCTCGACCAGCGACAGGCCGCGATGGCGGGTGTTTCTAGTTCGTTTCACGGGCTGCATAGTCGTCTCCGCTTCCACTTTGGTCCGGCTCGAGGGCCAGAACTGAAGGACCCAATCGCATACTTCCAATACAACGCTGATCATTGACCACTTTCGTGATAGGTTTGGATCAACGGACGTAGCTCCAGCGGCCCGTCGATGCCGTCGGGTAACGCCAACGTCGGGTCGTAGATCAATCGGATTTTGCCCAAGCCGCCATCAGGCAGATCGGCTTCGAGGTCGCCCTGGCCTTGCGAGAAATAGCCCAAGGTCGTGTTGAACTGCGGTGCGGTATCGCCTTTCACCGGCGCTTCGCCGCTGACCGGCTCAAACGTGGTGATCAGCGTGCCGCGGACCTCGATCTGACCACGCATGTCGATCAGACCCGCCACCACCGCACCGGACAACTCCAGCGTTTCGTCGCTGCTGTCGCCTTCTTGGAACGAGCCCATCTCCACGGAGACATGGGGCAATAAGAGCGAGCTACGCTTGTACAGCTTGACTTCGTCTTCGCTCGGGGCTTTGTCAAAATCGAACGACGTGTTACCCGTGAAGGTAATTTTGTTGCGGACGTGAGTGAACTGTGCTGGCTGCGAACCATCGGGCGCGCCGCTGACGAGAGGGCCCTCGAACGCGCAGTCATCGAATCGGATGTTGTTGCCATACGGCTTGGTGTCGTCCACCGTCGCGCCACCCACACTCGCGCTGTAGTCAGGGTGCTTGGCAATGCCACTGGCCTCCTGCATCCCGACGTAATTGAAGTTCTCGTCGTCGTTGTCCGGGCTAACCTCGATGAAGGTCACGCCGACGAACCGACAATTCTTGAACAAAGCGTTGGTTCCCAGCGGGATCCGGGTGTCCTGAAACACCATATTTTCGTAGACCGGGCGGTCGTAGTAGTCGTACGGATAGGCCGCGCCATAAGGCACTTCCTCAAACGTCGTACTTTCCGATGCGGTGGCGGCCCCGTTATCGACACCTTTCTGCGATTCCACTGTCACGGTGGCTAGGTCCGCAAAGCTTTTCGTATTGAAACTGTGCTGGTCGAAGCTATGAACATCAAGCGCTGGGTCCGCGGTGGTCAACGGCGATGCGCCGTAGTCAGGCTTAATGACACCTTGGAGGAAATCCTTGTATTCAGGCGTGGTGCTGCCGCCGGTATCCCCCCAATCACTGAGGCCGTCGTTCCAATCGGAGGCCGTGGCTTTGAGGGAGACTTGGCCGCGGATCTTGGCGTAGAGGTCATCGCCGTCGATGAAACCATCGTTGTATCCATAACGGAACTCGTCGCCGCTGGTATCCATCATCTCAAAGAGTTGGGTGGCGGTATTGACGCTGACCGAATCGACTCCGCCGGCGAATTCGCCAGAGGTCACACGTCCGTCGATGGTGTCGGTGTCGAACTCAGCGAGGAAGAAATCGAAGTCGGTGAGGTAGCCGTCGCCGTCCAAGTCGGCCGCGATCGCAGCCACTTCGCCGCCGGGCCAATCCTTAATTTCTAGGGCATTACGGGTATCCAGACGGTTATCGCCATTGATATCGTTCACCACCAACTCGTTGTGGAACGTTCCGCCCGAGGGGTATTCCGAGTTCGGCGGACTCAGGATCGAGTCCAGGTTGTCGGTCAGGCCGATGAAGTCCGACTGCACCTGGATGGGGTGGCCGTTGTTCTTGTCGGTCTCCGTGAAGCGCGAGCCGACGTTGCCCTTGATCTGCACATTGCGGCCGATCATGATTCGGCTACGTGACAACACGGCGTAAGGCACCGTTTTGTCTAAACGGAAGTCCATGGAGATCGATCGGTAAACCCGACGACGGGATTGCAGTTCGGCATCAGTGATCTGGTTGTCCAAGTCACCGTCGAATGCCGTGACTTTAACACGGATAAACCGCGCATCCAGGGGCTTGGTGTCCAGCTCAAAGAAGCTGTCATAGCCAATGTTTTCCGCAACGATGAAATCTATCCCCGCTTCTTCCTTGATCGCCATATCACGCCGATAGTCAGCCTGTTCTTCAGCGGTGCCGTTGGGGTTGCCGCCGGGCGGGCCATAGGGCAAACGATCGTAGAACGGGTCGTCGTAGCCGAGTGTCGAGGGCTGGAGGTCTAGAGGTAGTTCATGGGGGGTCAGTGTGGCCGAGAACGACGGTGCGCCCGGGCCGATCTGTACCGCAGGTACAACCAACTGATGGATCGGGCGGTTGAACGCATCCACACCGAGCGACGTAGTATCGACATACGGGTTACCTGATGACGCGAAGTTCAACTCACCTGCCAAGGCAGTAGCCAAGCGCTCGGCAACGCCGGGGCTACTGTCAGCCAAAGGGCCTGCCCACATGTCGTAAGCGTTTCCGTCCACGTCATAGAAGTTACCCGCGTGGATCAACCCGTCGGTGGTATAGACCCCCGGGAATGTCAGCAGATCATCAGGATCACCTTGAGTGACTTGATCCAGCCGATACACCATCAAGTCCATACCGGTCTCGGCAGCGGCCATCGCGCGGTTGATCTTGAGGTGGCTGTCAGCGGTGCGGAGGTTGCCCTGCGAGACAATCGCCATCGCCGCAGCGAGGCTGCCGAAGATCATGAGAAACAGCATCGCCAAAACGGCGGTAACGCCACGCTCGCGTGGGTTCGCCAAATAGGTAATGGGCCGATTGTGTGATTGATTGGGTTCCGTCATGGCCGGGGTCTCTTGGGTGGACGCCTCCGCTTTGTTCTTGCTAAATAACGAAATCGCATCAACACGACATCGCCAACAACTCCTGATTACCTCGCCACGATCCAAGTCATGGTGGTGATGGTTTCGATCGGTGAGGCCGAATCAAGCTGATAATTGATCGCAACGTTGACCCGCATCATGTCGGTCGATCCAAGCGGCTGGATGTTGGTAGAGTCGGCCACAAGGTTGTCGGGGAAGACGTTCTCGACCGTGACCACCTGCGACCACTGCTCCATGCCGGTAATCGGCAGACGCAGCCCGTTGATCGGCGGGCTAAAGGTCACGCCGCTGCCGTAACCTGCTCCAGTCACGGTACCGGCAAAGTCATCCAAGTCGTCGTAGTTGGCCACATCGGTCTGCGGATCGGGGGTGGTCCCCTGCTCATTGGTCTCCGGGCCGAGGGTGTCGGATCCGGTGATGGGGTCGTGGTGAGGCAGCGTCAGTGTGAGCTCACGGATTTCGTTAGCGATCATCTGGGCGGTGCCGGTGCGTTGAGCCCAATCATTTTTGATGTGATACGCCTGCTGGGCAGACACCATCGCGAGCACGCCGACGCCCACGATAACCATGGTGAGGGCCGCTTCGATCAGCGTGAAGCCGGCCGCGGCTGAACGGCGCAACGGACGCGTATTCGATTTGGTGAGTTGGTGATTCTTCATAGCACTATCGTTTCAATCAACCAATCTGTATCGGGGCCAGGCAAGTCCACTCACGACATCCACCGGCCTTATAACCCCTACACACCACACAACCTTTTCAATCGCCCGACGCCTTACTTCACTAGCGTCGAGAGCTTGAAGATCGGCAGGATGATCGCCATGGCGATGAAGCCAACCACCGAACCCATGATGATGATCATGATGGGCTCAATCATGCTGGTCACGGTCTTGATGGTTTCTTTGAGCCGCTTGGCGTAGAACTCCGAGACCTCGTCGAGCACCTCGCCGAGCTTGCCGGACTCCTCGCCCGCCGCGATCATCTGGATCACCGCTTTGGGTAGCAGCTTGCCCTTGTACAGCGGCTGCGCGATTTTCTTACCCTGCTTCACCGAGCTGTAGACGTTGCGCCACATCCGGCGGAACATGCGGTTGCCGCTGATCTCGCCGGTAATCGCCAGCGTGTCGAGCATCGGAACACCCGCGTTGATCAGTTCGCCCATGGTGTGCAGCGAACGGCTGATGTACAGGGCGTTGAACATCTTCTCGAAGATCGGGAACTTGAGTTTGAGTTGATCGAACCACCAGCCGCCCGGCTCGGTCTTACTGATAAAGAAGCCGACCAACACCAGCGCGACCAAGGCCAGCAGGACCGCCCACCACCAATTAACCATGAAGCCCGACAGGGCCATGAGGAAGATGGTCGGCCCGGGCATCGCGGACTCTTTGCCTTCGAACACCGCAGCGAAGCGGGGCAGCACGAAAGTCAGCAGGAACACGGTGACGCCGATCGCCATACCGCCGATCACGGCGGGATAGATCATCGCACCGATGACCATCGAGCGGGTCTCGATCTGTTGGGCAAGATACGCTGCGATCCGGTCGAGCATCTGGCTGAACGAGCCTGACATTTCCGAAGCGCGGACCATGTTGACGTATAAAGGGCCGAACAGCTTAGGGTGCTTGGCCAGCGATTCGGAGAAGGGCTTACCCGACTCCACGTCCTGTTTGATTTGATACAGAATCTGCTTGAACTTGGCGTTTTCGGTTTGCTCAGCGATACCTTCAAGAGCGGCACGGAGCGAGATACCCGCCCGAATCATAACCGCGAGCTGGCTGGTGAAGTTCAGCACATCCTTGGCCGACGGGCCGGACGAGTAGTTCAAGGCTTTGAGGGCTTCTTTCCAGTCCTTGCTGGAGCCGTTGCTATTCACCGGGGTGAGCTGCAGGACGGTATTCCCTTGGCTACGCAGCATCTGAGCCGCCGCCATGGCGTTCTCGGCTGCGAGGGTGCCGACGGTGGTCTCGCCACCACTGGTTCGCATTTGGTATCGGTAGTTCGGCATATCTTTCTCTCTGCGCTTTGCGTGGGGCTCTTCGCCTCTGCCTCCAAAACATCGATCTGCGATCGATGGCTAAACCACAAACTCCGAATCGGTCACGCCACCAGGGCGCGTTCCAGCTTCTCGGGATACGCTGCCTGAGCGATAGCATCTTCACGGCTGATCATGCCGTTGAAGAACAACTCGGCGATCGCGTTGTCCAGGCTGTTCATGCCCAGCTGACGGTTGGTTTCGATGACGTTGGGGATTTCGAACGCACGGTTTTCACGGATGAGGTTGCGCACCGCGGGGGTACACAGCATCGTCTCGACCGCGGGGACCATGCCCTTCTTGTCGATCCGGCGGAACAGCGTCTGCGAGACCACAGCCTGCAGCGTGTTGGCCAGCATCGAACGGATCTGGTTCTGCTGGTCGGCGGGATACATATCGATGATCCGCTCAACGGTGTGCGACGCGTTGACGGTGTGCAGCGTGCTGAACACCAAGTGGCCGGTTTCCGCAGCGGTGATCGCGGCGGCGGTGGTTTCCAGGTCACGCATCTCACCGACGAGGATGATGTCGGGGTCTTGACGCAGGACGTGACGCAGGCCCGAAGCGAATGACGGCGTGTCCATCCCCAGCTCGCGCTGCTCGATACAGCACTTGTCGGAGATCATGGCGTATTCAACGGGGTCTTCGAGCGTGATGATGTGCTTGTGGTACCGCTTGTTCATCGCGTCGATCATCGCGGCGAGCGTGGTCGACTTACCCGAACCGGTGTCGCCGGTGACGAGCACCAAGCCGCGGGGCAGGTAGGTCAGACGGCTGATGACGTCCGGCAGGTTCAGGTCGGCCAGCGGGGGGATCTCGGTCTTGATCGCACGCAGGGCGATGCCGACACTGCCGCGTTGGCTGTGGGCGTTCACCCGGAAACGGCCGAGGCCGGGGATTTCGTAGGAGAAGTCCGAGTCTTTGATCTTGTCGAAGACACGCATCTGGTCTTCGGTGCACATGCTCTTGAGCATTCGCATCGCGCCCTCGGGCGTGATGACGGGGTAGTCGAGCGGCGTCATGGTGGTGTGCACGCGGGCCATCGGAGGGTGGCCGGACACTAGGTGGATGTCGGACGAACCCAAATCAAGTGCCGTTTTCAAGATCGTGTCGAGTTCCATGCGTCGTCGCCTCGGGGTTGATAGTCAAAGGGCAAAACATCAGCGGACTGCGCTGCGAGCTGCGGGGCGCATACCCCGCGCAGGTCATCCGTACTTCGGATGTATCGACCGGTTAACGAGGTGAGATAAGCCCGGCGTCTCCCCTTCTTCACAACCCATAACAATCGCCACAACCCAACCAAACCAACCTCCCGCAACGGGCGTAACGCCGATAAAAACACCGACTTTGCCCGAGCAGTGGAACTACACAACCCTGAGCGTTACCTCCAGGGAAAGAAATACGTAGTTGGATGTTTGGAATCAGGCCGCGGGAACGAACGGGCTGATGTCGATCGGTCGATCGAACTGGACGCCGATGTCGTAGGTTGTGATGCCTTCCAGTTCACGCCGAATCGACCGGCACCAAGCGACGCGGGCGGGCACGATCATGCCTTTACCTCGCATGGGCTGCAGGGCCACGGTGCACCGAGTGCCGGTATGCAATTCTTGGTCGTGTACAAAACCCAAGCCACCCGTGGAGATATTGCGGCTGTGCACCACATAAGTCCCGTGGTCCGCATCCGGTTTATCCGGCGGAGCCAAACGGATCATGCAACGGAAATTAATTGCATGGCGGGCGTATTCACGGTTGCCCGAGGCATCACTCGCCCCCCCGGCGTAATCGGGGATCGCGTTTTCCGTCTCTTCACCATCCGAGCCGCGTTCCACCCGCTCGAGAATCGTCATCCACTGTTGATCCGACACCCACAGCCGTGCGGTATCGAATTCGCCGCCGGGAAGTCCTTCGTCGAAATCGTCCTGGTTGGCGGGATGAGGAAAGGCGAGAGTCACGGTTAGCTCCTGTTTACCCTGGGTTTATCGGTGTTGACTGGACGCGGGTTTAACCCAAGGGCCCCGGCCGAACAGACAAATCCCCCGGCTGGCCCACCGAGCATCCACATTTCAACAGAACAGCCGATTGCTGTGGATTAACGCTTCGCTCACGCCAAAGCCATGGACCAGTCACATGGCTGGGCTATCTTCCCCGCCGGAGAGATGGGGGAGAAAACGGGGGAGCGAGGAGCGGGAGAACAGGATGTCGGCCCTCTCGGGCCGTGGTGCCCGGAGGAGTGCATCACGGCCCGACGGACATTCGTTTTTCCCGACGAAGAAATAGCCAACCGCCCACATAACCGGATGCCGCCGAAAGCCATTAATGAAAAAGACTTAGCGAGAAACCGACGCCTGGCGTTGAATCTCGTACGGCCGAACCCGCAGCGATCGGCTTTCCTCGGGGTAGCCATCGTAATACCAACGGGTCTCAACCATTCGGATAAAGCCTCCGGTGGTCGGGCCATAGAAAACGTAACTCGTGGTTCCCGCTGAGTTTTCGCGGGTGTAGGTCACATCGACCTGATCGCCGCGTTTCAGCGTTGCTGCGGTTGTCCACGGCCCCTGGTTCACGCTGAACCACGCCCCACGGGTCCTGTGAGTCTGCTCGTCGATTTCGATGTAGGTCAGCCCTTGATCCAGGCGTCGCACGATCGAAAATGGTTCGAGGACCGCCAACGTCTCGGCCATGCCGATCGGCAGCACCTGCTCCACAGGCTCAGCCACCTCATCGGGCAGTAGCGACGACAGCCGCCCCGCCGTGGTACATCCCGCACCCGCCCACGACATGCCCAGCACCACAATCAGCAGCACGGCACCTGCCCCCCGTTTTTGCGGATCTCGTTCGGTGATGACCATGTTCATATATGTCGGCCACCGCCGCGATGGCGGGCCAATCTCGATGGTTCACGCGAACAGGTGATCCATGATCATTTGAATTTCCTGATCCATTTCCACCGCCAAGCCCCCTGCCGGGTCGAGTAAAATCCGGTATGGCCCTCTCCCGAACTATAGATCGACACCCCTTCTTCGTAGTAACCGCACTTGCCTTGGCTCTCTGTCTGCTAAGCCCTGCGAGCGGATTAGCCGACCCACCCCGGGTGCTGTCCACGACGCTGACGTCCAAGACCGAGCCCGCAGACGACCGCAAAGACGAGGATGAAGATGACAACGACAGCACCTTCTGCATCATCAGCTCGATGTCGTTGATCTTCACGCTGGGTCTCAGCCTGTATCTCACCACGCGTCGGCGGCCGCATCCCGGACTACCGATGGATTCGGAGTGACACGTCGCTGGCCTCGCGGGATAATCGGAAGCCATGGACTCTGCCGCATGGGCCCGACTCGCCGCTGATGCGATGCTGCTGCTGCACATCGCGGTGGTGTTGTTTGTGATCCTCGGCCTCTTGCTCACCCTGCTGGGCGGCGCGTTGAAATGGCAGTGGGTCCGCAACCGCTGGTTCCGCGGATTGCACCTCGCCACCATCGCCGTGATCATCGGTCAAGCCTGGCTGGGCATCATCTGCCCGCTGACGACATGGGAAATGCAATTCCGCCGGGCTGCCGGGCAAGAGGCCTACGACGAAACCTTCGTCGCCTACTGGCTGGGCAATCTCCTATTCATCGAGGCTGACCCGTGGGTCTTCATCGTCGCCTACTCCACCTTCGGAGGATTGGTGCTGTTGAGCCTTTGGTGGGTGCGCGTACGGTGGCTGAATAAGCCTCGTTCAAGCGATGCCTGAGACGAAGCGAATAAACCGACGCGCTCGGTCTTCGGCTCTCGGGACATCAGGTTGCTGATCGCATCCAATGGGTCGAGGTCTTCGAAGAGGACCTGATTCACCGCCTGAGTGATGGGCATTTCGACATCGTGTTTCTGGGCGAGGTCGACCACAGCCTTGGTGGTGGGCACGCCTTCGACGACGCCGGGGATGTCTTCGAGGATCTGGTCGAGCTTTTTGCCTTTGCCCAAGAGTTCGCCCGCGGTGCGGTTTCGGCCGGTGGGGCTGAAGCAGGTGGTGGCGAGGTCGCCGACGCCGGTGAGGCCGAAGAAGGTCTCGGGGGTCGCGCCCATAGCTACACCCAAACGTGTGATCTCCGCCAGGCCGCGTGAGAGCAGGGCCGACTTGGCGTTGTTGCCGGCTTGCAGGCCGTCGAGGATGCCCGCGGCCAGGGCGATGACATTCTTGAGGGCCCCAGCCAGCTCGACGCCGACAAGGTCGGGGTTGGTGTAGACACGGAACCACTGGGTGGTGAAGGCGGTCTGCAGCTTCGTGGCAAAGTCGGTGTCTTCCGAGGCCGCGGCGACGGTGGCGGGCAGGCACTTGGCCAACTCGTCCGCAACCGAGGGCCCAGACAGCGATGCGAGCGCGGGCACCTGCGGATTGGCGGCCTGCTTGGCGATGACGTCCGCGATGATCTGGGTTGGGCGGAGGATGGTTCCCTTTTCGATGCCCTTGGCCACGGAGACGACGGGTACCGCCTCGCCTTCGGGGAAATGCGGAACAAGACGTTCCCAGACACTGCGGATGTACTGAGTCGGGATGGCGGAGACGATCAGATCGGCATCGCGGAAGCAGGACGAGTCGCTGGCGGTGAGACGTATCGAGTCCGGCAGGCGGTGGCCGGGTAGGTACCTGCGGTTTTCCCTAGTCTGGATCACCTCGGCGACGTTCTCGGCAGTGGGCCCCCAGACCGTGACGTTCAGGCCTCGGGATTCCAGGAGCAGGGCCAGGACGGTGGCCATGGCGCCGTCGCCGACGAAGGTCACATTTTGGAAAGATTCGGGCATGATCGGGTTCCGAGGCGGTTTGCCGGGCAAGCGGCGTGTTTTTAGTCGGTCAAGCAGGCGGGTATCAGCGGGCTTGAGGCGTATGTAGGTCCGAGAACCGGTACGAAGCCGGGGGCGGATTGGTTTTACGGCCCACGCTGGCCCCGGCGGAAGGGGCTGTCCGATGTTGACCCCGCGGCAGTGCCGCCCGGCAAGTGTCGCAAGCTGTGCCGAGGATAGCGATTGTAACGACGGCCCGATGCCGAGATGCACCGAAAGGACGTAGCCGAGTGGCCCGAAGGGACACGGTGAGGCATTCCTAAGGATGCGTCGGCCCTGCTGCGATTCGAGGGGTGCGGTAAGGTGGGTAATGGGATAGTATGCCCGTCAATGAATTGAGGCTGGCACCGCTCGGCCTCGGGGTACGAAAACAACTGGCTCAAGTGACGGCAGTGTGCCGGCCGGGGCCAAGCAACCAGGAGCCGAAGACGGTGAGGCAAATCAAGATGATGATGAAGACTGGGCGATTGGCACTGTGCGGCGTGTTGGCGTCGTTGAGCTTGGGACTGGTGGGCTGCGAAAGCGACAGCTACCTAGACCCGAGCGTGGTGGGCCGATGGGAACGCACCCCGGTGTCGATGCCGATCCTCGAAACGCTGGACCTGGCCAACACCCTCAGCGACACGCCGGTTCAGATCTCTCCGGTCCGCCCCGACGACTTGGTGCCCGACGCCCAGGAATACGTCATCGGCCCAGGCGACTTCATCACCGTCTCCATCTTTGAACTGATCAGCGTCGGCGTCACCGACGTGCAGAACCGTGCCATCGATGAGACTGGCAACATCCGCCTGCCCATCGTTGGCAAAGTTAAAGCTTCGGGCCTAAGCCCCAGCCAACTCGAAGAAGAGATCATCGAGATCCTCGAGAACAAAGGCATCATGCAGGACGCCACCGTCAGCGTGGTTGTCCAGCAGTCACGTCAAAACCTCTATACCATCATCGGTGCTCCTGAAGAAGGCAGCACCCGCTTCGGCCCCTACTTGATCCCGCAACCCGACTTCCGTCTGCTGCAAGCGATCGCTCAGGCTGGCGGTGTGAGCAACCGGATCAAGCGGATCCTGATCTTCCGTCAAGCGCCCCTCACCGCAGCAGCGGCGGGTGAAACCAACCGCGAATCCAGCCCGGTCGAACCCGCCCCGGCTGACGCAGGCGACCTGATCGAAGACCTTCTGGATGAGGGTAACGAACCCGCTGACCTGAGCGCCGAAGTCACGCCGGAAGACCGCCCCGCTCCGCCCTCAGGTGTGGAATCGGGACTCGAAGGCGGCGGTAGCTCGCCGCGCTGGGTCTATGTTGATGGTAAGTTCGTCCGGGTTGAAGGCCAAGCCGGCACCAGCAACAGCGCTTTCGGCACGCCCGGCAGCGACGCTTTGAGCAGCATGGTCGCCCAACGCATCATCGAAGTGCCCTATGACAAGCTGATTAACGGCGACATGCGTTACAACGTGGTTATCCGTGCGGGCGATGTCATCCGCATCCCCAACCAATCTGCTGGTTTCGTCTACGTCATGGGCCAGAGTAACCGCCCCGGTGCCTACACCGTGCCCGGCGAAGCCGACCTGACCCTCAAGCAACTGATCGCTTCGTCCGGCGGCCTGGGTGGCCTGGCCAACCCCGAGCGTGTCGACCTGATCCGCCGCACGGCCAACAATCAGGAAGTCACCATCCGCTTGGACCTTGCGGCGATCTTCCACGGCAACGAGCCGGATATATTCCTGAGGCCTGACGACCTGATCAACATTGGTTCGTCGGGTGTTGCCACGCCGCTGGCGGTCATCCGTAACGGCTTCCGCTTCACCTACGGCTTCGGCTTCGTGCTCGACCGCAACTTCGGCAACGACGTGTTCGGCAACAACAACAGATAATTTAGAGCCTTGCTTTAAATCGCACTGCCCGGCCCAACCGCTTGGCAGCGCATTACCCGGGTGCTTGCTCCTAGGTTAAAATTTGATGTTTCCGACCTGCCGGGCCCATTCGTGGCCGGCCCGTCCACCCCGCCGATATCATGCCGGGGCGATCAGGACACGTCGCTTGTTTCCCAGGCACCAACGGACGGGTGCCCCTTCACAACCCCTTCAATTTCTTGATCGATACAGGTCAAGTGTATTGGCAACCCCGCGTCTCCGGCATGGATCGCCTCGACGTCTCTCCCGGCTATTTTCTGCCCCGCAGACCATGAGCGACCAGCCTCCCCTGCATAAGCCCGACTCGGCGAACCCCGGCAAAAACCCGGGGCATGTCAAGGCATCCACGGCGCTTAACGCTGAGCCGGTAAAGGTTCGTTCAAATCACGAACCCGCCGCATCGACCCCGCGTAATATCGATCTGGAACAGGCGTTTGACGCCTCGTCCACCACTTCGATCTCGAAATCAACCCGTGGAGGCGGGTCACCGAGAGACATGACCAGCACCCCGATGCCCAAAATCGCCCCGGCAGGGCCGCCACAGCCGTTGATCACGCCCATTGGTTGGGCGTGGATTGCGGTATGCCTGGCCTTTTTCAGCTGGATGCATATCGATTTTCTTCGGCAGACCTATCGGTTCTCCAAAGACCCGGACTGGTCACACGTCTTGATCATTCCCGCGATCTCGATCTACTATATTTACCTCAACAAAACACGTCTCCAAGCCGCCCCCAAACGGCTGTATTGGTGGGCACTTCCGCTGATCTTTGTTGGGCTTTACAGCTACGTATTCTGGATATTCCCGGGGCGTAACGACATGTTCCGCGGCTACAGCATGGTGTTGACCATCTTCGCCACCGCCCTATTCCTGTTCGGTCCCGCGGCGATGAGGGTCCTTTGGTTCCCCATCGCTTATCTAGTCCTGGCGGTCAAGGTGTCAGATGCGATCTGGAGCCGTATCGCTGAACGGCTACAGGATATCGCTGCGGCAGGGGCCACGGTGATGCTTCAGATCTTTGCCGAGTTTATGGATTTCACCGTCAATAACGCGGGCAATACGATCACGCTGGGATTCATGAAAAACGGGGTTTGGGTCGAAGAAGGCATGAACGTGGCCGAGGCTTGTGCCGGGCTGCGGATGCTCATGGCGTTCATCGCACTGGGTGTCGCTTTGGCTTTTCTGTTTGATCGGACCTGGTGGCAACGCGCGGTGATGATCTCATTGGCGATCCCGATCGCGGTCGTAGTCAACATCGGCCGGGTCACCGCTCTAGGATTGATCTACACGGTCGATAAAGAATATGCCCAGGGCGACTTCCACTTGTTCGTCGGCATGCTGATGCTCATACCTGCCGCAGGTTTATTCCTGCTACTCGGCTGGGTTCTCGACAAAATCATTATCCGTGACTCCGACGCCGAGGCCGAGGCACACACCAAACTAGTTGAACAGGCCGCGGCGCAAACAGCACAAGCCAACAAATTGCCCCGAAAAATCTCTGCGGGACTCATCGCCAAAGGTTTGGTGCTCGGTGCAGCACTGGCGCTCGTCACCGGGCTGGTCTACGCGATGCTCTTCAACGGCTTTTCGGCCCGCCCCGTTCCTGGGCTGGAGTGGCTCCCACCGGCGCTATCGCTAGTCGGCGTGGTCTTAGGCATTTTTGTCCTATTGGGGCTGGGGGTATTCGCACGTCGATCCTCACCCGGAACAAGCGGCTTAGCGGCATGCTGTTTCGCAGCAGCAATGATCTGCGGCCTGTTCGGCGTCGCGGCGACCGGCAAACAATCAATCCTTTCTTGGCAGCAGATCGTGCTGCACAAAGAAGCGGTCGAGCTTCGTCACAACCTTACAGACCTGCCCTTGGAAAAAGGCCCGTATACATTCGTCGACGACCAAATTCTTCCTCCAGAAATCATCGATGAATTGGGCACCGAGGACTACCTCAGCCGCTTGTACCGGAACAACAACTTTGCTGAAGGCCAGCCGGGAAGCTTGATTCGTCTTCACGTCGCCTATTACACCGGTATCAACGATACCGTCCCGCATGTCCCCGACCGTTGCTTTGTCGCCGGTGGCGTCAAACATAAAGGTCTACATAGCCAAATTGTTTCGCTCGACCCTGAAGTCGTTACTGCACGCAACGGTATGTCCGGATACACCGCCACCGCGCTGATTCCCCCGCCCGGCGAACCGGATTACGCGCCCGGCACGGTCGTCACCCTGCCGGAACGCGATATCGATGCGGTCCGCTTTACCTACGGTAATCCCAGTAACGTCAATGAAGACCAGCACGTTATCTACTTCTTCGCCGCCAACGGCAAGTACCTAGCGTCACCCAATGCAGTCCGTGCCCAAGGCTTCGATATCCGCGACGCCCACAGCTACTACTGCAAAATCGAAATCCAGATCCTCGGTGAAAACGACCCCGCGCTTGTTGCCCAACACACCACCGACCTACTGAATACTTTCCTGCCCGACATTATGGCGTGCCTACCTGATTGGGACGACGTTAAGGCAGGAGCTTGGCCGGTTCAACCAGACCAAAGTCCTGCTCAAGCGAAGCTTACAACGCAAAAATTCAACATGACTTCGCCTTGACATTGGCTTGAAGTACAAGAAACCCATTATACAACAATCAGAATTTCAGAAGAAATAGGGAGCACGGTTTATGGCCGGCAAAGTCAACACAAAATTCGTCTTCATCTTGTCTGCCGTACTAGTAGTGCTTTTGACTGGCGGAGCTTTTGTCGTCTACACAGTACTGATGAAAAGTAGTTCTGAACTTGAAGCCGAGGGCGACAACTACTTGGTTCGTGCTCAAAATGTAGTCGTTGATGTGAAAGCCAGCCCTGAAGTATTAGCGCAAGCACAACTTCAGCGTGGAGAAGATTTCCGGCTCGCCGCAGAGAGCTATGGCAAAGCGTGGAACCGAGACCCTCAGAATGTAGATCTCCTAATCAAGTACATCAAAGCCCGTAGCAATATGACAGTGAGTGATCAGTTCGAAGCCAAACGTGTGCTCGGTGAAGTTATGCAACTCACTCGCCAAACCACCGAGCTACGCCCCGGCGACGAGCAAATGCTCGAAGACTTCTATCAGCTGCTATATCGCTGGGCTCGAGAATTTAACATTAACACGTTCTACAACGACCTGTATTCCCTGTCCTCCACCCGCCTCGAAACCGAGCCACAAAACATCTCTGCCTTGAAATTTCGCGGAATTTCCCAGGCCGTACAGCTATCCGATGCTATGGATCGCTCACGACAACAGGAAGTCCGTCAGGATCTCGAAACAGTATTGTCGGCACGACCTGACGACACAGACGTCCTGCATTTTTTGGCCCGTTGGCACTTACACGACGCCAACCGAACCGAACGATCTTCTCCCGATTCGAAACGTACCGAGGAGTCGCGTGCCAAAACCATCGAACTTGCCGAGCGTGCTCTTGCCACAGACCCAAACAACCCACAAGTCAAGATCGAGTATTTCAACGTTATGCTATCAGTACTCGACACAGAGCGGTTGCGAATTCGCAATGCAAGCAATGCCAAAGAGCGCTCCGAAGCCGCACAAAAGTATCGTGATGGATTTGCCAAAATTGAACCAGTATTAAATAAGCTTGAAACAGCACTTTTGAAAAACCCCGAACCACCACTGGTGGTTCAACAACTCGCCGAAATCCTTCCGCGAGTTGACAAACAACTCACGGCAATGAATCGATTGATTGCGGGCGAGGAACCAAACGCTTCTCCCAAGAGCACGCCAACCCATTTAAATCGGACGGAACGATTGCTCCGCAGTGCCTCGAATGCACGGCCGGACATGCTTCTCTACCGCCTTATGCTAGCTAACGTATTGAAGCTTCAACTTCAACTTGATGACGCTTACGATATATATGTGCTCGCTCTGGACCACCCGATCGCTGGCAACTTCGAAGCCTCTTTACGTGATCAAATTCTTCGCCAGCAGGCAGTATACGAGGTAGCCAATATTGGGCTCATCCGAGCTGAAGCGGCTACCGACCCCGAACTTCGCTCGCAATTGCTCGCTGATGCTGATAAGGCGGTAGACCAACTTGAGGCGGTTACCGACAAAGATGCCCGTGTGCTGATGCTCCGCGGAAAGATAGCTCTTTTAAAGAACCAAACCACGCGCGCCATGGTCTACATCGACCAAGCCAGTGCACTCTACCAAGACCGCGATATCGAAGCACTATTACTCTCTGCTCGAGCCCGGCAGGCCGAGAAACAATGGGGTGCTGCGGTTGAACGCCTCGAACGCGTCCTCCAGCTGGTTCAGAACGGCGGTCGTGAAGACATTCAGCTCAACATCCGCCTGCAGCTCGCTGAAATGTTGATTCGTAGCCGAAAGCTACCTGAAGCCAGTGAGCAGATTAATATCGTATTGGAATCTGAGCCTACAAATGCCCTTGCTATCCGCCTACTGGCCCAATGGCATGCCAGCCAGCAGCAATACGATAAGGCTATTGAGCTTTTAGAGCCTCTCAAAGATAACGCCCCGGCTGTCGCAACCACACTAGCTCAAATGTATGGCGCGGCGGGCCAAACAGAACGTAGCCATGAAATGCTACTCGCCGAGTTTGATAAAAACCCACAAGACATAAACCTGCTCCAACGCGCTCTGCAATCTGCTGAAACCACAGAAGAAAAGTTCGCACTCCTCGATCAAGCCGAAGCCAGCGGCGCATTGGCCTCAGCCGTCTCCATGCTTAGGAGCCAGCTCCAGAGCCAAATCGATCAGACCCCGATGACGCTCGACGAGATGGTCACCCATATCGATAAAACCGACGCCAGTGACCTAGATCGGGCCGTCCGCAAAACGCAGATCTACCTTCAATATCGCCAGCCCGAAAAGGCCCGGGAGACGTTCAAAATCGCCCAAGGCATTGATGCCGATAGCGACAACGTCTTGGTCTTAGCCTTTGACTTAGCGATACAAGACAAAAAATTCGATGAAGCTCGTCGTCTTGCGGCAGCTGCGGGCAATCGTAATCTAGACTTGGCCGAAGGTCATTTCCTCCGGGGACAACTCGCGGCAGCGGAAGGCAAAATACCGCAAGCCCTGTCTTCGTATGACTTGGCGTTGAAGCAACGACCGGTCTTTGATGAAGGTTGGCGTCAATACGCGGATCTATTGATGCGGGCCGGCGATCCTGCTGAAGCTGTTTCTGCCTACAACAAAGCTCTCGACCAAAAGCCTGACAATGCGCGTGCATTAACTGGTTTAGCTCAAGCCCACGGCGCGATGGGGCGGCACACTCAGGCCCTCAACACATTGCGTGAAGCCATCGCATATCGTCCAAATGATTCACAACTAATTTCACAGTATCTGACCTACGAACAACGCTACGGCGATCCCGCCATCGTTAAGCGTTTACGCACGGAGATGGCTGAAACTCAGCCGGAGAACACCAAGAACCTCCTTAGCCTCGCCATGCTGCATGCTCGAGATGGCGACGTAGAAAACGCATTATTTTTGGTCGATCAAGCCGAGCAAATCCACGGAGTCCGTCTCGAAACTGTTGCTGCGCGTGTGGGTGTCCTGCGAATCAATGATCAGATTGATACCGGCGACCAAATTATCGCCGAATATATTGCTCAACGAGCTGATGATGCAATCGCCGAAGACTATTTGCTGCAAGCTCGTTACTACCTTGCTTCCGGCCGAGTCAACGAGAGCTTTTTGGCCTATGAAAAAGCCGTGGGCTTAGAAGACAAGGAAACTAGGATTGCTAGCCGAGAAATGGCTGATGTGTTATTTAACTCCGGTCGTATCGAAGAAGCCACGGCGATCTATGAGAACCTATTTACCGAGAGCAAAGAAGAACAAAAAGCCGTAATTGGTGCCCGCCTAGCCGAGTCACTGCTTCGGTTGCAACAGAGCGATCGTGCGATCGGTGTTTTGAATCAGCTTGAGGATACCGACACAACCGACGCCTTACGGGCAATGGTGGCCAACCAAGGCGGTGACCAGCAGAAAGCCGTTGAATATATCAATGCTTCGCTGGCCAAGAACAACCGTAACCCCATGACATATTTGCAGCGGGCTACGCTTTTGGCGAGCAATCCCGAAACCCAAGCCAACGCCTTGGATGATATCCAACAAGCCTTGGCAATCAGACCCAACATGATTGAAGCTCTAGCGCTTCAAGCCCGGATTCAAACTTCGCTCGGTCAAGAAAATGACGCCTCATACTCTCTACGCCTACTTCTAGACGAAGCCCCCGGTAACAACGCGGCTCGCCGCCAATTAGCGCAATTGTATATCAAACAGCAACGCACCAACGAGGCGGAGCAGTTAATCCGCGATGGCCTCGAACTCGATCCCGACAATCCGGTCTGGCTGGAGCTAAGTGCTGGCCTTTCAGCATCCCGTGGCGATGTAAATACGGCCATCGCGAATTTCGAGCAATTGATTCAGTCTAATGCCTCTGCTCAAGTATTGACTCAGCTTAGCGGGCTCTACCTCCAAGCCGATCGTCCTGTAGATGCGCAAGCTTTGATAGAACAATATCCCGAGTTGGTGAGCGCG
>JBCCWB010000031.1:0-23702 GCA_039194345.1 Planctomycetota bacterium
CGCCGCGGGGTGCCGAAAAGCTCTCCCTCCATAAGGGGGGCACAAGTCACGGGTGTGCGCACCAAATCGGCTTTGGATTTTGCAAACCGCGGCAGGAAAGTTGGATAGAACGCGAAATTTTTATGGATTGAAGGGAGTAGGATGTGATCTGCCGTGCGCACCGAAGTGTCTCTCACCTCGGGTGGCCGGGGCAGAGCAACGCGATGCCCGGAATCTGCACGTCCCGACATTCCGATCAACCGTTCCGGGGCATACTGCCCCGGCCACCCGTCGTATCCAGCAAATGGTTCCCAGCCAAAGAGATAACCGGATAAATCCATACCAATAATCTTCGCTCACCGAAGCAATTTTGTGCGCACACCACCGGCGCTTTGCTGTGAGCTCACGCCGGTGCAGCTTTAGGATTTCCCCGACAGCACGAATGCCATGCCCGGAATGGGGTAGGTTATTCGGCGTTGAAATTGTTCATATCCATTGCAATTCAATCCAGCGAAGGATCAATATGTCTCAGCGAAGTTTTTCTGTTGTGCGTTTCTTGAATCGAATCGTCTTGATGGTGTGTTGCATCATGGCATTCGCGGCATGGGCGGAGACGCCGATGGTCATTGTCGATCCGGAGAACCCGCGTTGGCTGCGATGGTCGAACGGGGACCCGCTGTTTATCAGCGGTCCCGGCGACCCGGAGAGCTTTTTGTTTCGGGGGGAGCGACGGCCCGACGGGACCCGTGACGGCGACCAGATGGAGCTCCTGAAGAAGGTGGGCGATGCCGGGGTGAACTGCATCTGGTGGGTGGGGATGCGCAGCCACGGCGGCGACGGCGGGCCGACAGAAAACATGTTCATTGACGGCGATCCAGACAAGGGCCTGGACGAAGATGTGCTGGACCAGTGGGAGTCGTGGCTGGCGGAGGCGGAGCGTTTGGGGATCGTCGTGTTTTTCTTTTTCTACGACGACGAGATGCGCGTCGAATTCGGCGAAGGCAACCTGGGTTGGCGGCTAGGCGTCGATGGTGAACTTCATCCGCAAGAGGCGGCGATGATCGACGCGGTGGTGGATCGGTTTTCCAAGTACGGCAACCTGGTCTGGGGCCCGATGGAAGTGGCGGACAAACGCGGCGAACGTTTTGTGCCCCACCTCAAAGCGGTGGCCAAACACATCCGTCGGCGTGACCCTAGGCCGCACCCGATCGCGATGAGTGTCGGCTTCATGGGCGACAGCTTTGCTCACTACGCCAACGATCCGAACATCGACATCTTCGCGATCATGAAGCTGGAGAAACTTAACGCCGAGGAGATCCACCAGCGCGGGCTGGGGTATTTCGCCGCGGCGGAAGACCGCTACGTCTGCGCGTTCTCTGAAACCCACGGCTACGGCAAGGGCGACACGGCACGTCGCAAGAACTGGGCCACCGCGATGTCCGGCTGCTACGTCATGGTCCACGGACACCACGTCTACAACAACTCGGATCAGGACCTGATCGACTGCGCACGGGTCTCCGATTTTTTCGAGCAGACCCGCTTCTACGGCATGGGGCCGAACAACCGGCTTGCCCGGGGGGAAACCAAATACGTGATGACGGACGGGAGCCGCAACTGGATCGCATACGCGTTGAACTCCACCGAGGGCGGTCAGCTTGGCGTGGCGGGGGTGCCCGCAGGCCGGTACATGCTGCGGTGGATGGATTGCATCACCGGCGAGACGATCGAGAGCGAAATGGAATTTGAACGCCCCAACAAAGGCGTAGCGTTGTTCACCAAACCCGAGGGTTTCGGGCCCGAGACGGTGGTTTCGATCGAGCAATCAGGGCAGAACCCGTAGGGAATCGCAGCCCGAGAGGTTGCCGAGGCCGACATTGGTGGGTTTTCATACAATCTCGCTATGCCAGAAAACGAGCAAGCAACAACCGAAGAATCGGAGACGCCCGAGCCGGAACAGAACGTGGACGGTGAGGCCGCGGCGGCCGGTGAGACCGAATCGCCGGAGCAGTCTGTAGAAGAGGCCGAAGCCGAAGAGGCTGAGCATGCCGAACCGATCGACGTGGACATGGATGAGATCACGCCAAAGGTCGAAGCGGCGCTGCTGACCAGTGAGCGGGCGATGACGTCGGGCAAGATCGCCGAGGCGTTGGAGCTGAACTTTCCCGGCGGGACCAAGCCGGTGAACGACGCGATCGCTCGGCTGAACGGCGAGTATGAAGAGACCGGCCGGGCGTTCCGGATCGAGCAGGTCGCGGGCGGGTGGCAGGTGATGACGCTGCCCGAGTACGCGGACGTGCTGGCGGCGCTGCACAAGACCAAGGCGCAGTCGAAGCTGAGCCCGGCGGCGATGGAGACGTTGGCGATCGTGGCGTACAAGCAGCCGGTGCTGCGGGTCGACCTCGAAGCGATCCGCGGCGTGGCGTGTGGCGAGACGCTGCGTTCACTGATGGAGCGTCACCTGGTGAAGATCGTCGGCCGGGCGGAAGAGATCGGTCGGCCGATGCTGTACGGCACGACCAAGCAATTCTTAGAAGTCTTCGGTTTGGCTTCATTGAAAGATCTGCCCAAGATCGAAGAGCTGCGACAAGGGGGAGCGTGATGTTGGATTTTAGATTTTGGATTTCAGCTTTCGGTCACAAGATGGCACTCGTTGGGGTGGCTGGGTTATTGATGTGTCTTGTGGGTTGCTCGCCGTACCGACTTCAGGGGGTGGTCGTGGCGGGCGACATGCCCGGCGTTGAGGTCGTGAAAAAAAATGATCCGCGTCTGGCTGAGGCCGGGCCGGGCGTGGCGGGGGCGACGTTGGCGGTATTGCTCGATCCGCAGCGGCTGTCGCCGGAACAGATCGGCGAGGGGCATAGCGATGCCGAGGGGGGCTTTGCACTGCCGATCGACGCGTTCGGTGCGGGCACGCTGATGTTGGATATCGAACTCCGCGCGAGTCGGCCGGGCTATGCCTCGGTTGCCGAGCGTTTCGTGCTGCCCGGTGGTAATGAGCGAGTGATTGTCACGGTGCAACGAGGTGAAGATCGCCGTTCTTTAGAATCAGAGAACATCCTGCGTGACACGCTGCGGGATGCTGAGCCTTATCTGCGTGATTAAGGCGTGATCAGCGGCCTTGGACCGCTAGCCTCAACAGGGGTTGACGCATCACTTTTTCTTGCGGAACAGCCTTTCGGACCGCGTCTCATCGTGGATAATATCTCGCATGGCGTCACCGCAGACTCGGACACGGCTCGGCTCAGGGGGGGTGTTGTATCTCCTGGTGTCGGGGGTGATCCTGGCGTCGGCGATCTACACGCAAGCGAACCTGTTGTTCTGGGGCTTTGGGTTGATGGTCGGAGGATTGATCGTCTCGATCTTCGCGGCGGCGATCTCGCTGCGGGGGCTGGAGGTCACGCGTGTTGTCGCTGAGCACTGCGCTGCGGGTGAAGCGTTGCCATTGCAATACGAGATCAGCAACCGTTCGTGGCTGCCCATGTTCGCGGTCGTGTTACGTGAAGGCTGGGGCAAAGGGGCCAACGGTTGGAAAACCGACGGCCCGGCATCCGGTGCGGGAATCGACCAGATGCTCGGCGGGCCGCCGCACGCGTGGGCATTGCATGTCGGCGCGGGGCAGACCACTCAGACCCAGGCTCCCTGCCGGCCACGTCGGCGGGGAAAACTGAAGTTTGAGCGTATCGAAGCCTCGTCGTCTTTCCCGTTCAGTGTGCTGCGCAAAACGATCATCTTCGACCAGCCCGACGAGGTGTTGGTGTTTCCTTATCTGTACCGTGTCCGACGGCAGTTACTCGCGCACTTAGGTACCACTGAGGGCGAAGGGAAGCAGGTCGAAGAACGACCTGGCGGAACCGACGAGTTTTTTGGGCTACGCGAGTACCGCCCCGGCGACAGCCCACGCATGATCGATTGGAAACGTACCGCGAGGACGGGTGAGCTTGTGGCGCGCGAGATGACCATGCCCCGGCCGCCGAGCATGTCGCTAGTGCTAGACTTGCGTGAGACACCGCCCATGAGCGTGGGGAGTACGCGTCAAGCCAAACAGGGCTTAGTCGAAGACGCGGCCAGCGGTCGTCAACTCGAAGAGCGGGTCGTCAGCCTCGCCGCGTCATTGATCTGCGATGCCTACCTACGCGGGTTCAGGGTGGGGATGCGGGTGCTGGGGCCCCAATGCCCCAACTTCGCGCCTCGGCACAGCCTGCTGCACCGCACGCAACTCCTCGAAGCGTTGGCGGAGATGGATCTCAACCACAAAGCCCCGTCCTCCGGTGGGGGCGACAACCTCCGCAGATCGGATGTTGTGATCTGGGCCGGGCGTGGATCAACCCCGGCAAGCAGCGGGCGGGGGCGTTCGGCTGGAGGCGGGCCCATCGTCTTAGGTGCGGCGGACTTTGACCGCTATGTCACCAACGTCACCGACCTGGCAGACTTGGATCAGGCCACACCGCGAAACATATCGATGTCCAAGCGGTCTGAGCAGACTCCTCAACCCGTCGCGGCAGCCAACGAGGCGCCGCAGGGAGGTGCGGGATGAACACGATGTTGCTGTTTCGTCGGCTCGTGTTTGCGCAGGTGCTGCTGGGGATCGTCGCCTCGTGCATGGCGGAGCGAAACCCCGGACTGCTGCTCATTGCCGGGGCGATCGGGGCGATGTCGTGGTACGTCACCGAGGGCCCCCAGGGCAAAACAATCCCACGCTGGCTGGTCAATGTGGGGGCGTTACTCGCGGTGGCTTGGTTGGTGGTGGAGCTACTCACCCAGCGGAGTTACGTCGTCGCGGCGATGGGCCACTTCACCATGGCGTTACAGCTCATGATGTTGTACGCAAGGAAAACCGACCGCGAATACTCGCAGCTGCTGGTGCTGAGCTTGCTCCAGATGATCGGAGCGAGTGTGCTGTCGGTCTCGATGATCTACGGTATTTTCTTGGCTATTTACTGCATGATCGCGCTCGCGACCGTGCTGATGTTCCACATGACATCCGCCGCGGATCACGTGCATCAGGCTAACATCCAGGCCGCGCCCGAAGGTAAAGCCCCGGCCCGGCCGAGCGTCTGGGCGGGACCGGGTGCTCGGCGACACCTGCGATATTTTGCGATGGTCATCGGGCTGGTGTGCGGACTGATCGCTTCAGCGGTGTTCGTCACGATGCCACGCACGGGCAAATCACCCATCGAGCTGGGCTCGAATCAAAATTCGAGAGCTCCGAGGCAAACCGGCTTCAGCAACACCATCCGTTTGGGGGGTGGCCCGATCGGAACCGGCTCTCGTGAGCCGATGCTCAACCTCAAGCTTGAGACCTACGGCCAAAACATCGGCTGGGAAGACGACCCATGGTTGGTGCGCGGGGCGGCGCTCGACTCCTACAACGTCGACAACCATACCTGGTACCGTTCGCACTTCTCCATCGCCAGCGACCGCGTCACCAAAATCAGCACGCTCAACAAGCAAGCCGAAGAAGCCTCGGAGGCGTTGGACCTAGCCGGACACTACACCGCAGAAATCGCGCTGCGCGATTCGCGCCAGCGCGCCATCTTTAGCGTGGTCCCCATACCGACCCGCCGCGGCTCGCAGGGCTTCTTCCTCACCCAATTCGAATCCGACAGCCTGACCGATGTGGCGTTCAGCCCGATCGACCATCAGTTACGGGCCACCGAATCCATCGTGGGAGCGACCAGCTATCGCTTGAGTTGGCCCTCTCCTCAACGTTGGAGAGCGTACGATCCAGATGCAGATGAGCCCCGTAAGCCCGGAGTACCGCCGAGTATCGACGAGTTGTCCGAAGATCAATTGCCGCCGTCGCTAGACGAAATGTTTGGGACAAGCGGTTTTCCCTACCAAGGTCTTCGCAGCAGCCCAGCGAATAACGCCGTGGCCAACAAAGACAATTACGCCCGGACTTGGGAGGTCGAAACTGAACGGGTGCGAGCTTTGGCGTTGAGGATCATCCGTGAAGCTGGCCTTGATCGAGACCCTAAAGCGAGGCATACGCCCGACGACATCATGATCGCCTCGGCGCTGGCTGAATACTTGCGTGCACGTTACAGCTATGACCTGGCCAACCCCCCCGCTCGCCAAGGCCAAGACCCGTTGATCGCGTTCCTGTTTGAATCACGACGAGGCCACTGTGAACTGTTCGCCTCCGGACTGGCGGCGATGTGCCGGTCCATCGGCATTCCTGCCCGGGTCATCACCGGCTTTCGCGCCAGCGAGTTCAACACCCTCGGGGGCTATTACGTCGTCCGTCAATCCAACGCCCACGCCTGGACCGAGATCGACTGCGGCCCCGGCATCGGCTGGCGCACCTTCGACTCCACCCCGCCTGAGCGCGTCGAGGCCGAGCACTCCTCCCCCGATGGCTTTTTCGCCTCGGTCCGGGAACTGTATGAGCACATCGAGTTCGCGTGGATCCGCAGCGTGGTTGCTTTCGACAAGCAAACCCAAGAAACGGTCATTCATGAAGTCGCCGATACCGTTCGTTCGTCCAGTCAAGAGAGTATGGCCGCGATAAAAGGTCTTTTTGATCGCATGAAAGACCTCCATAAAGAAATGCGGCTGAGTTTCCTGGAGATTTTCGTCACGGGACTCAGCCTCCTGGGCCTGCTTATCGCGGTTGGTATCTTGATCCAAATCTACTTCGTGCGCCGCCGTCGCATCGCCCGACTTCAACTCACCACCCTGCCTCCCGCGCAGCGCCGCGGGCTCAGCCGGCGTCTGCGGTTCTACCTCATCATGCTGGATATGCTCGAACGTAACGGCTTCCACCGGCCTGACTGGCAATCCCCCGCGAACTTCGCCCAGGAACTCGCTGAGGCCAATCCGATGCGGTTCGACCCGGTCGTCGCCCTGACCGATTTGTTTTACGAAATCCGTTTTGGGCATCGCCCCCTCGACGCTGACCGTAAGCGACGCATCCGAGCTCACCTCAAACAACTCGAACACTCGATTTCAGATACCTCCGTCTGATGCTAGCCAATATGTAAACGCACTTGCGCCTGCGTTGGGGAGTCACCGATCCAGAAAAGAGTTCCCACAAGGCATGGCCAGCGACTAAGCCCCGAATTCAGCACACCTCACCGACTGGGTTTACACTCTCCGCATGGCCGACGCTCCCACCCCTTCGCCAGCGCCCGACCCGCCCGAGTACGACCTCGCGGTGGTCGCTCCTGCGCTCAACGAAGCGGGTAACCTCACCCCCCTGGTCCAGGAGATCGCCCAGGCCTTCGGCGACTCCGGCAAGCGGTTTCAGATCGTCATCGTCGACGACGGCTCGACCGACTCGACCCCCGATGAACTCGCATCACTCAAGGCCGAGTTCCCCATGCTCACAGCCGTGCGTCACGATTCGCCGCAGGGCCAGTCCGCCTCGATGCGGGCCGCGATCCACGCCGCGAGTGCCCCGATCATCTGCACGCTCGATGCCGACCTGCAGAACGACCCCGCCGACCTACCGCGGATGGTCGACCTGCTGATCGCCGAGAACGCCGACCTCGTGCAGGGCGACCGCTCGGCCAACCGCCAAGACCACGCCTTCCGCAAAATCGCCTCGATTGTCGGCCGATACGCCCGCAAGCTCATCGTCGGCGACGGCGCCCGCGACACCGGCTGCGGCACCCGCGCCCTCAAGGCCGAGATGGCCCGCCGCCTGCCGCTGCACCGCCCCGGAATGCACCGCTTCATCCCCGCCTGCGCCGCGGGCTTCGGCGGCAAGGTCGTCGAGACCGCCGTCAACCACCGGCCCCGCCATGAAGGCAAGACCAAGTACGGCACCGGCCTGCTCAAACGCGGCATCCCCGGCCTACGCGACTGCTTCGCCGTGCGTGGCATGATCCGCGAAGCCAAGCGTAACCCCCAGCCCGCACCCGCCGTCGCCACCCCCTGATTCACTGCGATCATTTGCATGCGTCACGTTTTTGCCCCCCTGCTGCTCGCGCTGTCTCTACTCGTCATACCCGCGGTTGGCCAAGCCCCGGCCACAATCGATGCCGACAGCGAAGATGTGAAGACTCTGAACCTCCAGGGCCGCATCGGCGACCTGGAGCTCGTCCGTGAAGGCGATGAGCTGCGCGTTCAGCACAACGGCCACACGCTCAGTGCCGACGAATACCTGGCGATGATCGAGATGCAGCAGGCACGCCGCGACGCGGGCGGGCCGCTGTTCAAGCTGTTCAACATCACCACGGCGTTCGGCATCCTCTGGGTCGCCGTCGGCCTACTCGGCCAGGTGCTGTTCACCGGGCGGATGGTGGTGCAGTGGATCGTCAGCGAAAAAGAGAAGCGCTCGATCGTGCCGCCGATCTTCTGGTATATGAGTCTGGCAGGGGCGACGATGCTCATGATCTATTTCATCTGGCGGAAGGACATCGTCGGTGTACTGGGCCAATCCACGGGCTGGTTCATCTACGCCCGGAATGTGGCGCTCATCCGTAAGACACGGATCACCGTGACGCGCACCGGGCCGGCATCGGATGATGCGGAAGACTCCACCTTAGCCCCGGGTCATTGACCCGGGGTGCCGCGGGTTACGATGCTTAGGGTAAGCGATTGATGACACCACCCCCGGGTCATTGACCCGGGGCTAAATTCGAAGCGGTTGCCCGATTGATCTACACTTCCAAGCCATGCCCGCTGTGTTACGCATCCTCGACGCCAACGCCAACCGTGCCCGCGAAGCCTTGCGGGTGATGGAGGACGCGGTGCGTTTCCTGTTGGATAATGCGGCGTTGGCCGAGCCGATCAAGCAGCTACGGCACGACCTCGCCGAGGCATTGGCGGGGATCCCCAACTTGCAAAACCACCGCGACACGCCCGGCGATGTCGGCACGACAATCACCACGACTGCCGAGCAATCACGGTCCGGGGTCGCCGAAGTCGCGCTGGCCGCGGGTAAACGGCTGAGCGAAGCTTTGCGGTCGATCGAGGAGTTCGCCAAGACCTTGCCGACCGAGCAGGCGAGCGTGGCCTCAGCGGTCGAGCAACTGCGTTACCGCGGCTACGAGATCGAGCGACAACTCAATGCGGTGCTATCCGCCACGCGAGCCAAGCAATGGCGGGTGTGCCTCTTACTGACCGAGTCGCTGTGCAAACTGCCTTGGCCGGACGTGTTGAACCAAGCCCTCGACGCGGGTGTGGATTGTGTTCAGCTGCGCGAAAAAGACCTTGAAGCCAACGAGCTACTCGCCCGGGCCACCACGGTCGTCGAGCGTTGCCACCAAGCCAACGCCACCGCGATCATCAACGACCGCCCCGACATCGCCTTCGCCAGCGGAGCGGATGGCGTACACCTGGGCCAGACCGACTTGCCCGTCACCGCGGTACGCCAACTCGTCGGCCACCAACTACTCGTCGGCGTGAGTACCTCCAACCTCGACCAAGCCCGCGCCGCCAAGCAAGCCGGCGCCGACTACGTCGGCGTCGGCCCAATGTTCCCCACCACCACCAAGCACAAGCCCGTCCTCGCGGGCCCCGCCTACCTGCGCGACTACCTTGCGGGTGAGCAAGTCCAACGCATGCCCCACCTCGCCATCGGCGGCATCACGCCCGACAACCTGCCCGAACTGATTGCCGTTGGCGTCCGAGGCATCGCGGTCAGCTCGGTGATTTGCAGCGACGAGCAACCCGGCAAAGTCGCATCTCGGCTGTTGCAAGAGTGGGACTAAGCTCGCGCTAATCATTCCCTTTGCGGGTTGTGCGTGTTGCACACTATGCGTGAAAGGAAAGAACGGTGCGTTGCCCCATCCACCCGAACACGGCCCTCGAACACCACGTTATTGAACCCGGGATCACGGTTAAGAAGTGCCCGAAGTGTGGGGGCATCTGGATGCCCATGGCCGCGTATTGGTCGTGGCGCAAAACCCTCGAAACGCCGCTGCCCAACCTCGACACCGAGCAAGGCGGCAACGATGTCGAGCTCATCGATTCGGAAGCGGGCAAACGCTGCCCATTCGACGGCGCGTTTCTCATCCGCCACAAGGTCGGGCACGGTATCGACTTCCACATCGACCGCTGCGGCCGGTGCGGTGGTATCTGGCTCGACGCGGGAGAATGGGAAGAACTGCAACGACGCCAGATGCACGACGACCTGCACCTGATCTTTACGTCTTCGTGGCAAGCAGAAGTCCGTCGGCAAAGACAAACCAAGGCCGAAGAAGACCTGTTGGTTCGTCGTTTAAGTAACTCGGACTACAAGAAAGCTGTCGACACCAAGCGGTGGATCGACTCGCACAAGGAGGACGAAACGCTACCCGCGTTGTTGGGCTTCTTGTTGGATGGAATCGGCGGGATAGGCGACTTGCTGCCTTAACCCAGACAAGGCATCGATGGTTTACGCCGGGGCCTTGGTCTTGCTCTCGGTATCACCGACCAGCGCACCATTGGTCTCGAAGCGCTCGAGCGCCCGTAGCAGCTGATCGATCTGCGTGACCGGCTGCATCTGTTGCAGACGGCGGCGTAGCTGCGTGACCGTGTTGAGCTCGGCGTCGGACATCAGGAGGTTCTCGTTCCGCGTGCCGGACGCGGCGAGGTCCATCGCGGGGAAGGTGCGCTGCTCAGCAATCTTGCGGTCGAGGATGAGCTCCATGTTGCCGGTGCCCTTGAACTCTTCGAAGATCACCTGGTCGCCGCGGCTACCGGTGTCGACCAGCGCCGTGGCGATGATGGTGAGCGAACCGCCTTCTTCGAACTTGCGGGCGCCGCCGAAGAGCTGCTTGGGGATGGACAGCGCCCCGGCGTCAAGGCCGCCGGACAAGGTCCGACCCGTGCCGGCGAGGTTGGGGGCGGTGTTAAACGCCCGGCCGATCCGCGTCAGCGAGTCGAGCAGCACCACCACGTCTTTGCCCATCTCGGCGTGACGCTTGCAGCGCTCGAGTGCGAGCATCGCCAGGCCGACGTGGCGCTCGATCGGGTGGTCGTTGGAGGAGGCCCAGACGGTGCAGGGCACGTTGCGGCGGAAGTCGGTGACTTCTTCGGGCCGTTCGTCGATCAAAAGCGCGTAAACCTCGGCGTCGGGGTGGTTGCGGCTGATGGCGGTGGCGATCTGTTGCAGCAGCGTGGTCTTACCGGCCTTGGGCGGGGAAACGATCATGCCGCGGGTGCCGTAGCCGATGGGACAGAACAGGTCGATCAACCGGCATGACGGTGGGCAGCCGGGGTACTCCAGCGTCAGCCGGGGCGAGGGCATGACGGTGGTGAGGTCTTCGTAGGTTTTGTATTCGCCCATCTCATCTACGGGCACGCCGTCGACGGTGAGGATGTCTTTCGCTCGGCAGGCCTTGGGGTCGATGGCGTTGGCTTTGGGGCGTTTCTTCTTTTTCTTGCCGCCGCCCTGTTGGCCGTTGTTTTTCGGATTGGAGCCGCCGACGGGTTTGCCGAGGGTGACTTCGAGTTCAAGCCCGGCCCGGAGGTTGTACTTCTGGATGAGGTGCGACGCGACCACGGGGTCGGTGGGCTCAGAGACGTAGGTGTCGGTGAGTTGGCGGAGTCGCCCGTCGGACTTGTTGGACATCTCGAGGATGCCGCGCGCGGTCTGAGGTTCGTTGCTCATCGGATTCTTCTTGCCCCGTGTCGTAAACACCTATGGGCCGGCGATGCGGGGCACACCTCGGCCGATTTTGATTGTGGCGGGGAAGGCTCGGGCGTCGAGACGACTCGATCGCGAGAGACATACCCCGATGCGTCCGGGCTGGGCCCGAGGCGCGGTGCCGGCAGAAGGCCGACAGTGGCTGTGTCATCTTTCATCCAAAGGGTCGGAGCGGCGGCTGGGCCTCCTGCCCAAGCGTGAACACCGATGCCAAACGACCTCTCCAGCTTGGCCGACCAATCCGGGGCGAAGAGCCCGAGACTGCCGTGGCGGCCGATTCTTGAATCTTGCTGAGTCCGGTCGGCGTCAGAGTGAAACCTTTGGTTACAGACCCACAGACCCGAAAGGGTCGGCTCCTCAGAACCCGTGTGTGGACCGTCACAGTCAAACCACCCCAATAGCAATTCTCGGGTGGGCAAGTTTGCTTGGCCGGTGCCCGACAAACTCGCTCTCTGACACGCTTGTTGTAACGCGTTTTCACCGCATTATCAACCCCACTCGACTTTTCGTGGGTAAAACCTCCTGGAACAGCGTCGCCTAACCCCTCCAAAGCGCCCACCTGATCTCTAATTCATGCGAATTACGTTGGATACATCCGCGGCAATGCGCGCGTAAACATAGCCTTTTCAGAATCTTAGAGTCTTAAAAGTTAATCGATCGCACTTCAGCGTAAATAAGCCACACCCCGCCGAAGCTACGTCATCCCCAGACAAGCTCATGTCGTGAAAAGCTCGCCTTCCGCCTATTCTTCTTCTTTTGCTTGAAGCTCAGCCGAACTTTCGGCGGAAGCCGAGGCCTCTGCCACCGTCACCCCCACACCCGCCAGTGCCTCGATCGGCCCGGACAGTTCCTCACGTACCGGGTCGTGGGTTATCCAGGCGACACCCGCGATCAGCGCAACCAACATAGATACCGTCGTTTTCATGGATACCCTCTCAATCCATCAATAAACGTCGCTCACTCCCCTTTCAGGCAAATCCCACCGCCTGAACATCCATCCCACAGTCTACAAGCTCCAGGCCTAAGAACCACAAGAAATCGCGCAAAATCCGCGCGAGCCTAAGGCCCTTATCGGACACAAGGTGAGTTTTTACTGGGTTTTGTGGGGCGACGTGCTATGCTTGTTTGGAAAAATTCAAGTTTTTCGGGACGAATGATCTCATGTCGATGGTGCCCCCGGCCTGGCCGGAAGACAACTTGAACCCCGGACAAACCGGGCCCCAGCCGCAACCGCGCGGCCGCAAGCACCCCGCGCCCCGATCCTCCACCACGTTCACCGGCCCCAGGCCGCGGCTCGCCGGTGATGGACAATTGCCTGACACCGGCGACGGCCAACTCGGCCGCTCCCATGCCGACGGCCAGCCCCGTCTCCGCCTAGTCGGTGCGGGTGCCATCGTGAAACCCGACCTCACCCCCACCGAAGGCACCGCGATCGCCGGCACCAACGACCCGCGTTGGGTCTTGGCCGTGCGTGTCTCCGAACAACTGCAAGGCTCGGTCCTGCCCCCCGAAAAACGCGACCGCCTCGTGAAGATCGGCAAGATGTTCGGCCTCACCGCCTTCGACGCTAACCTCATCATCGCCATCGTCCAAGACCAAGCCCGCCGCGGCTACGCCCCGGCCTACTGTCCCACCGCCGGCGAACCCCAACTCCGCATGGTGCCTTCGCCGCAGAAGATCAAGTGGATGACCCCGCAACGCACCCTGCTCATCGCAGGCATCATCGCGGGCTTCATCGCGCTGGAGCTGGTGGTGCTTAGCTGGGTGTTCTGAGCGATATGCTTACCACGATCCGTGATGCATGGGGTTGGTTGAATATCAACCCGGTTGCTATTGAAGCCGAGAATGAATTTGGCTGCGTTATCTTCTTAGACGCATATGGATCACGTTGGCTCATTCGCACGGACGAACCCTCATGCGAAGTTATTGCGCAAACTGATTCGGAGTACAAAAAGCTCAGCGAGGACGATGAATTTCTTCTCGACTGGAAAATGCCGGGCATAGTTAAGGCGGCGAAGCAGTATCTTGGCAAGAACGAAGCTGAGCAGTGCTACTGCCTGAAGATTCCCTGCTTTTTGGGTGGCAAGTACGAGTTGGAAAACATGGGAACCATCAGCCGTAAAGAATTGGTCGCATTCGCAGGCGATCTCGCACGCCAGATTCGTGACGTTCCAGACGGCTCGAAAATCATATTGGATTGGACTGAGTGAAAACCGTGCGTACAGAATGCTGGTCGCTGTTTCTAACCGCGCTGCTCAGCGCTGAAACCGAAGTGCAGCCACGCCGAGACCCCGGCGGCAATCGCCGGAAGGACCAACGTATAGATCGGTGAGTAGCCGAGCCACAACAGCACGGCGACAGAGAGGCTGATGCCGAACCAGATGCCGAGGATCGCGCGGCGTTTGTTTGCGGCGGTGAGGCGGCGGTGTTCGAGCAGGTCTGCGATCGCCGGGCCGACGCGGGGGCGTGAATAAATCCAGCGTTGCAGCACGGGGCAGCTCTTGCTGAAACACCACGCGGCGACCAACCAAAAAACCGTCGTCGGCCAACCCGGGACCACCACGCCGATACCCCCGAGGGTTAACGACACGCCCCCCGCCGCGGCGTACGCCCAGCGTACCAGCCGAGGACGTTCCTCGACGGTCGTGGCGATCGGACTTGGGGGAGGTCCTTCTGGCATCACAGAAGTATAGAAACCCGGAAAGAGCCTGAGGCCGACACTGATTGATGATTTTGGGGTTGTGATCTAGCTACCCAGAGCTGATCACTTCATCCCGACGAACGCGGCCATGGTCTTGAGGATGATGTAGAAGTCCATCTTCCAGGACCAGTTCTCGACGTATTCGATGTCGTAGCGGATCCATTCCTGGAAGTCGCGGCCGGCATCGCGGGAACGCTTGACCTGCCAGAGGCCGGTGACGCCGGGGCGGACCGAGAGGCGGGCTTCGCGCCAGGGCGGGCAGTACTGGTTTTCTTTGTACGGGCTGGGACGGGGGCCTACGATGGCCATGTGCCCGGCGATGACATTGAGGAACTGCGGCAGTTCGTCGATGTTGGTCGCGCGGAGGAACTTACCGACGCGGGAGATGCGGGGGTCATCGTCGATGAAGAACTGCGGGCCGTCGGCCTGGTTTTTCTCCATCAGCTTCTTCTTGATGTCCTCGGCATCCTTCCGCATGGTGCGGAACTTGAGGCAGGGGAAGTTGACACCTCCCGCCGACTCACGGGTGTGGGCGAAGAAGAACGGTCGGCCGTCTTCGATGAGGATGGCCAGCATCACGAAGGGGTAGATCGGCAGGGTCAATAACAACGCGATCAACGCAAAACCGAGGTCGAACAGGCGTTTCAGGCCCCGCTGCACACTCGAAATCTTGCGTACTTTGATGGGGCCGGACAGCACGTCGGTGAGCTCGATCTGCTTCCATTGCAGCTCTTCGACTTCGGGGCGCTGCTCGGGGACGTCCCAGAGCACGGCGGGGCCGACGATAGAACCGGCATCGCTGAGGTCTCGGCCGGCACCGACCCAGACCGGACCCACAAAGCGGGTGTGGTCGGGGCGCGAGCCGGTGACATCCCCCCAGGCTTGGTCGTCGAAGCGTGCGGCACGCTGAATGGTGGCGTCCGGGCGTTTCCAGACGGTGACCAGTTCGCGGATGAATTCGGTGACCTGCGAGTCTTCAGCGCGGTCATAGACACAGCCGCCAACCGACAGGGTGGTGCGTTGGTTCGGGGGGATCGTGCGACGCAGCAAACGCCAAGCGGTGCGGGCGTCGGCGGCCTGCTGCCAGAGCTGAGCAAGCTCACGAGACGGGGTCAGGGCGACGCGGCCCAGCCGCCAGTCGGGCGAGCTGTAGACCCGTTCAAAGCGAGTAAAGCGGTCGTTCGCGTCGGTGATCACACGTTCGGAGTAGCCCTGCTCCTGGGTGTTGTGCAGGCGGACAAAGAGCACCTTGGGCTTGAGCCAGCTCAGCGTGTCGACGAGTTGCCCCAGCCGAAAGATCGATAGGGAGTGGGGGTCGGTGAGCAGGAACAGCTCGGCGTCTTCCACGAGGTCCGACGGCTCGCCCAGCCGAACCACCTGCACGCCCCGGGCCGCCCAGAAGCGGTCGTGGAGCTGCACCGCATCGAGCCCCCACACGGTGTGGGGCACCGTGGGGTCGTCGTGTGGCGTGTCCAGTTCGGAAGAGGTGATCATGGGTAGGCGCTAGTCGTTAGGGATTAGGCGCTGGGCTTGGTTGGGGAGCATTACGAAATTCCCACGCCGGTATTGTACGGCGTGGGCATTAGATTCCGTTTAAGGCATCAAGATAATGTGCACAAAGTTTCTCTCTCCTGCAGGCTTATCCTAGGCGATCAAACGCTCCCCTAGCGCCTAACCACGAACGCCTAGCGCCTCGACACTCAATGCCCGTTGCTGCTCCCGTTGGCGATGGGCTTGCGGCGAGGTTTGCCGTTGGGCGATTTGCTGGGCGTGCCAAAGGCGGCGACGGCCGAACCGAGCGGGCCGAAGCGGGCCGCGATGGCGGGGTCGGCCGAGAGCAGGCTCTGAGCGGGGTCGGTGCGGCGTTCCTGGCTGACAATCGACGCGAAGGACGCACTGTTCATGTCCGCATCGAGGGCGTGGTTGAACACGCAGCCCACGACGTTCGCCCCGACCGAGACCAGGTGGTCGCGGGCTTTGGAGGCCATCGACTTGGAATCGCCACGCGAGACGATGAGCACGGTGGCGTCGGCCTCAGCGGCACACATCGACGCTTCGAGGGAGCCCAGGCACGGGCCGGTGTCGAGCAGGACGATGTCGTACTCTTCCCGGGCACGGGCGATGAGGTTGCGGATGGCCTTGGGCGAGAGCAAGCCCGCGTCTTGGGGCTTGGCGGCACCGATGGGCAGGACGTGGAAGTTCTCGATGCCGGTGTTGGCGACACATTCGTTGAACGGCCGGCCTTGGCAGGCGTCGAGGATGCCCAAGGCCGAGTCGGCCTGGCGGCGGTTCAGACGCTGCAGGTCCTTCTTGGTCAGCATGCCCAGCTCGACCAAGGCGTCTTTGAGGTTGGTGCCTTTCTCCCGGGCGTGGGTGATGGCGTTAGCGATCTGGTCGTCGGTCAGCACGGTGTCCTCACGGAGGATCGCTTCAACCGAACGGTTCACAACTGCGCCGACGCGGCGGGTCAGGCCCGCACCCACGAGGTCGCAGTCGATGACCAGTGTCTTGGATTCACTGGCGGCGAAGGACAGGCCCATCGCCACGGAGAGCGACGACTTGCCCGAGCCCGCAGCCGGGCTGGTGACGCTGAACACACGAGCGGTGCCGCGGTTGCTGATCTGCAAGAGGGTGCGGATGTGGTGCACGGCGTGGGCGGCCCGTTCGGACTGCTCGGGGTCGGCGAAGTTCTCCGGCAGGGTCGGCAGGATGCCGAGCATGCGAGTATCGCGGAGGCCCATGCGGGCGTCCCCGGCGTGACGCAGACGGCTGTCCACCATGCCCAGCAGCATCACGAAACCAAAGCCCAGGCCGGTGCCGGCCATTGCGCCGAGCACCGCGATCTGATTGGCCTTGCCACCGTTGTCGGGGGCGCTGGGCGTGGCCCCGGGAGCAAAGATGTCGATGGTCCCTTTCAGGGCGTCCATCTCGACATTGATCTCGTTGATGCTGTCACGCGACTTGTCAATGATCCGTTGTTCATCGTCGATGAGCTCTTGTAGATCAGCGACCTCGGCTTGCTTGGCATTGAGCTTTTCGAGTCGGGTCTGCACGTCGGCAAGTTGACGGTGCCAGAGTTGCTCGAGCTGACGCAGACGGTCGTACTCAGGGTCGCCGATCAGAGCGTCGATGTCTTCGCTAAGCAGCTGCTTCATACGCTGCTCCATTTTGGCGTTGAGCACATCACGCTGAGCAATGAGGCGTTTGACTTCGCGGTGGCCGGGGCCTTTGCCCTCAAACTCCAACACCTTGATCATGTCTTCGATTTCGTCGACTTGGATCTGCATCTCATTCAACACCGGATCGGTAGAGATCAGGTCCGCCGGGGTAACGGACATGCCTTCCTGAATCGGGTTGCGCGAGTTGAGCTCGGCACGGACGGTATCGAGGTTTTCCTGGAGTTCGATCCGCTGATTGGTCAGCGCCCGGATGTCCGCGCCCATCTGGTTGAATTCATAATCGGTAAGCACCGTTCGGCGTTGGGCCAAGACTTGCTTAATTTTGATCTCGGACTTCTGCACCTGTGACTGCAGCTGCGTCACTTTGTTCATAAATCGGGTCTCGGCCCGATAGTCGAACTCTTCGCTATAAGCGTCGAGCAGCGCGCGGTTGCCTACACCTGCGGTGATGGCGTCCGGGGCATCGAAAGAGATGGTGAAGATATTTTTGTCGTTGTTCTTTTCGTCGATCTCGGTGTCGATGGCCTTGGCGAACTGCTCGGGGGTCCACTCCACCGCTTCTTCGCCGCGGCTCTTCCAGGTGTCCGATGCCATAGCACGCTCAGCGACTTCTTGGCTGCGGAGCATTTGCTCCTGACGGGCCACGAAGCTGTACCAGCGTTTTTTGCTCGTCTGATTATCAACGCCTTCAAAGATCAGTTCGTTGCTCTCGACGACGACCTGGCCGCTACTGCGATACATCGGGACGACGCTGATGTAACCGAGGTAGCCCAAGCCGCCACCGAGCAGGAGTGACAGAATGATGGCCCAGTGCAGCCGACCACGCAGCAGCGACATGAGCTTCTCACGACGCTGGGTCGACTCGTCGTCGCCGTTGCCTTGCGTCACGGAGCTGCCGTTGGGGGCGTTGAAATTCAGTTCGTCACTCATCGCACTTTTTCCGCGTCCTGAGGCCGGGGCACCGGCCATATCGTAAAGGGGGCTGGTCGAACCGCCCGACGCGGGACGCGGAGCGGGTGATTGATCGTCGTACCGAGCAATCATCTCCGTGGGTCCCTGATCGTGGGCGTACCTCATCGGACGCCCGGGGTTCTTGAATTCGGGCCCGTTGGCCCGGATCAGCCCTGCGTGCCAAGGCAAGGGCCTCGGCAATCAATCCATCAACGCCGCAACGAGCGGCTCACCTTATAAGGTTCATTTCGTCAATATCGGGTAGCCGATTTACGGCTTCCCAGCCAACACTATAACCGCCGCCGTCTTCAGCTTCGGCCTAAAACCGATCACCCCCTTCGGAAGCACTGCAAACCCACTCCAGTCCTCGATATTACGATATTTATCGGCCCGAGATCGCTTTGGGCCATGATATTCACCCTGTCTTTTTTCATTGGTTTTCTCCAGCAGCCCGAATCTGCGCCAGCCGTCCCGCTTAAGATCTCAACTCGCGCTTTATTGGTCGTACGACAAGGTGTAATGCCGAACGGGCACCGACGCCCACGTCAGCCCGCGTATCGCTCCGACCAGTAGCAAAAACGCGACCAGTAGCATGATCCACTCCCCAACTTGGACCCAGGCCCCGGCCATCTCTTGGGACATCCCGCTGTACAACCAGAACGTGCCCAGCAAGGCCAACGCACTACACACGATCGCCGAGAGCGGGCTGATCAGCAGCACCACCAGGCGGACCGACATCCGCAGGGGCACGCCAAACACAAACCCATAGCTGACCAGGAACAAGGACATGGCCATTGGCAGGCCCCGGCACACATCGTTAAGCCGCATCGATGCGTCGCCGATGCGGATGTGGTTACCATTAAGTGACGCGGTCGAGCCCACCAGCGAGTACATCCAGCAGGTGAGGCTGGCCGTGGCGACCTGCAGCGGCTGAGCGAGCTGCTCGGCCCAGGCGATCGGCGGCGGGATCAGCCCCAATAACACCACGAACACAGGCAGATACGACTTAAGGACCTGCCTGCCCAGGATGGCCGCCAAACAGCCCGCCGGCAGAAGTACCGTCCCGAGGTGAAACATCCAGTCATGCACCCGTTTGTCGCCGTAGACGTAGGCCGCCGCCCCCACCGCCGCGATCACGATTCCCGGAAACGAGCCCGACGGCCGGCACAGCAGCATCCGTTTGCGACGCACCCAAGCCAACCACACCGCGACCACCGGCACGAGAAACACATGCCCCGCCACTGGCCTCGTCACCCCCAGTTCGATGATCTTTGCCCAGCCCCGCCACGTCACCGCCATCGCCGCGATCACAATCACGATCGCCGACATCACGTGCCAAACGGTCCAGCCATTTTTCGTCAGTCGCCGCGAGATCATGGGTTACACACCGTGGAGCCGAAGCACTGGGTAAAGCCGCTTTGACTCGGCTCAACCACAACATCCCTGTGTCGTCCGAACTTCCTTGCGTTTGCGACTTTGCAAAGTCTACCACATGTCCCCGGTAGCCCGAGGAGACGCGACTATTGAACCGCCTGGTCCGTTCAGGACTCTGCGGGAAGAACGAAATGGTTGCCGTTGACGCGGGCCCCGACCACGCAATCGACCTCTGACTGATCCCGACCCACCAACACACCGGGACAGACCACGCTGCGGACGAGCACCGCGTGGGCCTCGACGCGTGCACCCGAAAGGATGACCGAGTCGTGGATGATCGCGGTTTCGTGGACACGGGCCCCGGGCTCGATAATACCGAAGGTTTTTTCCCAGTCTTCGCGTAGATGCAGGTTGTCGTTCGGGCCGGCCTGACGGCGGTGATACTCACGCAGCGTTTCGAGATAGGCGGGTAAGGTCCGCAGCGATCGCGAAGTCGGCTGATCGTAACGCACCACACGGACATCATGTGATTCAGCAATCGAGGGCAAGGCTTGCTCGTTGAGGTCCACAAACCCCACCGGGTTGATGTCACGCAGACAGCCGCAACGCATCAGCATCAGCCCGCTGGGCGTGCCCTCGGCACTGCAGACCATGCTCACGTCGGCATGGACTTCTGCCATCGCACCCGATAACTCCGCCAAGGGCTCGAACAGCAGCTGCGAGGCGTGGGTGACCAGAATCAAATCGTCGTCGCGGTACTCCCGGGCGATGTCGGACAGCAGCCCGCCGGTGCCGCGGAACTCGCCGGGGTCGATTTCGATGGAAAGTTGAACCGGGCCGTGCTGGGTGACGCCGGGCTTCATGCCGCTGGACTGATCGACCATCACCCGGACAGGCAGGTTGGCGATGCCCAATTGCTCGGCCATGGTGACCAGCTGCTCACGCCAGCAATCCAGCACCGAGCGATTACTGCCGACAGGCATCTCTAGTGCACTGCGTCCGGTGGCTTTGCGGAGCTGATTGGCACGTACCGACCCTGCGAGCAGCACGACGGCTCGCAGGTCCGATAATTGGTGACCCAACCGCCCCAACGCAGGGTGGTGTCCAGTTTGGATCGCGCTCTGGTCAGTGATCCTAAACAGCATGAATCGATTCCCTACTCTCCGCTGACAACCAGCATCCCATGGAATTCCGCCCTTTGCGAGAAGAATCGGCGTTTATGACCGATTAATTCATCTCTAACGGGGTGGCCATGCTTGGTTATCGCCCGAACAAGCCGGGCACCGCATCCTTTCGGTAAATTTTTGCACTCCCTCTCATGCGGGCGTCCTGCCCGCGGGCGTTTCCAGATCGGCGTGGTTTTTGACCACACGTCTCAAGATGCTTGAGGATATCAGAACGAAAGCAAATGGGATACCGTCAATGAGATACCTCTTGGCCAATCTCCGGGGCTCCTGAACCATGCGATGGAGCCATTCCAGCCCGATTTGCTGCATCCAGACCGGTGCACGCCGGACTTCTCCGCAGATGAAACTGAGGCTAATCCCAACCCCCAGCCACCACGCGTCGGGCAAAATACCCCTTATTTCACGGATCAAACGCTCCTGTTTCGGGGACCCCAGGGCCACGTAGACCAAATCCGCCCCAGACTCACGGACCGCTCGGGTCATCGCCTCCATTTGCTCAGGGTCTTTCTCGAAGCCCATCGGCGGACAGAACGTCCCGGCGAGGCGGAGATCAGGGAATTTCCTAACTAAAATTTCACCTGCCGCATCCGCCGTACCCGGGTCGCCGCCTAATAAAAAGACACTCTTGTGTCTTTTGGCGGCAGCTTCAGCAACCGTCCATACCATCGATGACCCCGCCACACGCTCGGGCAAGGGGGTCCCTTGGAGCTTACTCGCCCAAATCAACGGAACTCCGTCCGCCACCACCAAATCACACTCATCCAGCATCGTTCGAAATTCAGAATCACGGCCGGCCCGCAGCAAGTGGTCCAAATTCGACGTAATCACCCAGCCACCCTGCCCGTTCTCAAGGTGAGACATGATGAAATCGACGGTTTGGGCTTCGGTCAATCGATCAAAATTCACCCCATGAAGATCGATACCCGAAGGACGCTGCGGCGTTTCGGATGCAGAAAAGCGTGCAGAACCCGGAATCGACCGTTCGGGCTGGGATTCGGGGAGTGTCATAGTGGTCATATCTAATCTTGTGGATTCGGCGTTGAGGAGACCGAATCTCCAATCGAAGGGTCTATATCGGCTTCAACAGTATCGTCTATAGCGTTATCGGCCAATTCTGGTTCATACTCCTCCAACAATTCGGTCCCCGGTAATATCGCCACCGCCGCAAACGAGCTCTCATCCCGGCCGCGCACCGCGTGCTGCTCACGCGGCGTGACCCGTTCCAGCACCTCGGCGAAGTCCGGGTCTACCAGGTTTGCCAAATCCGTGGTCATCCGGTCGTTGCTGACAACCCACAATTGGCCGCCGTCTGCTTCAACCTCCGCGATCACTTCGAGCAAACGTTCAGGCGTCGCCACGATCTCGGCTCCGTTGTTCGGCTCGTACCAGTGGCCTTGTTCATCCTGGCCTTTGAGCGTAAACACCATCGGCCGGGCCACGATGTAATCGACCTGCCCGATGAAATGATCCACCAGCGTCCCGCGGTGCGGCGGGCCGACGCTGAGCACCTTGTCTTTGGGGGCCATGTTGTCGCGGACGTGGACGCTGACGCTCTCGACGTCTTCGTGGAAGTCGGCAAAGGCTCGCCAATTGAAGACACCACGGATGGGGCTGCGGACATCGGTGTAGCCGCGCTGGGTTACGCCCCAGGCGGAGTTGGGCCGGAAGTCTTCCACCGCCGCAACGCCGACCGCCATCGGCAACGCGACCGCGATCACCCGTGACCAGCCGCTGAGCTTCCACATCGTCGCAAGCCACAACCCGAACCCGACGAACACCGCCGCGTAGGCCGCGTAGATCATCGGCGAGAGGTGGAAGAAGTAACGCGTCTCGTTGAACTGGCCCTCAGCCAACCCGCCCAGACACAAGCCCAGCAGCAGCAAGCCGATGATCAGCCACGGCCCGGCCGGTCGCCCTTCTTCCTCGCGTGATTGCCTTGCCAACAGCAGCAAACCCACCGGCAGCAGCGCCAACACCGGCAGCAAGCCAAACACCCCGTACCAACCCCGCCAGAGGTGCTCCAGCGAGTATCGACTCCAATCGGGATAGCGGAACAACCAAACCACCCCGCGGGTGTAGCCGTACGAAAGAAACTTCACGTTCACCGCGGCGTGCACCGCCAGCATCAGCATCGAGCCGAGCATCGCCAAGCCCAGCGGCGACCAAAGGTCACGACGCGACCGCACCCACCACCCCGCCGCGATCACCGCCAGCATCACCACGATCGCGCCCTGGTGGATGCCCGCAAACAGCAACATCGCCGCACCCACGAGCAGCTGCCCGATCGCATCGGGCTTGGGTAGTTTGCGGGCCGAGAGCAACATCACCAAGAAGCCCACGGCCGCGATACCGATCGGCACCGCGACATACAGCGGACTCACCTGCCAGGCCTCGACCGTGTTTTCCATCGAGGGCAGCTTCACATCGGGCAAGAAACTCAGCGGCTTCTTGCTCGCCTCCGCCGCCGCGTCCTGCGCTTCGGTATTGGTCGTGTGCACGATATTCAGACTCGCGTCCGAGAGCGATTGAGTCCACGCCCCCAGCGCCTTACGGTAGAACACCCACCAAGCCCCGAGCACACCCGACTGCACCACCAGGAACGCCCGGCGCGTCCACGTCTGATCGCGATACGGCAGCAGCACCAGGAAGATGAGCCCAATCGACACCGCGGTGTCGTGGATGGTGATCGCCATCAAGGCCAACACCCAGAACGCCACCTTCGGCCAATGCTTCCGCAGCATGTAGCCGTGGTA
>JBCCWB010000032.1:0-23525 GCA_039194345.1 Planctomycetota bacterium
GTGGTGGGGGCGTTGGCGGCCTCGGCGATGACCTTGCAGTTGAGCATGCCGGCCTCTTTTGTGCCGATCATCTGCTCGAGCGCAGCGGGGACGAAGAGGTCGACCTTGGTCGTGTAGAACGCCTCTTCGCTGATCGGCTTGGAGCCGGGGAAGTCGGCGACGCCGCCGGTCTTCGCGGCGTAGTCGGCGAGGGCGACGGCGTCGAGGCCCTGCGAAGCGTCGGCCGGGGCGATCGCGCCGGACTGGTCCATGACCGCCAGGAGCTTGCTGCCGTGATCCGCCATGAGCCGACCGGTCCACGACCCGACGTTGCCGTAGCCGACGACGGAGTAGGTGGTGTCGGCCAGCGGCTTGCCGATCATCTCGGGCAGCAGGTCTTCGATGACGTAGACGACGCCCTGGCCGGTGGCTTTCTCTCGGCCGACCGAGCCGCCGAAGGCGACGGGTTTGCCGGTGACGACGGCGGCGCCGCTGCCGTGGTGGGTGGCGTTGTTGAAGTTGATGTAGGTGTCGGCCATCCAGGCCATGACCTGGGCGTTGGTGCCGACGTCGGGGGCGGGGATGTCGTGGTTGGGCCCGATGTTGTCGCCCAGCGCCGCGGTGAACCGGCGGGTTAGCCGCATCAGTTCATCCTGCGAGAGCTCCCGCGGGTTGACCTGCACGCCGCCTTTGCCGCCGCCCAGCGGCAGCCCGGCGAGCGAGCACTTCATGGTCATGAGCACCGACAACGCTTTGACGTGGTCGAGGCTGACGCCGTGGTGGAAGCGGATGCCGCCTTTGTACGGGCCGAGGATGTTGTTGTGCTGGACACGGTAGCCCTTGAAGAGTTTGAAGCTGCCGTCGTCCATCTCGACGGGGAAGTGCACCATCACCTCGGACTTGGGCTCAGCCATGATGAGCTGCAGGTGGCGCGGCAGGTTGAGCCGGTGGCCGGCCTCGAGCACCTGGGTGATGACCTGCTGGTACACGTTGGCGGGGTCGTAGCGGAAGCCGAGGTCGGCGAGGATGCGGGCGGGGGAGTTGGGCATGCAGGACCTTGGTTGATGGATCGAATCGGAGCGGGCGGCCGGGGGGCGAAGTGTGCGAAACCTAGAGATAGTATCGACCACCGCACGGCTTGGCATCATTGAATACGGCGGCGGATGCACACTGATTACAATGGGCCGACCATGCTTGTTTATTCCTGCAGCGACCTGATTTTTGCGACCAAGATCCGCAGCACCGCCGAGGTGTTGCAGATCGATTCACGCCCGGCCCGCAACCTGGACATGCTCCGGGCTCGGCTCGACCAGATCGAGGACGGCAAGGCCAACGGCCCGGTGACCTGCGTCATGGTCGACCTCGAGCTCGGCGAGTTTGCGTTCGATTTGATTAAGCTCGCCGCGACGCATGACGCCCAACCCCAAGTGATCGCGTTCGGCCCGCACGTGATGGTCGATGCCTTGGCCGGGGCCGAGCGAGCGGGGGCACACCTGTCGATGGCCCGTGGCGCGTTCACCGCGCAGCTGCCGGAGCTGATCACCCAACACGGGAGCTGAGCGATGGCGTTTACCTACGACGGCTTTGTGCAGGCGGTCCGCGACGCGGTGACGCAAGAACGCCCCGGCGAAGCGGTGGCCGAGTTGTTGCGCGCGAAACGCTCGCCGACCCCGCGACTGTGGCAGCAGCAATCCCGCCGCGTGAGCAAGACGAGGTGCACCTGTTCGAAGACGGAACGGTGTCGATCTGGAACTGCCGGTTTCAGCCGAACGTCGTGATCCCGCCGCACGAACACAAGATGCCGGTGTGGATCGGCGTGATCTCCGGGGCTGAGCAAAACATCTTCTACCGAAGAGATGACGACGGCCTACACGAGATCGGCACCCGCACGATACAGCCCGGTGAAGTCGTCGCCATCAGCGAAGACGCGATCCACGCGGTGACGGCAGAGGGCGATGAGCCGAGCGATGCGCTGCATGTTTACCTTGGGCCGTTGACGCAGGTCGAGCGTGATCTGTTCGACGGGGTGTCGGGTGAAGTAGTGCCGTTTACGGAAGAAAATTTTGAGAGATTAAAGCGAAATAGATGAACTGAAACTTTCGGGAGCGAATTGATGTCGGATGTACAAACGAAGAAATCTGCAATGCCAGGATGGACTTGGCTTATTCTCGTTCTGGTTGTCTTAGCGCATGGAGCTTGGTGGTGGTTGGCTGGGGCTGTGACATCTGGGGTTGACGAAGCGGGTGCGCTTGGAGATCGCTTTGGCTTTTTAACATCCCTGTTGTCTGGACTGGCTTTTTGGGGGCTTATTGTGACTATGGTGATGCAGCGTCAAGAACTGGCCATGCAACGAGAGGAGTTGACGTTGCAGCGGGAGGAGATGAGTGAGAGTCGTGCAGAATTAGCTAAGGCAGCAGAGGCTCAGGCTGAATTGGCAGCTGCGACTCGTGAAGCGACACAGGTTGCGAGAGATGCAAGCGTCCTAGATGCGCATGTGCAAAATCTAATAACCCACACCTACAACAAAGATATTTTCCAGGGGACAAATGCCGAAGAGAGAATTTCTCTAGTAGAGAGTAAATCTGCTGTTGTGTTATTGGTTAGAAAATTGAGTCTTGAAAATAGTCAGCATGATGGCGTAAAGCAGTGATTGTATTCAATGACCGGCTCAGCTCGGCAGATCTAGAATCCGATAGATCACTGGCTTGCCGTGCACTTCCGGGAGGTTCTCGATGACGTCGGCGGCGGCTTGGAGGTCGCCGCGGCGGGCTTCGTGGGTGGCGATGACGACGGGGACGGTGTCTTGGCCGTCGAGAGCGTCGTGTTGGAGCAGCGAGGACAGGCTGATGCCGCGGGAGCCGAGGGCGTCGGTGAGCTTGGCCATGACGCCGGGGACGTCCAGGGCATTGACGCGGAGGTACCAGCGGCTCTCGAGGTCGCCGGGCTCGACGAGCGGGGCGGGGCCGTGCAGGTCGGGGGTGAGCTGCAGGTTGGCGAAGGCGAGCGGATAGGCGCCGCAGGCGACGTTGAGCAAGTCGCTGACGATGGCCGAGGCGGTGGGGCCTTGCCCGGCACCGCGGCCGTAGAACATGGTATGGCCCACGGCGTGGCCGACGACGGACAACGCGTTGAACGAGCCGTGCACCTGGGCGAGCTGCTCACCCTTGGGGATGAAGCACGGGGCGGTGTTGAGCGCGATATACGGCTGGCCGGGCCAACGCTCGGCGCTGGCGATGAGTTTGATGTCAAAGCCCAGCTCGTCGCCGAAGCGGACATCGTCGAGGTCGAGCGTATCGATGCCGTGACAGGGGATGTCGTCTTCGCCGATGTTCACGCCGTAGGCCAATGAGGCGAGGACCGCGAGTTTTTGCGCCGCGTCCGCACCCGAGACATCGAGGGTTTCGTCGGCCTCGGCGTAGCCTTTTTCTTTGGCGCCTTGGAGGGCGTCGGCGTAGGACTCGCCGTGCTGGGTCATCTGGGTGAGGATGTAGTTGCAGGTGCCGTTGAGGATGCCAAAGAGGCCGGAGATTTCGTTGGCCATGAGCCCGGCGGTCAGCGCGGTGACGCAGGGGATGCCGCCGCCGATGGAGGCTTCGAACGCGATCGAGACGTCGCGCTTCCGGGCGAGGGCGAAGAGGGCGGGGCCGTCTTTGGCCAGCAGTGATTTGTTGGCGGTGATGACGTGTTTGCCCGCTTCGAGTGCCCGGCGGACGAAACCGCCCACGGGGTCGATCCCGCCGGCGACCTCGATGACGACCTCGGCATCGGTGGCGAAGAACTCATCGGCGTCGTTGCTCAGCAGCGCTTCATCGATCCCACCCGCGGCGAGGGCTTTGGCGGTGTCGCGGACGAGGACTTTGGAGAGGGTGATCGCCCGGCCGGTGCGCTGTATATAGAGCTCGGCCTGTTCGTGTAGCAGTTGGGCCACGCCGCGGCCGACGGTGCCGTAGCCGATCATGGCGACGGAGAGGGGTTGCTGCAACATCGATTCAAACTCCTAAGCGGTGGCCAGTAGCCGGGAAATCATGTGAACAGAGCGACGCAGGATACCAGTCGCCCGCAACCTCGGCTACACTATTCACGTGAATGACATTCCCTCCACCAGTCCTATCGCGTCGCCCGGCAGCCCTTCCGACGATATGCTGATCACGCCGATCTGCGCGATCTTCCGCCGTTTCCTCAAACGCCAGGGCCTAAAGTTCACCACCGAACGCGCCCAGACGCTCGACGTCGTGCTCGGCAAGGATCACGTCTTCGAGGCAGATGAGCTTCTCGACGAGATGAAGTCGGCCGGCCACCGCGTCAGCCGGGCGACGATCTACCGCACGCTCAAACACCTGATCGAAGCGGGCATCATCCGCGAGGTGCTGATCGACTCGAGCAAGGCCCACTACGAGCTGTCGTTCGGTAAAGCGCCCAAGGGGCACCTCGTGTGTGTCGAGACGCAGCGCATCGTCGAGTTCCCCACGGCCGAGCTGGATGCGCTCATGCAACGCATCTGCGAAGAGAACGGGTTTGATCCCGTGAGCCATCGGTTTGTCGTGTACGGGGTGTCGCCGGAGGCGCAGAAGGCGGAGCAGGCTGAGACGGCTGAGGACGAATAGCTGCTCATTCTGTTCGGTTATTCATGTCAGTTTTAAGGGGGATAGCTTTTGAAATTGTCATACAGTCTTGACGGCCCGGGATGGGCGACCGTAGTTATTCGTGATGGTCGTTCCGAGTTTTCAATCACCGTTTCATATCTTCATGATTCACTTTGCAATTTAGCCCAATCGGCGGTTGACCTGCGGGATGGAGAAGCATCGTCCATAGTTGTTTTCATGGATGAACCCGGAGAACACCACCTAGTTCTTTCACGATCCGATGATGATGCGCTGCATGTTGAACTGCAGTGGTTTGATGATTGGGCCAGTTGGGATATGTATCCCGCAGATCAATTTGAGGTTGTTTATAAGGGCCAGACTAATGTCAAAGAATTCGTTGCTGCAGTATCAATTGTTCTCAATAGTGTGTTAGCTGAGTGGGGGATTGATGGGTACAAGAAGAAGTGGATCGAGCACCCATTTCCTAAAAAGCTGCACAAGAAGCTTGATGTAACTGAGTAGGCACGAGAATCAATTAATCTGATCATTTGTAGATCAGAAATTTCTTATTCTCCTTCTTCGATATCCGACTGCTCGATCGGGCGACTGACTTTGTAGGACTCGCCGAACCAGCGGCCCAGGTCGATGGTTTGGCAGCGGGCGCTGCAGAAGGGGAAGGTTTTGGCGTCTTCGGTGACCGGGGTTTTGCAGGTGGGGCAGGGCGAGGTTTTGGTGGAGAGGTTGCGGTCGGTCATGGCTTGGGGGTGGGTGTGGTTGAGAATATGCGTTGGCCGCGGCGGCCCCGGGTCATTGACCCGGGGTTAAAGTTTCAAGGATGGACAGGTGGGTGGTCCATCGGCCGTGGGGGACGAGGGTGATCTGGCGGCGGTCGTCGCCGGCGTGTTGGATGTCGAGGTGCAGGCGGTCATCGCCCAGCGGGTTGCCGGGGGCGGCGGCGATCAGCTTGGCCCACTCCACGGCGGTGACGGAGGTTTCGCGGAGTTCGTCGTCGTAGCCGAGGGTGGCGAGGTCGCTGGCGCTGGTGACGCGGTAGGCGTCGATGTGGACCAAGACGGGGCGTGTGGGATCGTCGTCGATGGGGTGGCCGTGCTCGTCTTCGGGGGTGTATTCGTGCATGAAGACGAAGGTCGGACTGCTGACGTGCGCGGGATCGAGGCCCATGCCCTGGGCGAGGCCGCGGACGAACTGGGTTTTGCCCGCACCGAGTTCGCCGTCGAGCGCAATGACGTCGCCGGGCTGGGCGAGTTCGCCGAGACGCCTGCCTAGGGCGACGGTGTCGTCGAGATTGGTCGAGAGCAGTTCGATCACGCGGTGTGCTCCCAACCGCCCCCGGAAGTAGAACCAAAGCAATCGTTGAGCGCGAGCGATTCGCCTTCGGGGGTGACCACGACGATGCCGCCGGCGTCTGTGACGGTGCCGATGCGGGTGATGAGGACGTGCTTGGATTCGTCCTCGTCGTGGCCGAAGGCGTGGGGGATGACGGCGTCGGCGGGGGCGGTGAAGAGCAGTTCGTAGTCTTCGCCGTCGCCGAGGGCGTGTTGCCACGGTTCACGGCCGTCGGTGGATTCCCCTTCGCGTAGCGGCAGGATGCGCGTCTGCAATTCGGCGTGTTCGACCAGGCGGGGCAGGTCTTGGGCGATGCCGTCCGAGAGGTCGATCATCGCGGTGGGGCGGGTCGCGCCCCCGGAAGCGAGCACGAGTTCACGAGCAAGCTCTAAGCGAGGCTCGAAGTCGAGATGGTGGTCGGTGGGGAAGGAGTGGCCGAGCTCGCCGGTGACGTAGATCGCGTCGCCGGGCTGGGCGCCGCGGCGCTGGACCGGGGCGATGGGCTGATCCGCCGCATCCCGCCAAGGCTCGGCGAACACCGTGACACTCAGCAGCAGCTTGCCGTCCCAGATCGCGGTGTCGCCGCCGATGAGCGGGCAGCCGTAGGCCTGGGCGGTGTCGCGCATGGCGTCGAACAGGGCGGTGGCGTTGGCTTCGCCAAAGTCACGCGGCAGGCAGGCGGCGACGACCGCGGCGGTGGGCTTGGCGGCCATCGCGGCGACGTCCGAGAGGTTACGCGTGATGGCTTTCCGGCCGACCTTGGCCAGGGGTGTATTGGCGAGATCAAAGTGCACCCCGTCGGCCACCTGATCCACCGCGACCAGCAGCGAGAGGTCGCCGAAAGCGATGGCCCCCATGTCATCCCCCGGCGGGATCGTCACCGCATTAGGCAACACCGCGTTCCCGGCGTAGACGTGTTGGAGGAGGTCGTTTTCTCGCATGAACGAGAGATTGTATCTCGCGAAGCAGGTTGTCTCATGGGCGGAGCTTGAATTGACGTGTGGCGTGATCCTCGTCTGCGACCTGCCAGCAATCGCTGGTTGTAACGTCAATGCAGGTGAGCCAGCCCGTGGTGTCCAGGCCGATCGCGAAACCCCGGTCCAACGGCATGCCGTTGTCTTGTGGGCGATGGCCGCAGATCACCGTTTTCCCGGAATGATGAGCTTCGGCGTCGTCGATCCCCAGCCAGTGCAGTTTCGAGATCGGCTGCTGTTTGACAGGTTGATCCGGGTAAAGATGACCGTGGACGAAGATGTGGGTATCGGTCTCGTAGAAATCACAGCAGGTTTGGGTGAGGAAATGCCAGTGCGAATCGGGGACGGCGTCTAATGAATCCGAGCCGTAAGACTCCAGTGTGATCTGTGCTCCGTAGGCCCGCCAGATATCGATTTCATCGGGGTCTTCGCGTGCATCGATCATGAGTTGATCGTGATTGCCGCGGAGTGAGACGACCTGGTGACTTCGGTGGAGTGTGATGAGTTGTTCGATGACGCCGCGGCTATCGGGGCCGCGATCGACGTAGTCGCCGAGGGTGATGACGAGGTCGTCAGGTGTTGCGCGAACGAGTCGTAGTAATCGGGTGAGTTGATCAGACTGGCCGTGGATGTTTCAGATGGCGAGTGTTCTCATCCAGAGATTGTATGAATGATCGGAGTGGTTGCGTCATAGGCTGAGCTTGGCATAAAGCAATCAATACTGATCTTTGAACCGGTACGCGTCGCCGAGGAGGAGGCGGGTGGCGAAGATGGGTTCCTGGGCGTGGCCTTCGAGGTGGCTGACGCTGTGCCAGACGGCACCCATGCCGGTGACTTGGAAGCCTTGGATCGTACGGGGTTCGAGTAGGTCGTCTTTGTTGAGCGATTCGATGATGTCTTTGGCGTCGTCAACAGCGGCCCGGAGGTGGTCGGCGAGTTCGGCAGAGGTGGTCGCTACGGTGTTGTCTGGGGTGGCGGCGAACTCGGCGGGGCGGTCGCGTTCATCCGGAAGAGACTCCATCGGGTCGCAGCCGACCGTGATCCATTGGCGGAGGTTGCCGGCGACGTGGAGGACGATGTTGCCCACGGCGTTCATCGTGGGGAGCGGGCGTTGCCAAACCTGTTCAACATCGAGTTGAGCGAGGCAGTGCAGCAGGCGGTCGCGGGAGTAGTCGAGGGTGAAGCAGGCATCGCCCTTGAAGGCGGCGACGGCACCGGGGTAGTCGGTTTGGAAATCCATGAGGCGTAGTTATTCAAGGAAAGACCGCCGATGGCATCGGCGGCTTTGTAGGGTTACTTGGCGAGCTTGGCGATGATGCGCCAGAGGTCGTGGGGGGAAAGCGACAGACCCGTGGCGGCGTTGAAGGTGTCGACGATCTCGTCAAACGTGGGCTGGTAGAGCAGTTGGTCACGCTTGGAGATTTGGCCGATGTGTTCTTCGACGATGGCGACGAGTTGTTGTTCCTGCTCGGGTTCGATGCGTGGGGGGGACGACTTGGCGCGGCCGAGCTTGGGGAGTTTGCCGGCTTTGCGGAGGTTGTGCAGGCGGTGGAAGACTTTGGCCCGGGTTTGCTCTGCGGGGTTCGGGGCGTCGCGGCCGTCGGGGCCGTACATCGAGGTGTAGAGCGTCTCGAACTCGTCGGTGTAGGGCAGGTCGTCGAGGGTGCGGCCCTGCTTCTGGTACACGTTGATGAGCAGCTCGTCGTCGTTGATCGGGAACAGGGCTTCGGTCATCGGCCTGATTCTACTTCGCCGCGGCGACGGCTTTGGCGGGGTCGGCTTTGGGCTTGGGGGCGTAGCTTTCCCAGTGGATCAGGCCGGGGATGGTGAGCGGCTCGAACAGCTTGCCGCCGGGAAGGATGCGGATGGCAAAGCCGTGGCGGCCGCTGCCCTGGGCGGCAAGCTCGCCGGTGTAGCGGTGCTTGCCGTCGCCGAGGGAATCGACGTGGGTCAGGTTGGTGCCTTGGCCTTGGGTGACCCGGCCGTCGTTGTCGAGCTCGCCGATGTAGACCTGCACACGCACTTCCTCGGGGGCCAGGCCCGCGAGGTCGACTTCGACCGAGAGCGGGCGCGGCTCGCCGACGCCCAGCGGCTGCTCGGTTTCGGCGGACACGTTGGTGACCGCGAGCTTGCTCCAGCTGTAACGCAGCCGGGTGGTCTGGTGGGCCAGGTCGCGGGCGGGGGACAGGTCGTCCTGCTTGAGGGTGTGGGAGCGGATCAGCGCGGGGAAGTAGAGTTCCTCGGCGTATTGCTGGACCATCCGGTTGGTGTTGAAGAACGGGGCGAGCTTGGCGATGCACTGTTTCATGCGGGCGATCCACTCGCGGGGCAGGCCTTGCTCATCGCGCTCGTAGAACAGCGGGCCGATCTGATGTTCGAGTAGCTCGTAGAGCGAGTTGGACTCGATGTCGTCGGCGATGTCCTGGCTGGCGTAGTTCTCGCGTCGGCCGATGGCCCAGCCGACTTCGGGTTCGAAGGCCTCATCCCACCAGCCGTCGAGGATGGAGCAGTTGAGCACGCCGTTGATGGCGGCCTTCATGCCGGAGGTGCCCGAGGCTTCCATGCCGCGCTTGGGCGTGTTGAGCCAGATGTCGCAGCCCTGGACGAGGTGGCGGGCAACGTGCATGTCGTAGTTCTCGATGAAGACGACCTTGTGCCCGGCCTCGGACTCGAGGCCGAAGTGCACGAGCTGGCGGATGAGGTCTTTGCCGCCGCCGTCGGCGGGGTGGGCCTTACCGGCGATGAGGATCTGCACCGGGCGGTCGGCGTGCATGAGGATACGCTTGAGGCGTTCGGCGTCACGCAGGATCAGGTTGCCGCGCTTGTAGGTGGCGAAGCGGCGGGCGAAGCCGATGGTCAGCGCGTCGTCGGACAGGCCATCAACGCATTCTTTGATCTTGGGCAGCGTCACGCCGCGATCGGCGAGCTGTTTGGTCAGTGTCTCGCGGACCCAGGCCATGAGCGACCGGCGTTGGTTCTGGTGCATCTGCCAGAGGTCTTCGTCGGACACGCGGTGGATCGCGTCCCAGACGTTGTGGTCGGCGGGGTTGTCGCGCCAGTGGTCGCCGAGCTGGGCGTTGAGCAGGTCGAGGAGTTCTTCGCAGAGCCAGGTGCGGGCGTGGACGCCGTTGGTCACGTGGGTGATCGGCACTTCTTCCTGCGGCACGTTGGGCCAAACGGCCTTCCACATGTCGCGGGAGACCACGCCGTGGAGCTTGGACACGCCGTTGCAGGCGTCGGACGTGCGGATCGCCAGCGTGGCCATGGAGAAAGGCTCGTTCTTGTTCGACACATCGTCACGGCCCAGTGCGAGGACGCCTTCCATATCGAGCCGGAGCGACGGGGCGAACGACTCGAGGTAGGTCTTGACCATGTCCGCGGGGAAGCGGTCGATGCCGGCGGGCACGGGGGTGTGGGTCGTGAAGACGTGGGACGCGGCGGCTTGGGCGCGGGCCTCGTCGAAGGTGAGGTCGTGGTCTTCGATGAGCCGGCGGATGCGCTCGAGGGCGAGGAAGGCGGAGTGGCCTTCGTTCATGTGGCAGACGTCGGGGCGGATCCCGATGGCTTCGAGGGCGCGGACGCCGCCGATGCCCAGGACGATTTCCTGCTTGATGCGGGTCTCCATGTCGCCGCCGTAGAGCTGGCCGGTGATGCCGCGGTCGTCGGGGCGGTTGGCTTCGAGGTTGGTGTCGAGCAGGTACAGCGGGACGCGGCCGACGGTCGATTTCCACAGACCTACGGCGACCGAACGCCCGGGCAGGTCGACGTGGACAGTGACCTGCTGGCCGTCGGCGGTCTTGACTTGTTCCACGGGGAGGTTGGCGAAGTCGAGGTCGGGCGTGGTTTCCTGCTGCCAGCCGTCGGCCGAGAGGTACTGCTGGAAGTAGCCGTGACGGTAGAGCAGGCCCAGCGCGATGAGTGGGATGCCCAGCTCGCTGGCGGACTTGAGGTGGTCCCCCGCGAGGCAGCCCAGGCCGCCGGAGTAGATGTTGAAGCACTCGGCCATGCCGAACTCGGCACAGAAGTAGGCGACGGTCGAACCCTCGGGCAGATCGTGGCCGGTCTGGATGTGCCACGGCGTGCGGGTGTGGTCACGCTCCAGGTCTTGCGTGACGGTGTTGAGTGCTTGCAGGAACTCGGGGTCGTTGACCGCCGCGTCGAGCTTGGTTTGTTGGACGATGCCCAGCAGCTTGACCGGGTTGTGCCCGGTGGTTTCCCAGAGCTCCGCGTCGAGTCGTTTGAAGAGGTCGACCGCCTGGGGCTGCCAAGACCACCAGATGTTGTTGGCGATCTCGATGAGGGGGGCCAATGCGTCGGGCAGCGCGGGGACGACTTCGAACGAGCGGATGCGGGCGTGTTCGGGGCTGAGCATATGGAGTCACCGTTGACGTTGGAGGAGCGAGGCCACACGCAGTTATATCTCCTTGGGCACGGGCGGGGGTGCCAAGGTGGAAGAGATTTATGGATTTTTTACGTCAACCGGCGTGGCTCAGCGGCTGGCCCACAGCATGCCGCGGCGGACGATTTCCTTCGCCTCGGGGACCTCGAAGTCTTTGTCCGTGTGGCCCCAGGCGGCACCGAACACACGGGCCCGGCCCCAGGTCTTGGTCCAGGCGTAAGGCAGCACGGCGTTCTGGGTGTACAGCGACGGGTCGCCTTGAGCCTGGTCGAACACGGTGGTGGCCAGGACGTTGTTGCCCGGGTCGTGGTGGCAGTAGTACTGCTCGGTGTTTTTGAGGACGAAATCGCCGACGCCCGAGGTGATGGGGTGCGAGTCGTCTTCGATGTAGACGGTGTACTGCTCCATGAGGTTGCCGGGGTGGGCGACCCACTGGGCCCCGGTCATCCACTGGTACTCGGTGTTCTCGCGGAAGGCGTCGATCATGCCGCCGTGGAAACCGGCGAGCCCGGTGCCGGACTGCACCGCCTTGTTCAGGCCGGCCCACTGCTCGTTACTGATCTTGTCCATCGTCCAGATGGGCACGATCAGATCGAGGTCGCTCATGAGTTCTTCGTCTGCGTAGGCGTCGAGCGTGTCCTTCATGTGGACGTCGTAGCCCGCTTCGTCGAGCAGGGGCGCGAAGACCTCGGCCGATTCTTTGGGGGTGTGTCCATCCCAACCGCCGAAGACGATCAGGGCCTGTTTCCGGGAAGTAGATTCACTCATAGCGCGTCGTTATACCACGCCGGTCACGACTCGTCGCGGGGGAACTCGTTGGAACGGGTCTCGCCGCTGAAGGGCACGCCCGTCCGGGCCGCTGCCCGCCCCAGCAGGTGCGCCGCCACGGGCATGGTGATGCAGAGAAACACGATCGCCACCACGGTCCGCACCACCGACGGCGGATCACCCAATCCCATTGCGCCGCCGCCCAGCACCAACGCGGCACCCAGCGTCGACGCCTTGCTGGCGACCTGCATCCGCATGTAGACATCGGGCATCCGCAGCAACCCCACCGACGCCAACAGGATCAGCAAGCAGCCCAAAGCCGCGACGATCAAAGCCAGGATCAACCACAGCACCGCCATCACCGCTTGCTCCTTTCGATGTACCACGCCAACGCGACCGTGCTGATAAACGCGGTGAGCGCCAGCAGCACCGCTAGGTCGATCAGGGCCGGCTGGCGATAGACCCAAGCGAGCAACGCCACAACGGCAACCGCCGCGACGACCAACAGGTCCAGCGCCACGACCCGGTCCGACAAGCTCGGGCCACGCAGCAGACGCACGGCCGCACACACCATGCTGAGGCCCAGCACGCCGAGCAAGACATGCACCACGCCCAAGGCCCAGGGATAGTCGGCAAGCTCGATCCCGCTCATGGCAACAGCTCCAGCACCCGCCGTTCAAACCCGTCTTTGATCTCACGGCAAAACGCCTCACGGTCCTCGGCAAACATCGCGTGGATGTAAAGCGTCTTGCGGTCTTCGGACACCTCCAGGCTCAGCGTGCCCGGGGTCAATGTGATGAGGTTGGCCAGCAGCGTGATCTGGGCATCGGTCGTGACGTCCAAGGGCACGCCGATGACGGCCGGGCTGCGGTTGGCCGCGGGGGTGATCACGTCGTACGCCACGCGCAGGTTCGACAGGATCAGCTGCCAGAGGATGAAGAACACAAAGCCGATGGCTTGCGGCAGCTTACGGGTGTAGCCGGTGTGTCCCAGCAGCGAGCCCAGCCAAGCGATCACGGCATAGGAGATCGCAAAGCCCATCAGGAACGACGCCCATCCCGCGGAGCCCGCCATCGCCATCCACGCCAAAGCGAGCAGTAGGTTGGTGAGGAAGAGGATCATCGCTGTAACTCCTCGACATCGAGAATGATCGACGATACGTCGCCGGGCGTCGTGCTGCTCTCCCGCGGAGGTGCGCCCACCGCTTCAACATAGGCCGAGGGGTTGAGCAGCTGCGCGGCAGCACGGTCGGCATAGCCCAGCAACGGCTGGGGCCACAGGCCGATCGCGGTGACGAGCACGATCAGCGCCACGACCGGGGCGGCGAACGCCTTGGGGATCCGGTGGGGGTTGGTCAACGCGCGGTCGCCTTCCAATCCACGCGCGGCCTCGTCGGTGGGGCGATCCTTCCAGAACGCTTCGTTCCAGATCTTCATCATGCTCATCAGTGTCAGTAGGCCCGCCGCCAACGCCGCGGCGAGGACCCACCACTCCTGCGCGACGACAAGTGCACGCAGCACCACCAGCTTCGCCCAGAAACCCGATGAGGGCGGAAGCCCCGCCAGGCTCAACGCCGCCAGCAGGAAAAGTGCCGCCAACCAGGGCGTCGCGCTGGCCAAGCCGCCGAGCTGTTTCAACTCCGTGGTGCCTTCGCGCCATTTCACCAGGCCGGCCACGAGGAACAAAGCGGGCTTGATCGTGCCGTGGTGGACGAGGAACACGATCGTCGCGGCGAGACCGAGTGCTTGCACGTTGGGATGGGGTACAGCCAATAGCCCGACGCCCGCCACGATATAGCCGACCTGACTGATGCTGTGCCACGCGAGGATGCGTTTGAATTCGTACTGCGTCACCGCGCCCAGCACGCCGCTGACCATCGTGACCGCCGCGAGGATCAGGATCACCCACAGCACCGGCTCGGCATCGGGGAAGATCAGCGTGAACACCCGCACCAATGCATAGACGCCGACCTTCGTGAGTAGCGCCGCAAATACCGCGCAGACCGCCGCGGGCGGGACGTGGTAGCTGGCGGGCAGCCAGAAGAACAAGGGGAACAACGCGGCCTTGAGCGCGAACGCCACGGCGAACGTCGCGGCCAGCGTCAGCACCAGCGTGGGGTTTTGGGACTGCACTTCGATCAGGGCACCGTGGAGGTCGGCCATGTTGAGCGTCTTGGTGACGCCGTACATCACGCCCGTTGCGGTGAGGAACAGCATCGAGCCGACGAGGTTGAGCGCGACGTATTTCACCGCGCCTTCGATGTTGGCCCGTCCGCCGACCAAGCCCAGCAATACGAAGCTGGCGATCAGCAGCACCTCGAACCACACGTACAGGTTGAACAGGTCCCCGGTCAGAAACGCCCCGCACACCCCAGCCAGCAGGATCAGCAGCAGCGGGAAGAAGCCGCGGTGGATATCGCGTCGCGTCGCTTCGAACAGGCTGAACAAGCAGACCAACAATCCCATCGTGCCCGCGAGCAGGACCATCACCGCGCTGAACCGGTCGGCCACCAGCGTGATGCCGAACGGAGCCGACCAGCTGCCGACCTGCACGGCCACGATGTCGCGTCGGTCGGCCGCCACCAGGAGCGCGACCGCGCTGCCCAGCAAACCCGCTGCGCCGATCGTCGAGGCCACGCGTTGCCACAGCACCGATCGCCACGACAGCAGGCACGCCGCCGCCGCGAGTAGGGGGATCAGGATGGGCAGGACCGGGAGCATCGTCATGTGTCGGTGCTCCGCATCCGGTCGGGGTCGTCGCTCGCCACCGCGTGCGTCGCCCGGCGGACCAAGACCGCGGTGAACGACACGACCGCAAAGCCGATCACAATCGCCGTTAGCACCAGTGCCTGCGGCAGCGGGTCGGCCGCGCCGTCGGGCGGGGCGCTTTCACCCACCGCCACCAGCGGGGCGGGCGAACGGGTCAACCCCGAGCTGACAAACACCGCAAGGTTCGCGCCGTGGCTCAGCAGGAGCAGCCCGAGGATCAGCTTCCACAGGCTGCGGCGCATCATGAGATACAGCCCGCAGGTGAACAGCACCCCGACCGTGATGGCGAGCACGAGAAACATCAGTCGCGTTCCCCCATCAAGCCGACCAGGATCATCATCGCCGTGCCCAGCACGACAAGGTACACGCCGATGTCGAACACGAGTACCGAGCCGACCTTGCCGATGCCCGGGACTTCGCCCAGCCACTGGCCGGTCATGAACGGCTGGCCCAGCACCATCGACGCCACGCCGCTGCCCAGCGCGAGGATCAAGCCGACGCCGAGCAAGCGGTGCGGATCCACGCGGAGCAGCCGCCGCGTGCTGCGGATGCCGAACGACAGCGCGTGGGTGGCGAAAGCCAGGGCGCAGAGCAGGCCGCCGATGAATCCGCCGCCGGGCTCGTTGTGGCCGCGGATGAGCACGAGGATCGAGAAGACGGCCAGCAGAAGCACGAGCAGCTTGGCGGTGGTTTGGAGCACGAGTGCGTTCACGCGTCACCTCCCGATTCCGCTTCGGGCAGTGCTGCGGTCTTTTTGCTCGGCTTGCGGCGGAGCGGCGCCGCCGTGCGTCGGCCGTGGCTCAGCCAGATGAGGGATGCCACGCCAATGCCAGCCACCGCCACGACGACGATCTCACCCAGCGTGTCCAACGCCCGGAAGTCCACGAGGATGACGTTGACCACGTTTCGGCCGTAGGCCTCGGGCGCAGCGTTGTTCAGGTAGTACGCCGAGACGGTCGCGGGCATCTCGACCGTCGCGGTGGCCAACACCATCAGCGTGACCGTCGCGCCGCCCGCCGCGGCGATCACCAAGTCGCGTCCCCGGCGGGACAGCTTCGAGGTCTTGGTCAGTTGCGGTAGCCGTAGCAACACCAGCACCAGGATGACGACCATCAGCGTTTCGACCATGAGTTGGGTGATCGCCAGATCGACCGAGCCGTACACCGCAAACAACACCGCCAGGCCGATGCCCGAGCCGCCGATCGAGGCGACCGCCGCGAGCCGTGATTTCGACAAGACGCCGTAGATCGCCCCGGCCACGACGAGCAACGCCAGCAGCAGCTCATGCACCTTGACCGTGCCGAGCGACGAAACGTCTTGGCCGTTGCCGAAGGCCACATACGCCAAGGGTCCTGCCGCTAAGGCAAAAACTGAGACGACCACCATCAGGTAACGCCGCAGGAAACCGGACTGCACCACCTGCGTATGGATCGCCGCAAACTTCAATAGGCCCGCCAGCAGCACTTGGTACCAGTGGTTCGGGCCGAGTTGGCTGATACGGCGGATGGGTGCCCAGAGCGTAAAGCCCGGCCGAAGGAAGCGGTACAGCAGATAACCCAATCCCAATGCGCCGAAGCTCAACCCGACCACGATGAGTGATTCCACACTCAAGCCGAACAACAGCTTGAGCTTCATCTCCAACTGCTCGCCTTGGATCGCCGACGCCATCGCCTCGCCCAGCGTTTCGTCGAACACCTTGGGGATCAGCCCTACGAACAGCCCCAGTCCCGCCAGCAGCATCGGCCCAAGGTTCATCGACAACGGCAACTCGTGCGCTTTGCGCGGCGTCTCACGCGGCTCGCCCCAGAACGGCTTGAGTACGAGCAGCAACGCGACCGCAACCATGCAGATGTTGGCGATCACCGCGGCGGCCGTGAGGACTAGACTCAGCGTTTCGATGTTGAGCTTGGCTTCCAGCAGCAGCTTTTTGCCGAGGTAGCCGAACATCGGCGGGGCCCCGGCTTTGCTCAGCGCCGCCACCAACGCGGCGGCGGCGGTCCAAGGCATCAGTCTTCGCAAGCCGCCTAGCTGGGTCACATCGCGGGTGCCCGTGGCGTGGTCGACGTTGCCCGCGGCCATGAACAGGGCGGCTTTGTACAGGCCGTGGGCAAACAGGAACGCAACCGCGGCCTCGATTGCCCGGTCGGTCCCGACGCCCAGCAGCATCACGAGCGTGCCCAGCACACTGATCGTGGTGTAGGCGAGGATGCCCTTCATGTCGCGTTGGCCCACGGCCATGACCGCGCCGATCAGCATGGTCAACGCGCCCACGGTCGTGACCACCGCGATCCAAAGCGTGTTGCCGCCCAGCACAGGGTGCATCCGACCCAGCAGGAAGACCCCCGCCTTGACCATGGTCGCCGAGTGCAGGTACGCCGACACCGGCGTCGGGCCCGCCATCGCCGAGGGCAGCCAGAAGTGGAAGGGGAACTGGGCGCTCTTCGTAAAACAGCCCAGCAGGATCAGGATCAGCATCGGAGCGAACAGCGTGTGCGCCTGGATCGCCTCGGCGTGTTCGATCAGCGTCGAAACGCGGAGGGCTTCGCCAAACGACAAGCCCGTCGACGTGCCGATGAAGCCGAGCATGATGATGCCCGCCAGCAGGGCGAGCCCGCCACCGCCGGTGACCAAGAGCGCTTTCAGCGCCGCATCGCGATTGTCGAGTTTCTTGTGGTTGAATCCGATCAGCAGGTACGAGCTGACGCTGGTCATCTCCCAGAACACGAACAACGTGATCAGGTTGTCGCTGATCACCATCCCGAGCATCGCGCCCATGAAGATGAACAGGTAGCTGTAGAACTTGCCGAGCCGTGGATCGCCGTGGAGGTAGCCCGAGGCGTAGACGACGATCAGGGCGCCGATCCCGCTGATGAGCATGGACATCGCCCCGGCCAGGCCGTCGCCGACCAGCGCGATCTCAACCCCCAGCGACTCGGCCCAGGGCAGGGTCTGGACCATCTGCCCGCCGATGACTTCGGGCCAATGCACGATCCAGTAGACTAGCACCGCCAACGGGCCCAGGGCCAAAAGCCAGCCGGCCCGGTCGCCCAGCCGCTTGATCAGCGGCGGCGAAACCGCCGCCAGTGCAAAAATGCCCAACACCATCCACAACATCGGCATAGCCTAGGCACATTTAATGTGCTCTGCCATCGAAGGATGCGTGAATTTTGTGCGGACTATCGAAGGGCTGCGGGCGGATTAGCTCAGGCCGTCTTCGGCGTGGTCGTCGGAGAGGGTGCCCTCCCACTGGCGGTCGCCGACGCGGAGCGCAGCCTTGGCCAGCATGTGCGATCCGACCGGGCCGGCGACGAAGGCGAAGATGATCACGGTGATGACTTTGGCGTCCACCGCGCCGGTGCCGATGTGGAACACCACGCCGACCAGCAGGCCGATCAGGCCCAGCGTGGACGACTTGGTGGCGGCGTGGAGGCGGTGGTACGTGTCGGGCATGCGGATGATGCCCACCGCGCCGACCAGGAAGAAGAACAGGCCGACCAGTACGAAGCAGCCAGCGATGATGTCGGTCATGGTGTTCACGAGGGTTCTCCAGCCGGTGCGTTATCCGAAGCCTGGGGCACACGCGGCGCATCGGGGTCGATCGTCCGCGGGGCGGTGGCGAAGATGTACTGGGCAAAGCCCAGCGTGCTGACAAACCCGATGATCGCCACGACCAGCGCCGCGTCGAAGAAAACCAGGTTGCCGACGTAGATGGTTAGCAGCACGACCAGCCCCACCACGTGCAGCGACAAGAGGTCCGCCGCCAAAACCCGGTCGGCCAGCTCGGGACCTTTGACCAAGCGGATCAGACACAGGCCCATGCCCAGGCACAGCACGTACACGCCCGTGGACACCGCGAACTCGAGGAACGGGACCATCTCGCCACGCTCGGGCAGGTCGTCCTCGGCTGCGTCCTGCGCTGCAGCGAGGACCGTGGGCCAATACGAATTGAAGAGTTCGGTCAGCAGTTCAAAGTTCATGGTCAAACACCTCCCGCAGGAGCCACACCTTCAATTCGTCCAGCTCGGCGACCGCTTCTTCGCGGCTCTCGGCATACATGGCGTGGATGTACAGCGTCTTGCCGTCTTCGGTGATGTCGGCCGACAGCGTGCCGGGGGTCAGCGTGATCGCGTTGGCCAGCGTGGTGATCTCGACTTCCGACAACCCGTCCAGCGGGTAGCGGATGATCCGCGGCGCCATGCTGAAGCCCGGCGTCAGGATTTCCTTGGCCACGCCGAGGTTCGCCTTCACCAGGATGTAGATGAAATAGATCCCGAAGCGGAAAGCTCCCCAGACTCGACGCAGGTAGCCACCACGCCCGGTCGCTCGGCTGATCGCGGTCACAATCAGCAGACCGATGATGAAGCCCGCCAAGGCGCTGAGGAACGAGACGTCGCCCGAGAGAGCGATGTATGCGACCATCAGGAAGAGGTTCAGCAGGAATTTATTTATCAATGTTGCTGCTCCTCAGCCTTGTGGGGCTTGTCGTGGGTGTCGTAGTTGGATTTCTTGTCGCCGGGCTTGGCTTTGGCCAGGGCGTCGGCGGCATAACGCGGGTTGTTCAGCACGGCATCGACATATGCCTGCGGCTGAGCGAGTTGCTCGCCCGCTCGGCCCGCGGTGTTCACCACCGGCTCGGCGACGAAGCCTATAAGCAGCGAGGCCAGGATCAGGCCCCAAGCCGCGGTACGTTCGCTGAATGGCAGCCGCTTGGTTTGGGCGTGTTCATCGCCCTCGGCTTCAGACGCCTCGGTGGGGGCAGGGCCCCAGAAAGTCGTGCCCCAGACCCGCAGCGCCGCCAGCAGGCTCAGCCCGCCGACCAGCAGGGCGGTCGCGCCGACGAGCCAGAACGAAGCGGTCAGGCCTTCGCGGATGATGATGAGTTTGCCGTGGAAGCCGGAGGTCGGCGGCAGGCCGACAATGCTCAGCAGGGCGATGAACACCATCACACCCAGGCCGATGAGCTTGGGTTGTTGCAGTAACGCGCCCATCCGGCCGACGTCGTCGGTGCCGGTGGCCCGTTCGATCAGGCCGCAGCAGAGGAACACCGCGGCCATGACGATCATCGACTGCAGCATGTAGAAGGCGGAACCTTGGAGCGACCCTTCGGTCATGATGACGATGCCGAAGAGCGAGTAGCCCACGCCGACGATCAGCATCATGCTCAGCACACGTCGCATGCTGGTGTAAGCCAATGCGCCGAGCACGCCGACGAACATGGTCAGCGCCGCACCCACCGCGAGGATCGGCACGATCACCGCACGGGCGTCGCCCGCCAGGAAGATCAGTGAGAACGTCCGGGCGATCGCGTACAGGCCGACCTTGGTCAGCACGCCGCCGAACAACCCCGCGATCGAGATCGGCAAGGTCGGGTAGGTGTCGGGCAGCCAGAACCAAAGCGGGAACACGCCCGCCTTGAGGGTGAACACAAACAGGAACAACACGCCCAAGGCGGCGAACCCGGTGGGCAGTTCATCGCGAGCCGACAGCTCGGCGGTGAGCCGGGCGAGGTCGGCCATGTTGAGCGTGCCGAACATGCCGTACGCCATGCCCGCCGCGATCACGAAGACGCTCGACGCGAGCAGGTTCATCACGACATATTTGTACGCCTGGCGGAGTTGGGCCTTGCCGCCGCCGATCACCAGCAGGCCGTAGCTGGCCATCAGCATGATCTCGAACGCAACGAAGAGGTTGAACAGGTCACCCGTGAGGAAGCTGAGGTTGACCCCCAGCATGAGGAAGTTCACCAGCGGATGGAAGTACCGGCGTTCGGTCCGGGCGGGCAGTGACCCCACAGCGTGCAGCGTCGTGAACAACGCCACGAGGGACGCCCCCGCGAGCATCAATCCCGACATGGAATCGAAGACGAGCGTGATGCCGTACGGCGCGGCCCAGTCGCCCATCTGCGAGACCATGATCCCGCCGGTCTTTTCATCGCCCCACGTGCCGAGTTGGCCCAGAAGCACCAGCGCGGTGATGAATGTGGCTGAGAAGCTCAGCAGGCTGATCAAACGGCAAAGCTTGGGCAGGTTGACCAACGGCACACACAGCAGGCCCATCACGACAGGCACCGCCACCATCAGGATCAACCAGTTGTTCGTTGGATCGCTCAAGCCGCACCTCCCGGCACCGCGTTGGGCTCATCTGCCAGCGAGGCCTCGGCCTGCTCATCCTTGGCGAGCTCGCCCAGCTCCAGCGTACCCGCCGAGCGGGCCGTGATGACCAGCAGCGTGAGCAAGAACCCCATCACCGCGAAGCCGATGACGATCGCGGTGAGGATCAACGCCTGGGGCAGCGGATCGACCATGCCGCCGAGGGCCGGCGACGGGGTGTCGTAGGACGACAGGGGGGCTTCTTTGAGCTCAGCGATCGCCATGCCGCTGTTGATTTCTTGTTCGGTCGGCACCGGCGAGCCGCTCATCGCGAGGATGCTCATATTCGCCGCGTGGCCGATCAGGAACACACCCATCGCCACGCCCTTGAGGTCACGACCAAGCAGCAGATAAACGCTGACGCCAAAACAAACCGCGACACATGCCGCAAGGACAAAAGTCATGTCGCCGCCTCCTGTTTCGCTTCGCGTTCCGCCTCAGCCCGAAGCTCACGCACATCGATCTCTTCGTTCAGTCGTTGGATCATGCCCACCGACACACCCACCACCACCATCAGCACCCCGGCATCAAAAAACACCGCGGACGCAAAGTGGATGGACTGGCCAAAGCCGATGTGTAGTTCGTCGATGACCAGCGAGGTCAGTATCGGCTTGCCAAAGAACAGCGGGGCGATCGCTGTGGCTAGCGCGATACCAAGCCCGGCCGACACCAGCATCCGCGGGTGGAAGGGCATCAGCTTGACCAACGCGTTTCGTCCGTTGGCCATCCGGTATAGCAGCAGCGCGACCGATGCCATCAGGCCGCCGATGAACCCGCCGCCGGGTGCGTTGTGGCCCTTGAGCGCGGTGTAGGCCGCGAACATCAGCACGAGCGGGAAGATGATTTTCAGCGCGGTGCGCAGGAGGATCGAGCTCATAGGTTTTCCAACTCCTTCCGTCGGCCGGGCAGCATGGACCAGACGCCCAGCGCCGCCAACGCCAGCACGGTGACTTCACCCATCGTGTCGAAGCCGCGGAAGTCGACGAGGATCACGTTGACGACGTTGAAGCCGCCGCCGCCCCGGCCGTAGGTGCCGTCGGCGAGCTTCTCGCCGTGGTACGAGTTCTGCACGAACCAGTCGCCGAGCTGCTGGGCGGGATCACCCGTCGCGGCGACCAGCGTCATCCAGCCGAATATCAGCCCGGTGACAACCCCCACCGCCGCACGCCACGACCGACCGACGCGCCGCTTGCCTTCCGGGTCGGCGGGCAGCAGACGCAGCACCAAGACGAACAGCAAGACCGAGATGATCTCGACCATCAGCTGTGTCAGCGCCAGGTCGGGCGCCTGATACACGATGTACATCGCTACCACCGTAAAGCCGCACGAACCCAGCAGCAGCACGCGGATGACCCGTTGGCTGAGTACCGGCAGCAGCAGGGCGCTCGCACAGATCAATACACCCAGGATGACGCCGAAGGGCAGCTCAAACGCTTTGCCCGCTTCCTCAGCGACGACATCGATCATCGCCCGGTCGTAGTACACGCTGAGGCAGAACGTCGCACTCAGCGTTACCAGCACCAGCAGGATGTAGTAACGAAGGTTGCCGTTCTGAAGCAACGCAAACAGGGCGCGGCCGCAGCGGACGCTGATCGCCTCGGTTGCGGGGTAGATATAGTCATTGATGTCGGTGTGTTGACCCCGCAGGAGCTTGCTGATGCCCAGCAAGACACCCAGGCCGATCGCTAACAGCGAGAACAGCAGTGGCAGCCCGGGATGCAAGAGGGCGTGGAGCAGCGAAGGCACTTTGCCGTGGAAACCTTCGTAGAACGCGTACTTCTCAAACGGTAGGAAGATCAAGTTCCACAGCGGCGTGATGATGCCGCCGAGGTATTGCAACGCCACCAGTGGCACGGCGGGCAGCCAGATCAGCGCGCCCCAGAAGCCGTGCTCGTGATGATGTTCGTGGTGCTGGTCGTCGTGCTCATCGTGCTTGGGCTCCGCCTTTAGGCCAAACTTCCAGCCCATAAGCGTGGTGAGCAGGCGGACAAAGATCGCCACGTTGCACGCCGCGGTCACGATGGTCATCACCAGGATCAACCACAGCCAGGGCTCGTACCTGGCTGCGTGGACGATGGCGTAGAGAAACAGCTCTTTTGCTGCGAAGCTGATCGTGCCGGGCCCGGCCGCGAGTGCGTAGCCCGCCAGCAGCATCGTGAGGCAGATGGCTTTGTGCTTGTGGAACGCGCCGAAGAGCTCGGGTAGCGAACGCGAGGCGACGTGGCCGATGGCCCCGGCGGTGATAAACAGCGGGGCTTTGTAGAACGCGTGGTTGGCGATCTGGGTGATGTCGAAGTCGATCGTGGGGACGCCGTAGTAGTCGAAGCCCGCCAGGCCGTACATCGCCATGAGCAGGCCGAGCTGCGACACGGTGGTGTAGGCGAAGACGCGTTTGAGGTCGTGCTGGTTCACGGCCGTGACGCCGCCGTAGAGCATCGTCACCGCGCCGAACCACGTCAGCAGGTGCGGCCAGATGTCGACCCCCGCCCCGGCGGAGAGCCCCGCCGCCGGCGCGAACGCGGGGAACAGCCGGCCCAGCAGGAACACGCCTGCCTTGA
>JBCCWB010000033.1:0-22897 GCA_039194345.1 Planctomycetota bacterium
AGCAACGACTCGCCTTTCTTCTCGTCGGAGTCCTCAACAACGCGACCCTGGAACAGGCGCGTCGACGTGGCCATGACGGTGTCGCCTTTCTCGGCCTTTTCCTGGTTGCCCATGCAGAGGTTACAGCCGGGGCGCTCGAGGTACATCATGTCGTCGTACTCTTTGCGGGCGGTGTCTTTGGGGGCCTCGTCGTCGAAGACGAAGCCGGAGTATTTTTCCAAGGTGTCCCAGTCGCCCTCTTCCTTGAGCTCATCGATGATGTTGTAGGTCGGGGCGGCGACGACGAGGGGGGCTTTGAACTCGACGTCGCCGTGCTCGTCCTCGAGGTTGCGGAGCATGCGGGAGAGGATCTTCATGTCGCCCTTGTGGACCATGCAGGAGCCGACGAAGCCCAGGTCGACGTGCTTCTCGCCGGCGTAGTAGGACAGCGGGCGGATGGTGTCGTGGGTGTAGCGTTTGGAGACGTCTTCGTTGTGGACGTCCGGGTCGGCGATCATGGGCTCGTTGACCTGGTTGAGGTCGACCTCGAACTCGGCGTAGTACTTGGCGTTGTCGTCGGGCTTGAGGGCGGGCTTTTCCCCGGAGCGGATCTCGGCGATGCGGGCGTTGGCCTGGTCGATGAGGCCTTGGAGGACTTTCTTGTGGTTGTCCATGCCCTTGAGGATCATGACCTCGATGCGGGACTTGGCGAGTTCGAGGGACTCGATGAGGGTGTCGTCCTGGGAGATGCAGATGGAGGCCTTGGCCTTCATCTCGGCGGTCCAGTCGGTGAAGGTGAAGGCCTGGTCGGCGAGGAGGGTGCCGAGGTGGACCTCAATGATGCGGCCCTGGAAGACGTTTTCGCCGCCGAAGTGGTCGAGCATCTGGGCCTGGGTGGCGTGGACGACGTCGCGGAAGTCCATGTAGGGCTTCATCTGGCCCTTGAAGGTGACCTTGACGGATTCGGGGATGGGCATGGAGGCCTCGCCGGTGGCGAGGGCGAGGGCGACGGTGCCGGAGTCGGCGCCGAAGGCGACGCCCTTGGACATGCGGGTGTGGGAGTCGCCGCCGATGATGATGGCCCAGTCGTCGACGGTGAGGTCGTTGAGGACTTTGTGGATGACGTCGGTCATCGCGTGGTAGTCTCCTCCGGGGTCACGCGCGGTGATGAGGCCGAAGTCGTTCATGAACTTCATGAGCTTGGGGATGTTGGCCTGGGCCTTGGTGTCCCAGACCGAGGCGGTGTGGCAGCCGGACTGGTAGGCGCCGTCGACGATGGGCGAGATGACGGTGGCGGCCATGGCCTCGAGCTCTTGGGAGGTCATGAGGCCGGTGGTGTCCTGGGAGCCGACGATGTTGACCTCGACGCGGACGTCCGAGCCGGCGTGCAGCACCTTGCCGGGGGTGACGCCGACGGCGTTGCGGTTGAAGATCTTTTCGACGGCGGTGAGGCCTTGGTCTTCGTGGGAGATTTCTTTGGAGGGGGCGAAGACGGGCGGGGCGTCGACGCCCAGGGTCTGGGCGGCGAAGGTCTGGAGCTTCTTGCCGAAGACGATGGCGTAGGAGCCGCCGGCCCGCATGAACTCCATCTTCTGGGGCGTGAAGGCCTTGGCGACGTCGTGGACGACCTGGCCGTCTTTGTAGAGCTTCTTTTCCTTGGTGTTGATGGTGAGGACGGTGCCGGTGTCGACGGAGTAGGCCTGTTCGAGGACGGGGTCGCCGTTGTCGTCGCGGACGACGTTGCCATCGGCGTCTTTCTTCTTGACCCAGTTTTGGAGGTCGAGGCCGATGCCGCCGGTGACGTCGACGGTGGTGAGGAAGATCGGCGAGATGCCGTTGGTGCCGGCGACGACGGGGGCGATGTTCACGAAGGGGACGTATTCGCTGGCGGGCTGGCCGATCCAGAGGGCGACGTTGTTGACGCCGGACATGCGGGACGAGCCGACGCCCATGGTGCCCTTCTCGGCGATGAGGACGACGCGTTTGCCCGGGTGCTCTTTTTGGAGGGCGACGATTTCTTCCTGGGCTTCGGGTGTGATCATGCACTTGCCGTGGAGCTCGCGGTCGGAGCGGGAGTGGGCCTCGGCCCCCGGCGAGAGCAGGTCGGTGGAGATGTCGCCGACGCCGGCGATATAGGTGACCAGGTCGATGGTCTCAGGGACATCGGGGAGCTTGGTGAAGAACTCGGCTTGGGCGTAGCTGTCGAGGATGTCCTTGGCGATGGCGCTGCCGGCCTTGAACGCGGCTTGGAGGCGGGCGGTGTCAGCGTCGTAGAGGAAGACCTGGGTTTTGAGGACGGTGGCGGCTTGCTTGGCGATCGCTTCGTCTTCGCCGAGCGCGAGGTCGAGGAGCACTTCGATCGAGGGGCCGCCCTTCATGTGGGAGAGCTGTTCGAAGGCGAAGTCGGGGGAGATTTCTTCGACGGCGGTGGTGCCGAGGATGATGTCTTTAAGGAAGGCGGCCTTGACGCCCGCGGCGCTGGTGGTGCCGGGCAGGGTGTTGTAGGTGAAGAACTTCAGGCAGTCTTCGCGGTGGGGGCTGGCGGAGTCTTTGATCAGCTCGATGATCTCGCTCAGCAGCTCGGCCCCGTCGATGGGCTTGGGGTGGAGACCGTCGGCTTGGCGTTCTTCGATCTCTTGGAGGTAGTTGCTGTAAGCGCTCATGGTGCGGTCTCTTGTCGTGGTCGCGGGGTTGAGGTGGCGGGGGCAGGCCAAGGCGTAGGCGATTACGGGCCCTGAGGCGAGGGCTTGCAGGCCTGGACAGCGCTGCGGCATCGCGAACGCCTTGCAACAAACAGTTTAGCAGGCGTTTGCGGTTGAATCACAGCCTGTACGGAAACCGTTTTTAGGGAAATAAAACACGCCCGGTTCCTGGCCGGGCGTTCGTGTGGGTTTGGAGGGTTGCGGTGTTAACGCGATGGGATGGTTGCCATGGCTTTACGGAATCCACGCCGCGGCATCGGCGGGCTCGGGCTGTTGGAGCACCGCGGGCTGCGGCACGGGCTTGGGAAGCTGGAGCGTTTGGGGGACGTGGTCGATCACCTCTACCTTGGGGGCTTGGCCGTCCCACGCCTCCCGCCGATTGCGCTGCGCGTTGGCCAGCGACTGGGTCCGCAGCAGCGGGTCGAGCACCGTGGCCTGCCAGGTGACGGGGTCGCCGTCTTTGTAACGAAACTCGTCGAAGGCCACGGTCGCGCCGCGAACGTGGCGGAACAGCAACAACTGGCACTGCAACCAATTGACGAACTCGTTGTCCGCGTCGTAGAGCGAGTAGATCGCGCCGAGCTGGCGTTGCTGCATCCACCGCATGTAGATCGGCAGCAACAGCGCGAGGTGGCGGCGGCTCTTGAACGACATACCCGAGGCTTCGCAGATCGCGCCGGGCGCGATCATGGGTTGCGTAATTGGTGGCGCCTGCGAAGCGTCCGTCTGCACCGCGACCGAACCCATGTCCGATGGCGACGGCGGCTGTGAAGCCGACCGCGCGAGCAACGCTTCCGGGGACGCGCTTCCGGGCAGCGTCGCCGTGTTGATCGTGCTGCCGGCCTGCGACATCGCCACCGTCCCGTCGTCCGGCGGAAGGAACCGGGACAGATCGCCCAGGTCCGAAGGGAGCGGCCCGCTATGTTCACCTGCCTTTCTGAAAATCAGGCGAGCGGCCGCAAGGTGCTTGCCCCTTTCGTTGGTGAGGTAGAACCACACCGCCCGATCGTCGAACTGCTGATCGAACGTGTCGTTCCAACCTTCGTGTCCTCTGCTCATGAAGCGACGGAAGTGACCACGCACTTCTTCCGCTTCGCCCGTGCCGATAAAAATGGAACATTGCATCCCCGAAAGGCGCGCACCACCCCCGGAAGACGAGACGGCTCAGGCGCAGCGATCGCGCTACACTGTTGCCGCCCGTCGGGCGGACCCCTGATCTGCTGCGTGTGATCTTCCCCGGCTACCAGGCGCGAAACGATCGCGCCGAGCCTATACGGACATGGACCCCTGCGAACAGAAAATTTAACGAATCGCCTCGCCGAAGAGATGCCCCCGGAAAAGAGGGAGGCAACCCGTGCGGGGCATCAATTTCCAACTCCAAGATCCGATGCGCTAGGCCCGGACCTTACCCACTGAACGTGTCAAATTATGCCAGATCTCTGACCTGAAGAGTGCCAACACTATGTCACTCTCGATCAGGAAAATCACTCAGTAACCCGGCCCACGCAGATCGATTTCGCCTTCCGGCCAAGCCGCTTCGGCCGGGTAAACCATGACCCATGCATCCTCGAAAGGGTTGTTACGTGGCGATGTCGGATGCGTCGAATCGATGATGGTGTTATCGACCACGCGGGCGCCGAGCTTCTCGTAAAACGGCCGGGCCTCGCCGGTCTCAAACACGCACAGCGGGTGTGTACCGTCGTCGACCGATGCCCACGCCGCCTGCACCACCTTCACCCCCAACCCCTGGCCGCGCACGCTCGGAGAGGTCGCCACATCCAGCAGACCCGACACCGTCAGCTCACCCTGCGCGGTCGAGATCGTCCGCGTCAGGATCGCTGCGTTCGCGACGAGCGCTCCGCCCTCACCGCGGATCACAAAACGCACCGGCGGCGTGTCCGACACCAACGGCCCGGGCACCACGCCCGCCTCGTCCGTGCCCATCCACACCGGCCGTTTCTTTTCGATCACCCCGTCGATCGTTCGGCCCGGCTTGGGGAACGCCGCATGATGCAACACACAACCCGCGTGGAACTGCGCTTCGGTCATCTGTCCCGCGGTCCAGGTTTCGATCGTTAGTTCATTCATGCTCGACTCCCAAAGGCGTCCGGCGGGTTTGGCCGTAACGATGCGCTGTGTGTCGCGACTTTCCTAAAATGCGTTCGACTCGACCTCCCTAAATCCGCTGACTGAAACCCATGACCGCCCCGCTGCCCCGCCCCATCGTGATCCTCGGCCCCACCGCGGGGGGCAAGTCCAACCTCGCCGCCCAACTCGCCGAGCACCTGGGCGGCGAAGTCCTCGGGGCCGACTCGATGCAAGTGTATCGGCACCTCGACGCGGGCACCGCCAAGCCGCCCCCGGAACTGCGCCAGCGGGTCCCCCACCACCTGGTCGATCTGGTTGAGCCGACCGAACGCTTCACCGTCCACGACTGGCTCAAGCAGGCCGAAGAAAAGATTGCCGCGCTTCAGCAAGCCCGCCAAACCCCGGTCGTCGTGGGCGGGACCAACCTCTACCTCAAAGCCCTGCTCGAGGGCCTCTTCGTCGGCCCCGGCCAAGACGAAGCCTTCCGCGCCACCCTCAACGACTTCCCGAGTGCCGAGCTGCACGAACGCCTCCAAGCCATCGACCCCGCCGCCGCCGAACGCATCACCCCCGCCGACCGCCAGCGGTTGACCCGCGCCCTCGAAGTCCATCACCTCACCGGACAACCCATCAGCGAACTCCAACAACAGTGGGCGGAAGAATCCGATATCCGAAATCCGAAATCCGAAATCCCCTCCTACCGCCACGACCCGATCCTCCTGGGCCTCCGCTGGGACGTCGACGACATCAACCCGCGGATCAATCTCCGCGTGAAAGCGATGTTCTACCCCGAGAAGGTCGACCCTCAACTCGCCGCGGACGTGTGTATCGGCGGCGAGTCGCTGCCCGCCGAAGTAGATCGCTTGGTTGCCGAAGGCAAACTCCAACCCGGCACCCAGTCGGCCGAGGCGTTGGGCTATAAGCAAGTCCTCGCCGCGAAGTACCCCGGCCAGTTCCCCGGTGCCGCCGACCGCTTGATCAAGAACATCGATGATGCGTTCGAACGCACCAAGATTCTGACAAGACGTTTCGCCAAACAACAACGCACCTGGCTCAAACGCTTCCGCAGCGTACGGTGGATCGAGATGCCATCCGATGATCCGAAAAGACAAGCACTTGATGCGACCATGGAGTAGCACGCACACGCAACACTTCACATCATTTACATGACTTGATCATTCCGGATGCTTCAATATCTCGACCTGCAGATGGATGTCGTTGATGGTCCGGCCTTGCACCTGGTGGACACGATAGATGACCATGCGGAACTCGTAGCCGAGTTCGTAGCCCGCTTCTTCCAACGCGTCGTAGTAGGCGTTGGCGATGTTGCCGAACATCATCGGCTCGTCGCTGACTTCGATGCGGGCGCAGTAGTACGGCTCAGTGGTATAAGCATGAAACCCTTCGCTAGGCGGAGACTCGAGGTCGGCGCCGCTGACGGGGATGCTTAAATTCAGCGTGAGGTCTTGGGGGTCTTCGGGGTTCTCGTGGAAGATCAAGACCGGGGGGCCGGCGACGTCGTAAGCGCCGTTTTCGATTTCGCCCATTAAGCGGGGGAACCACTCCATCCCGATGCGGGGGATCTGATCTTCAGTGAAAGGGTGTTCGCTGTAGACCAGCGACTGCGGGGCGACGGTTTCGAAGGTGACATCAAAGTCGCCGACCTTAGCCGACGTAGGCCTTGGCGCAGCAATGGCGTCGAGCGAACCACTCTTCATCGCGAGTGTGGATGCAGAAGCGGGCATCGAGACGGGTGTGGGGTCTTCACCCGTGGTGGCCATGATCGCGGCGCTGCCGGCGACCAAGAGTCCTGACACGCTGAGGACGGCGACGAGTTTTCCGGTGGTCCAAGACGATGCCATGAGCAGGCCTCCTTTGGTGAGGGTTTCTGAAGTGATCCCCGAGACGCCGATGCGGAGCAGGCTCTCGGTGAGCGGCGTGGCGATTTGGGCTTGGGCGGTGTAGCCCTCGAGCGACGCGACCACCGCCCCGGCCGCGGCGACGATGCCTCGGCGTTTGAGTTGTCGGCGGACCTTGGCGAGCGCTCGGTCCCGGCGGCGGCTCATCCCGGCTTGCGAAATACCCGCTTCCTCGGCCAACTCGACCTGCGTCCGGCCTTGGAGGTAGTAGCCGACCAAGGCCTCGCGATCGGCGGGGCTGAGCTCGGCGATGGCTTGGTCCACCGCCTGGTCGAGTTCGCGAGCCTCCTCGGCGGATTTTGGGGAATGGTCGGCCTCGGAGCGGGAGGTGGCGTCCTCGCGCCGCCGGCGGGCCGAGTCGCTGCGGATCCGGTCAATGGCGACGTGGGTCGCACAGCGGTGCAGCCACGCCCCCACTCGGCCGTGGATCCGCCCGGCGTTCTTGGCCAGCCGGAGAAAAGTCTCCTGGGTGGCGTCCTCGGCATCGGCGTGGTTGTTGAGGCACCGGTGCGACGCGGCGTACACCATCCGCTGATAACGCAGCACCAGACACCGAAAAGCATCGGGGTCTTGGGTCGCGGCGTATCGTTCCAGGGCTTGGTCGTCGGTCATGGCGGGCCTTTCACCGGATAGTCGTCGCCCCAGGCCCCAGTATGACCTGATCGCAAAAATTTATTCGACACGCTTCAAGTTATTGAAAAAACTATATTTAAATTCGATTCTTGACACCGCAAATGAAACCTGTTTAAGTGTTCCGCCTTGATCGGCCCGATACTCGCCGATAGAACTCAGCCGATCCCGGGAGTGAACCCGCCGTGATTTAGCGTCGTATTCGGCCAATAGCGGCAGCGAATTTCCTGCCCACTCTCCCCCGTGAAACCGCAAAAAAGCCCCCACCATGGCCAAAAAGAAGCCCACCACCTCCAAAACCACCAAGAAAAAGGTTCCCCGCAAGAGTACGGGCCGGGCCAAGGTCCCCGATGCCACGGGCAAGCACTTGGTGATCGTCGAATCACCGACAAAAGCTAAGACTATAAATAAGTACCTCGGGGACGACTACGTCGTCATGGCCAGCGTCGGACACATCCGCGACCTGCCCAGCCGCAACCCCAAGGGCGTAAAGAACCCCGTGCCCGGCGTGGACCTCGAAAACCGCTTCGAGCCGACCTACGAGGTCATGCCCGATTCGAAGAAAACCGTGGGCGAGCTGAAGAAGGCCGCGAAGAAGGCCGCTGACGTCTGGTTCGCGACCGACCTCGACCGCGAGGGGGAGGCGATCGCCTGGCACTGCGCCCACGCCCTGGACTACCCCGTGGAGAACGCCAAGCGGGTGGTCTTCAACGCCATCACCAAGGCGGAGATCGAAAACGCCTTCAGCCAACCCCGCCCGCTCGAGACCAACCGCGTCGATGCCCAGCAGGCCCGGCGGATCCTCGACCGCATCGTGGGCTACCAGGTCAGTCCGCTGCTGTGGAAGAAAGTAGCTGGCGGGTTGAGTGCCGGGCGTGTGCAGTCCGTGGCCACGCGTTTAGTTGTCGAACGCGAACGCGAGATCGACGCGTTCATCCCCGACGAATACTGGAAGCTCACCGGCCTGTTCACCCCCGATATGGCGAAGGCCGGAGCACTGGGCGACCAGTGGCGCGACTTCATCAACGTCGGCGAGATGGAAAACGACCGCACCATCAAAGACCAGAACGCCTGGCTGAGCGATCACGGCTGCATCAAAGCCGAGCTCACCGAATACCAGGGCAAGAAATTCAACCCCACCGACCGCGACACCGCCCTCGCCGCGGCGCAAACGCTGGGCTTCGACCTCCAAGACACCAACGCTTGGGAAGACCCCAAGGGCAAAGGCCCCGCCAAGGCCCGCGTGAAATACCTCGGCGGCGTAGCGAGTGGTGCTCCCGATTACTCGATCACCGCGATCGAAACAAAGCGCACCAAGTCGCGCCCCAGCCCGCCGTTCATCACGTCGACCCTGCAGCAACAAGCGTCCACCCGTCTGGGCTTCAACCTGCGTCGAACCATGCGGGTGGCCCAGCAGCTCTACGAGGGCATCGACCTCAAAGGGGCCCGCGGCCAGACCGGCCTGATCACCTACATGCGGACCGACAGCACCCACCTGTCCAAAGAAGCGCTCAACAGCGTTCGCAGCTACGTCGGCGATAAACACGGCGACCAATATCTTCCCGAAAAGCCCAACTTCTATAAATCTTCGAATAAAGACGCGCAAGAAGCCCACGAAGCCATCCGCCCAACCGACGTAACGATCACGCCCGACTCGATCCGCACCAAGCTCAGCGACGAACAGTTCCGGCTGTACGACCTGATCTGGCGTCGCTTCGTGGCCTGCCAGATGGTCCCCGCCCAGTGGGACGCAACCGCAGTCACGATCAAACCCACTAGCGTGGATGCGACTTTCCGCGCTACCGGCCGAACCCTCGTCTTCGACGGCTTCCTCAAGGTCATGGGCATGCCCAAATCCGACGACTTCATCCTGCCCAAGCTCGAAGAGAACCAGCAGCTCGGCCCGATCGACCTCGATCCGACCCAACACTTCACCAGCCCCCCCGCCCGCTTCACCGAAGCGAGTTTGCAAAAGAAGCTGGAAGAAGAAGGCATCGGAAGGCCGTCGACCTACGCTGCGATCATCAGCACGATCCAAGACCGCAAGTACGTCGAGACGCTCACGCCCCGTGACAAACGCCTCAAGGCCACCGACATGGGCATGGTTGTCACAGACAAGCTCATCGAAGCGTTCCCCATCATCATGGACGTGGGCTACACCCGCGAGATGGAAGCGCACCTCGACGAGATCGAATCGGAGAACAAAGACTGGCGCGACACGCTCAGCGAGTTCTACGTGCCGTTCAAGGAAAAGCTCGACACCGCGCACGAGACGATGACCCACGCCAAGGCGGTCAGCGAGCCCGCGCCGCACATCTGTCCCAAGTGTGGCAGCGCGACCGAGTATCGTTTCGGGCGCAACGGCCGTTTCCTGTCCTGCACCGCGTTCAACGTGCCGCCCGTGGAAGTCTCACCCGAAGGCCACCCCGCCCCGGCCAACGGCGGGAAATGGCTTCTTTACAAAGGAAAAGGCAAAGCCCGCCCCAAGGTCACCACCGAGGACGCCAGCGAGAAAATCCTCTGGTCCAAGCTGACCAAGGAAGACAAGGTCAAGTTCCAACAGCTCAGCGACGAGATGCCCGAGCCGTGCAAGTACGCCGCGCCGATCGACGCCGAGGGCAACCCGATGGAGCCAGAGCTGACCGACATCCTCTGCCCCGAGGACGGTAAGCCGATGATCCGCCGCACCGGACGGTTCGGCCCGTTCCTCGCCTCATCGAACTACCCCGAGGTGCAGTACATCATCAAGCTGGACCCGAAGAAGGGCCACGTGGTGCTGCCCAAGGCCCCGCCGATGACCACGGACATCCTCTGCCCGACCTGCGGCGACGAGACGCAAGCGACGCTGTACCTGCGTGACTCTAAGCGTGGTTTGTGGATGAGTTGCTCGCGTTTCCCCAAATGCCGCGGACGCGTGGGTTTTGCCAAACTCGACGAAGAGGTGCAAACGGATTTGGAAAAGAAGTGGAAGATCCACCTCAAGGACAACCCCATCCCCGAGATCCACACCACCTCCGGCCACGTCATCACCGAAGACGAAGAGTACCACCCCATCGTCGCAGGCCAGGAACCCGCGGCCGACGAGGCGGACGAACTCGCCGCGTAAAAACCATTGCAAACTCATTGCTGTCTTCACCCCCTCTCCCGAGGGGAGAGGGGACCAAGTCAGCGATGCATTCTCGGCGGCACGTATCATGTCCGCATGAGCCAACCCAACCTCCTGATGATCCTGATCGATGACCTGGGATGGGCCGATCTGGGTTGTTTCGGCAGTTCGTTTTATGAAACGCCCAACCTCGACCGCCTCGCGGCCAAGGGCCTTCGCTTTACCGATGCCTATGCATCCGCACCGGTCTGCTCACCCACGCGTGCCGCGCTGCTCTCGGGCAAGCACCCCGCCCGTGTCGGCGTGACGCAGTGGATCGGCGGCCATTCCGTCGGCCAACTCCAAGACGTGCCGTACTTCTACCAACTCCCCGCCAGCGAGAAGAGCCTCGCCACCGCGCTGCGGGATGGCGGCTACCAGACCTGGCACGTCGGCAAGTGGCACTTGGGCGAAGGCCAATGCTCGCCGGAGAACCACGGCTTCGACGTGAACGTCGCGGGCTGCGGCTGGGGCGCTCCCAAACACGGCTACTTCAGCCCGTATCAACACCCCAACCTCAGCGACGGCCCCGAAGGCGAATACCTCACCGATCGCATCACCGACGAAGCGATCAAGCTGCTCGAAGGCCGTGACGCGGATCGGCCGTTCTTTTTAAACCTTTGGCACTACGCAGTGCACACCCCGATCCAGGCCCCCGAAGACCTGGTCGAGAAGTACCGCACTAAGGCCGAGCGTTTGGGGCTCGACCCCGAAGGCCCGCTCGAACCGGGCGCTCACTTCGCCTGCGATCACAAGAAACACCTACGCATCGAGCGTCGCCACGTTCAATCGCATGTGGCCTACGCAGCGATGATCGAAAACCTCGACACCAACCTCGGACGGGTGTTCGACGCCTTGGACCGCCTCGGCTTGACTAACAACACCCTCACCGTATTTACCTCCGACAACGGCGGTCTCGCGACCGCAGAGGGATCGCCGACGTGCAACGCCCCGATGGCTGAGGGCAAGGGGTGGATGCGTGAAGGTGGCAACCGGGTGTGTCAGATCGCCAGTTGGCCGGGCACGATCGCGGCGGGGACCGAAACCTCTGTCCCTGTGGTCACAACCGACCTTTACCCCACCTTCCTCGAAGCCGCGGGGCTCCCTGCCGAGCCGCTGCAACATGTCGACGGCGTGTCGCTTTTGCCTTTGCTGCAAGGCGAGAACACGATCGATCGCGACGCGATCTACTGGCACTACCCCCACTACTCCAACCAGGGCGACACCCCCAGCGGCGCCGTGCGGGCGGGCCAGTACAAACTCATCGAGCATTTCGAAGACGGCAAACTCGAGCTGTTCGACCTGGAATACGATGTATCGGAAACCAACGACCTTTCCCAAGAACAACCCGAGCGGATGGCCGCGATGCACCAGCAACTCGTGGCCTGGCGCGACGAGGTAGCGGCGCTGATCCCGGAACCGAACCCAAATTGGGAGCCGTATATCCCGGCAGCGGATGAAGACGCCGCGTCGGTTTGAGTTACAAGCGACGCGCCGGGGTCGCGTAGCGACCTGGCTATGGGGTAGCAATCACAGGGTGATCGCAAGCACGCGTGTTGTGATCAGTCAGGCAGGTCGTAGCGTGTCAGCAGGTCGACGATCTGCGGCTGATTGGGATTAATCCGCAAGCTGCTGCGCCACGCGGCCAGCGCTTCGTATAGCTTGGCTTTGCGACGCAGGTTCCGCTGCTGCAGGTAGTCGGTTAGCAAGCAAGCGCCCAGGCCGTTGAGCGCGTTGGTTTCGTTGGGGTCGTAGACCAACGCCCGGCGGTAGTGCTGGATCGAGTTGTCGAACTCGTACACCCGGAACAGCGCGTAGGCGAAACGCTCGTGGGCGACGGAGCTGGGAAACTGGCGGACCAGCTCGGCGAGGGTGTTGACCGCACGCTGGAAGTTGCCGAGCTTCAGGTGCGTGTCGCCCATGCCCAGCAGGACCGGGGCGTCGAGCTCATCGATCTCGGTCGCGGTGCGGTAGGCGGTGAGCGAATCTTCGTATCGGCCGAGGATCGAGTAGGTCACCGCAAGGTTGCACCACGCGGGCTGCGATCCGGGCTGGAGCTGCACCGCCTTCTCCGCGTGGGGTAGGGAGAGGTCGGGTCGACCGACCTGGAGGTAAGCGGTCGCGAGGTCGCGGTGGGTCGCGGGGTCGTTGGGGTTGAGCTCGAGGGCGCGTCGATACTCGGCGATGGCTTCGCCGATCTCGCCGAGCACCTGTTGCATCAGGCCGAGGAAGTAGCGGGCGTCGGACCGGGTCTCGTCCATTCCCACCGCCTTGCGGTAGGTCTCGCGGGCTTTTTCGTATTGCTCCCGGGCGTGCTCGACCGAGCCGATGCCCATGACCGCGTCGACGGAATTGGGGTTGGACTCGAGGGCGCGGTTGAACTCGTTGAGCGCCGCGGCGAGCTGGCCGTTGTCCTTGAGGATCTGGCCGGCCCGGATGCGCTGGTCGGCGCTTACCTTGACGCTGCCGGAGTTTTTATCGGAAGCGGATGGATTGCTCGTCGTGGGACGCGTGGTGTTGGTACTGGTCGCACAGCCCACGACGCCCTGCAACACGACCGCCCCGGCCAGACAGAGGGCTGAGGGATACAAGCGGGCGGGATGTCGGCGGAATGGTTTCATCTGAGAATCCCTATCGGCCAGCCACGGCGTCGGGGTGTGAAAGGCCGGGCGAGCATCATCGCAAATAATCCTCGACGCGGGGAGCCCAAGACGATAATTTCAAACAAGGTTCTCACGCCCCTGCCGTCTGCCGGGGCATTCCGGAAGGAGCGACTCCCCAACATGCCGGCCGCCCCGCCGTCCTCGGGCCCGTGAGGTTCGTTACGCCCCGGCCCACCCAAGTGTTCGCCCCACCCCGGAAGTGTCACACGACATGTTCCGTGTTTCAGGCGACCTGCCGAGCCGACAACTCCCTGTTATTTTTCATTCGCTGTTAGCTATCCCCGTCGCTCGGCCCCTCTCGCCACCGCTCCCGCGAACACGTCCAGTCTGATTACCCCGAAACCCGCTAAGGCGGGCGTGTTGTCACGTCTGCATACGCACGGCTTCGGGCACCTCCGAAACTTCTCTACTCAGGAGACTGTTCATGTTTTTGCATTCAAAGCATCAAGGTTTCACCGCAATCCAACTGATTGTGGTCATCGCAATCATCGTGATTGGCGTCGGACTCATCTTGCCCGCACTTGGCCCAAGCCATCGATCCCCTCGACAAATGGTGAATAACACCCAACTCCGCGGCATCCACCAGGGCTTCGTCACCTTCGCTCAGTCCAACAAAAAAGGCGGCCAGGACGGATACTTCCCCGGCCTTGATGGGTCGGGACACGTCATCCCGGATGGGCCCGAAACGTTTCACTCGGGCGATGGCACCCAGCCCTCCGCCCGGTTGGTGATGATGCTCAACGGCAACTTCTTCACCCCCGACTATATGATCAACCCCGCCGACTCCCGCGCGACCGAGGCCGAGATTGAACGCGGTAAGTCGGACTACGAAGGACTGACCCCGGACCACTTCTCTTACGCCCCGCTCGGTATCGCCGAGGCACTCCGGGATGAAGAAGACCAATTCGAAGTAGGCGACGACCGACGAGCACTCGAATGGAAAGAGACCCTCAGCACCGCCGCCATCGTCCTGGGCGATCGCGCCTTGGGCACCGGCCGCGACGATATCTCCAGCGTCTTTACCGAATTCGGCAGCGGCGACTGGCGCGGCGGCGTGACCCGCAACGACAACAGCACGTCGTTCGAGACCACCGCCGAGTTCGAGCAAACGAAGTACGGCAACGCCGATGCGAACGAACTTGACCATCTCTTCGAGGACGCACCGAACGCCAGCGATGCGTTTTTGGTGTTTGAAGATGCGGTGACGGCGTATAGTAAAGATTGATTCCCAACGGCCCTTCCGAAAGGCGGGGCCGTTGCTTCCCGATTCATTTCCGGAGATATCAGATGCCAACCAATACACGAAAACGTGGGTTTAATCTTGTAGGGTTGCTAATCGCAATAATCTTGGTTGCTATAGCGGTCGGGCTGATCCTGCCGATGCTGGGAAATGCACGCCGAACGGCACGTAGCATGGCAAGCAACACGCAAAGCCGTGGGATACATCAAGGATTCGTCACTTATGCTCAATCCAACAAAGCGCCGGGGCAAGATGGATTTTTCCCGGGCTTGGATCGCACCGGAAATATTGTTCCTGACGGGGACGATACTGGGTTTTCGGGGGACGGCTCCGTGCCTGGCTCGCGGATGTGGATGATGCTGGAAGGGAATTTCTTCACGCCCGATTACATGATGTCGCCCGCAGATGAACGTGCGATCGAAGTTGAATTTCTCGAGGACTCCCAGCGTTTTGCTCCGATCAAGCCGGAGAACCACTCCTACGCGTTGCAGTTCATCGTAGGAACGCCCAACGAAACAATTGAATGGTCAGAAACACTCAAGACCGATGCAATCGTGCTCGCGGGGCGTGCGATTGGTACAGGGCCAGACAATATCTCCAGCGTTTGGACCGATCCGGGCAGCGGTGATTGGCGGGGTGACTTGGTGCGTAACGACAACAGCACCACGTTCGCTAAGAAGCACGTTTTTGAAGACACCCAATTCGGTGACGGCGACGTGAACCCGCTCGACGATGTCTTTGCCGACGATCCGGATGCGGACGATGCGTTTTTGGTGCATGAGGATGCGACCACGGCGTATAGCGCGGATTGAATCCTGTGTTTAGCGGGTGACGCGAAGCGTCCCCGGTTCAAGGTGTCGCCGAAGAAAGCGGGACGCTTCGCGTCGCCCGCTAAACGGTTTCGATCAGATATCGAAGTACATGCAGAACTCGTACGGGTGCGGGCGCTGGCGTAGGGCCTGCACTTCTTCCTCGCGCTTGTACTTGATCCAGTAGTGGATCACGTCATCGGTAAACACCTTGCCCTGCAGCAGGAAGTCGTGGTCGGCTTCGAGGGCGTCGAGGGCTTCGGACAGCTCGGACGGGGCGTGGGGGATGGCTTCGCGCTCGGCGGGTTCGAGGTCGTAGAGGTCTTTGTCCAGCGGGTCGCCGGGGTCGATCTTGTTTTGGATGCCGTCGATCGCGGCCATGAGCATCGCGCTGAAGGCGAGGTAGGGGTTGCAGGAGCTGTCCGGGGTGCGGAACTCGAGACGGCGGGTCTCGGGTTTCTGGGAGTACTGCGGGATGCGGATCGCGGCGCTGCGGTTGCGGGAGGAGTAGGTCAGGTTGACCGGGGCCTCGTAGCCGGGGACGAGGCGCTTGTAGCTGTTGGTGGTCGGGTTGGTGAAGGCGAGCAGGGCCGGGGCGTGGCGGAGGATGCCGCCGATGGCGTACAAGCCCATCTGCGAGAACCCGCCGTAGCGTCGCCCGGCGAAGAGGTTCTTCGTGCCCTTCCAGAGCGAGAAGTGCGTGTGCATGCCGCTGCCGTTGTCTTGGAAGAGCGGCTTGGGCATGAACGTGGCGACCTTGCCGTAGCGGGCCGCGACATTCTTAACGATGTATTTGTAGAGCATGCAGGCGTCGGCCATGGGCACGAGGTCCTGGTACTCGAGGTCGATCTCGGCCTGCCCGCCGGTGGCGACCTCGTGGTGGTGGCACTCCACGGAGAGGCCCAACTCCTGCATGATGGCGGACATCTCGCTGCGGAGGTTGTGGCCGGTGTCCATCGGCGGGCAGGGGAAATAACCCTCGCGCTGGCGGACCTGGTTGCCGAGGTTGCCCGGCCAGTCCCGGCCGCGGTTCCAGATGCCCTCGGCCGAGTCTACCTCGTACACCGCGTGGTTCACGCCCTGGTCGTAGCGGACCTGGTCAAAGACGAAGAACTCCATCTCCGGGCCGTAGTAGGCCTTGTCGGCGATCTTGGTTTCCTTGAGATACTTTGTCGCCTTGCGGGCGATGCTGCGCGGGTCGCGGCTGTAGGACTTCTGGGTGATCGGGTCTTTGATGTCGCAGATCAGGCTGAGCGTTGGGCGTTCGTAGAACGGATCGATCTTGGCGGTGTCGGCGACAGGAACGATAAGCATGTCGCTCTCGTTGATCGCCTGCCAGCCGCGGATGGACGAGCCGTCAAACCCGAAGCCGTGGGTGAAGGCTTCTTCCTTCAGCTCGGACACGGGGTAGGTCGTGTGCTGCCACAGCCCGGGGAAGTCCATGAACCGGCAGTCGATGAACTCGATTTTCTTGGTCTTGACGAGTTGGAGGACTTGTTTGGGGGTCATGACAAACCGCGTAGTGATGAGTTAACAGTGAACAGTGATGAGTACGGGTCAGTGGCCGGCGGATTCGTGGCCGAGCTTGGGCTTGAGGTCGGTGAGCAGCTCGGCGAGGGTTTTGTCGTCCTTGGCCTCGGCGTTGAGTCGCAGCAGCGGCTCGGTGTTGCTGGCACGGACGTTGAACCAGTAGCCCTTGGATTCCCAGCAGTCGATCGACACCCCATCGAGCTCCATGACTTCGCCGGCCGGGCCGTACTCGGCTTTGAGGGCGTCCATGGTGCCTTGCTTGTCTTCGTTTTCGAAGTTGATCTCGCCGGACTGCGGGTACTTGCGGAACGGGGCCATGAGTTCGGACAGCGGCTCGCCCTGTTGGCTCAGCACGTTGAGTGCGGCGGCAAGAGTAATCGCGCCCGAGTCGGCGAAGCTGTTGTTCTTGAAGTAGAAGTGGCCCGAGAGTTCGCCGCCAAAGATACCGTCGGTCTCGCGGAGCTTGGCTTTGAGGTTGACGTGGCCGACCTTGGCGATGGCGGGGCTGCCGCCGAGGGCTTCGATGGTTTCGGGCACGACCTTGGACGAGCGGAGGTCGTAGACGATGCTGCTGCCGGGCTGTTCCTTCAGAAAGTGATCAGCCAACCAAGCGGTGAGGTGGTCGCAGCCGCAGAGCTCGCTGGCGTCGTCCACAAGCATGCAACGGTCGGCGTCGCCGTCAAAGCACGCGCCGAGGTCGGCGGAGTGTTTCTGCACGCCGTCTTGCGTGGGCACCATGTTCTCAGCGACCAGCGGGTTGGGCTCGTGGGCCCAGTTGTCGGTCCACTCGGTGTTGGCGGTGATGACTTCGAGGTTGGGGACGTTGGAGAAGACCTTGTCGAGCAGCTCGATGCCGCAGCCGTTGGACGCATCGACGAAGAGCTTGAGCGGGCGCTTGAGCTCGCCCATGAAGCCGAGGATGTGGGCGCGGTAGGCGTCCCAGACGTCGGCCTCTTCATAGTTGCCCACGGGCTCAGGGCAGTCGCCTTCGAGGCCGCGGGCGATGGCTTCGATTTCCTTGAGGCCGGTGTCGGCCCCGACGGGCTTGGCGCCCTCGCGGCTGATCTTGAAGCCGATGTATTCGATGGGGTTGTGGGAAGCAGTGCACTGCACGCCGCCCACGCCGCCGAGGTGGGGGATGGCGAAGTATTGGATCGAGGTGTCGCATCGGCCTAGGTCGACCACGTCCATGCCGGCAGCCCGGATGCCTTTGATCAAAGCCTCGGCCATGCTCGGGGCGGCGGGCCGGTGGTCGCGGGAGACGACGAGCTTGCCCTGGCCGTTCTGCTCTTTGAGGTACTGCCCGGTGGCGTAGCCGACCTTCCAGCCGGCGTCTTCGTTGAGGGGGTCGGGGTAGAGGGCGCGGACGTCGTAGGCTTTGAAGATCTTGCCGATCATGGGGGTTCCTGAGCGGTGGGTGGACAGCGTGTTACAGAACAGCTCGGCCGGGGCCAAGCCACAGGCCAAAAGATCATAACGGCGGGCCCCAACAGCCGCGACCGACGGCGGCTAAGCGGTCGATTGTTGACGTGTTTCTCATGTCTGGGACAACGATGTGCCCCCGAAAAGCGGGGCAAACTTGAATCCCCGTCTGACCGCGCCGACACTATATGGATGGATAAGCGTTTTCTCATGGTGGGCAGCGGCCTGATCGCGGCGATCGTGGTGGTGACCCTGGCCATCCTTATCGGTGGGCCCAGCCAGTCCAAGCCTGCGGGCCCCAAACCAGCGCCCCCCAACATCACCAACCTCGGCATCACCGCGGAAGACCTGCAGAACCCGCCCAAGGGCATCCAGGACCCCGTCGAGGTGATCCGCGATTTCGAGATCTACCGCGAAGACGGCGAATCGATCACCATCTTCACCGGCGAACAGGTCATCCCTCAGCCCAACTTCGTCTCCGACGTCGTCCGCCCCACCGCCGAGATCCACTCGTCGGGCAACCGCGTCCTGCGCATCACCGCCACCGCCGGCCGATTCCACCACCCCGGCAACGAACCCACCCGTGGCGAATTCCACCAACACACCGTCGTCACCCAGTTCCAAGCCCCCGAAGGCGAACGCCTCGACCTGTCTTCCGACCAACACGTCCAGTTCCGCCTCTACCTCGACGAGCTCACCCGCTTCGACCGCGAGAACGGCCAGATCCAGTCCGAAGGCCCCGTCCGCCTCGTCGGCCCCACCATCGACTTCACCGGCAAAGGCCTGAACCTGACCTTCAACCTGCTGGACCAGCGTGTTGAACGCCTGGTCATCGCCGAGGGTGATGAGCTCCGTCTCGCCCAGAACTCCAGCTTTACTCAGCCCGGCAATCAATCGGACAACACGGATTCTGGTGCAGCCGCCCCGGACGATTCCACGCCCCCCGCGGAATCGCCGAGCGTCGAAGGCACGCAGCCTTACCGTGTCGTCCTCCACGACAACCTCGACATCAACGTTGGGCCTGACAACACCACGCTCACCGGCGATCGCCTTGAGGTGCTGTTTACCCTCGCCCCCGAGTCGGACGATTCGAGTAAGCCGTTGAACTCCTCGGCCGCCGCCAAGAGCTTCCGCCCCACCTCCTCTTTGGAGTACATCAGCACGGGCCCCGCACCCAGCTCCCGCGCTCTGCTGACCCCGTCGCCCGACGACATCGTCGTCAAGTGGACCGGCAAACTCGAGCTCAACCCCATCCGCAAGAAGTTCGCTCCCAATCATGCGCAAGCCGACGCCGATGGCTTCGTGCAGTTCGAGCAAACCCCCGGCCCCGAACAGGCCGTCCTCACGCTCCACGGCCAACCCGCCGTGCTCAACAACCCCGCCGAGGATCAGCACATCACCGCCGCCGCCGTGGGCTACCGCACCGAGGGCAAAACCGTCTTCGCGGACGGCACGGATTCCCATCCACTCACCCTCCGCTCGCCCGAGCTCGGCAACCTGCAAGCCACCGCCCTCACCCTCAGTGAAATTGAGGGCGGCGGACAGATCCTCGGCCCCGGCCAGCTCAACGCCGATGAACAAGGCCTGCGTGTCAGCTTCGCCGATCGCCTCGACCTCGACTTCCACCGCGACGCCGACGACGCGCTCGCCGATCTCAAGTCCGCGACCTTCCACGGCAACGTCAACGCCGTCGCCGAGTCCGACGACCCCGACCAGCAACTCGACCTGACCAGCCAATCCCTCGCGCTCACCCTCACGCCCGATGAGCACGGCAAGGTCCAGCCCTCGCACCTCCAAGCCCTGGGCAACGCCGAGCAGCCGGTCCTCGCCAAACAGCCCAACACCACTTTCCAAGCCAACTCCCTCGACGTCGACCTCGGCGTGCCGACTTCAGTCGGCATGGATGAAGCCAACAAAGACCAAGACGCCGACAAGATCGAAATCACCCGCCTCCGCGCCTTGGGTGGCATCACCGTGGAGCTTATCGAAGAACAAACCACCCTCACCGCCCACGCCCTCGACGCCGACCCCAACCAAGGCCGACTCGAACTCTTCGGCGAAAACGACCGGTCCTTCGCCACCCTCACCCGCGACGGCGCGACCCTCGCCGGCGTCCACCTGATCCTCGAAGAGAACGCCCAGACCGCCGACGCCCTGGGCCCCGGCACCTTCTCCGCCGACGTCGACGAAGACGACCCGACCGCCAAGCTCAACATCATCTGGTCGCAGTCGATGAGCTTCGACAACACCCAGGGCAAAGCCAAATTCGTCGGCAACGTCCGCTCCGCCTCCACCTCCACGACGGACGACACCTCGCTCGACGCCCACAGCCTCGCCCTCGAGTTCGACCCGCAAGACCTCGACGCCTCCACGTCGAGCGATGAGCAAAGCCAAGACTCAGACACCGCCCCCTCCGCGCTCGACCTCCGCCGCGCCCACGCCATCGCCGACCCCGATGACGATGACCAGCAGGTCAACTTCACCGCCCAGACCTTCGCCGAGGATCAACCCCAGGCCGACGAGCCGCTCACCCGCCTGACGCTCATCGGCCGCGAACTGATCTTCATCAACCAGCCGCCCAACCTTACAAACCGCACCACGATTGATGACAACATCACCATCGAGCAGGTCATCGTCCCCACGCGTGGCCGGATGCTGCTCGAAGACTACCGCACCGCCGAGCAGCCGCAGCCCGCGGTCGATGCGGATGAGAACACCGCCTCGCCGATCAACTTCGCCGGCCGCGGCGTCACGCTGTTCGCTTGGGAAGACCAGCTGACCCTCGACGCCCAGGCCAACGACCTGCGTCTGGAGAAAGACGTGTTCATGCTCCACCGCCCGGACGACGGCGGCGAAGCGATCAAGCTCGACGCCCAACGCCTCGTTGCCGACCTCACCGAGACCGGCGGCCTGGGCGCCTACCTCAGCCAAGACAACTCCGCCCCGCAGGCCCAGATCCGCAAGGTCAACGCCGACGGCCGGGTCCGCGTCGCCCAAGGCCCGTCCAACGTGGTCGCCGACCACCTCGAATACGAAGAGTCGCAACGCACCGTCCTGCTCTGGGCCGAGCCACGTCGCGAGGTCGTCCTCAACCGCGACGACCAGCCCAACGGCCGTACCACCGCCCGCGCCCTGCGTTGGGACCTCGACAACGACCTGTTCACCGCGATCGACCCGGGCAGCAACATCATCCCGGTCGAGTGAATCTCAAACCGATCTTTGCCAGAGATTGCGCAGATTTCACCGATTGGATTTCTTCAATCTGCGTATATCTGCGAAATCTGCGGCAAGTTCCTACTTCTTCGGCGGCTGATACCGCGGGAAGAGGGCGTCGCCCTTTTCGATCGGCGTGCCGGGCTGCAACTGGCCCCACTTCACCCATTCGTCGAGTTTGCCCTTGCCGCCGTTGGCTGCCATCTGCTCGGCGTAGTCGCAGCCGATGCGCGACCAAAACTTCTCACACGCATCAGGGATGAACGGCCACAACAACACCGACGCAATCCGCAACGCCTCGGCACAGTTGTAAAGAATCGTCCCGACCTCCGGCAACTTCTCGGGGTCTTTGGCGAGGGTAAAAGGACGAGTCTGCTCAATGTACTCATCGACTTGACACACAACATCTAAGCCTTTTTCTGCTTGAGTCGTAAGCATTGTTCTGTGAGCCGAAGCGAAAGAAGCGCCAACATAAATCTGGGCAATTACTGGCCAGGTTACTACTTCCCCATCGACATTTTTTTCGCCATATACATCTTGTTCTGAAGGTTCAACAAGTGTCCCATCAAGATATTTTCCGATCATGTTCGAAACACGCGATGCAGAGTTCCCGAACGTGTTCGCTAGAGCAGCGTTATACACTTCCATGTACTTATCCTCGCTGAACTCCGAGTCGGTCGTGCCGAGCGGGCCCTGGGTGCTGAGGAAGTAGCGCAGGGCGTCGAGGCCGAAGGTTTCGACCAGGGCGTTGAGCGTTTCGGGATCGAGGAAGTTGCCGGTGGACTTGCCCATCTTCATCACGGCTTCTTCGCCGGTTTCGAGCTTGGCTTTGCTGACCCAGTAGCTGTGGCTGTAGACCTGCTTGGGCAGGTTGACCCAGTCGTAGCCTTCGCATTTCTGCAGGGCCATCAGCAGGGCCGGCCAGATGCTGGCGTGGAACCAGAGGATGTCCTTGGCGATGAAGTGGGTCGCACCGCTCTGCCAGTAGTGCCGACGGTCGGGCGTGTCGACGTAGGTCAGGTAGTTGAACAGCGCATCGATCCAGACGTAGATCGTCTGCTCTTCGTCGCCGGGCACCGGGATGCCCCAGCCGCCCGAACCCGTGCGCGAGATCGGCACGTCCTTGGCTTCCTTGATCCGGTTGACGATCTCGTTCTTCCGCGCGGTGGGCTGAACAAATTCGGTGTTGGCTTCGAAATGCTGGAGCAGCGCGGGGACGTACTTCGACAGACGGAAGAAATAGTTTTTCTCGCTCTTCTTCACGAGCGGCTTGCCGTTGACCTCGGACTTGTAGTCGAGCTCCTTGGCCTTGTTTTCGGGGACGTATTCTTCCTGGCCCGCGTCGTACCAGCCGACGTATTCGCCATCGTAGATGTCGTCCGAGTCGATCAGGGCTTTGACGTACTCGGTGACCTTGGCTTTGTGGTGGTCGGACGACGTGCGGACGAAGTCGTCGTTGGTCATCTCGAGTCTTTCGAACGTCCCCCGGAATTTTTCCGCGTTGATGTCGGCCCACTCTTGTGGGGTCTTGTCGTGCTCGGCGGCCTTGTCGGAGAC
>JBCCWB010000034.1:0-22885 GCA_039194345.1 Planctomycetota bacterium
GGGGACGACTTGGACTTCCTGCTGGCCGGTGGCCTTCTGGCGCATCTTTTCGCGTTGGATCGCGGTGCGCGGCGGCGGGGTGCCGTTCTTGGCGACCTTGGTTTGCAGCTCAAGGTCGGTCAGCCGCAGCGTGGCGGGCATGTTGTTGATCAGCTCGGCGAACACCATCGACTTCAGGACGTTGTCCTTCAGCGTCGCGGTGACGTTGGCCTTGTTCTTCATCTCTTGTTTCTTGGCGTTGAGCTCTTCGATCTGCTCAAAGGTTCGACGCATCTCTTCAAACTCGGCGTGACGAGCCGCGAGCTCGGCGAGTTGCACCGAGTCCTGACGTCGCCCTACGAAGTCGGTTGCCGCCACCGCGGTGAGCACCACGGCAAACAGGCTCACAAAGATTACGTTCGTGCGACGCGCAATCTTCTTTTCCAGGTAGTCTTCGGGAAGGAAACTCATGTTCTCGGCCATGACTGGCTCCAGTTTCAGGGTCGGGGTCCTAGGACCAGGGTTCGGGGCAATCACTCGGACGTTTCCGAGCAGGGGTAAAGCGATTCCGGGCTTAGAGGTTGGCCTCGCTGAGGCAAAGGCCCAGTGCCACGGCCCACCCGGGCTGCGGCTGGGACAAGTCGACTTCCATCGGCGATACGCTGGCGTTCATCCGCGACAGCCGAGCAAACGGATCGCCCATCTGAGCGGCGACACGCACGCTACGGGCCAGCTGCTGACAGGTCTGGATGCGGTTGGCTTCACCACCGATGAAGATCAGTTTTTCAATTGGGTGTTCAGGGTAGCGTGACTCGTAGTGACGGAAGGTCATACGCAGTTCGTCGATCAGGCATTCGGTCGTTTCGCAGTCCAGCGGTTCGCCCGAGTCTGCCACTGCGGGTTCAGCCGTGGCGACGGCAGAATCTTCACCATTGGCCTGGGCCACGCGAGCGAGCCGTGCTTCAGCGAAATCCATGCTCTGATCGGCCGCGAGCTTGCGGGTCCATTGGTCACCCCCGGCGTGTACCGTCTTGGCCAGCATCATCTGGCCGCCGCGGGCGACAACGATTTTTGTGGTGGCGGCACCAAGGTCGACGAAGGCCACCGCACGGTCGCGATCTTCGGCATCGGCCTGACTTACATGCGAGAAGGCCCGCAGCACACAGGGTGCTTCGCAGTGCATGCCCACAACCTCGAGCTTCAACCGGTTGACGAGGTCGAGGTAACGCATAACGATGTCACGGCCCGCCGCAAAGGTAATGACCTCTTGCTTCGGGTGGCCCTCACGGAAAATTTCCGCACCGGGGTAATTACGGATCACCATCCGGCTGGGCTCGACACCAAGACGGGTCTGTAGGGCGAGGTCGACTTGGCTGTCGATTTCTTTGGCGTCAACGCGGTTGATCACCAAGTTATTGACCAGCGTCTGGAACGCCGGGGTGGAGAGCATGACGCGTTTCTGCTTGAAGCCGTGACGGCGAAGCAGAGCGGGCAGGGCCTCTTCGAGGAAGGCTTGTCGGGCATTCAGGTCGGTGCGTGCTTCTTCGGGCACGGTGGCCGAGCCGAGCGCGACCAACTCGGGCGGATCGCCAGGAACGATCTGCAGCAGTTTCAAGCTGTCGGCCCCGAAATCGATGCCGATGGGCGAGAGTCGAGATTTGGTTTTGCCAAAGGCCATGAGCGGGTGCCTGGAACAACAAAGCGAACCGAGCCGATCGGTATCCCGTGACGTACGGGTACGGCCCGAGGCTTTCTCCCGCCACGGTGTGACTGGATCAACCCTTGCCATTCCATCGACACACGCCCCACCCCGGTTTAGGCTGCTCTGATCAAAGCTTTGCCCCGCCTAACCGCTATGATCGTTATCGCATGCATGACCTGACCCCCAGCCAGATTGTTGACGCCTTGGACCGCCACGTTATCGGTCAAGCCGACGCCAAACGCGCCGTCGCGGTGGCCATCCGAAACCGTTGGCGTCGGCGACAACTCGACGCCGAGCTGTCCCGCGAGGTTTATCCCAAGAACATCATCATGGCCGGCCCCACGGGTGTAGGTAAGACCGAGATCGCCCGGCGCCTCGCCAAACTCGCCTCCGCCCCCTTCATTAAGGTCGAGGCGAGCAAGTTCACCGAAGTCGGCTACCACGGCCGGGATGTCGAATCCATGGTCCGCGACCTGGTCGACCAATCCATTGGCCTCGTTCGGGCCGAGCAGTCCAAGATCGTCGAAGAGAAAGCCAAGGCCGCCGCCGAGGACCGGTTATTGGCCCTGCTGCTGCCCGACACCCCCAAACCCCGCCCTGCCGCATCCACCGACGAGAGCGCCAGCGGCTTCATCTCGACCGAAGAGTCGGGGGAGAATCGCCATCGCCTGAACGAGGCGTTGCGAAAACAGCTACAGGCGGGCACACTCGACGAGCGGGAGGTGGAACTCACCGTTACCAAACGGCCGCAGACCAACGTCATGTTTGCCAACATGGGCCTGGATCAGATGGACCCGGACATGTCCAACATGTTCGAGAAGCTCATCCCCGAGCAAACCACCAGCCGCAAGCTCACGGTGAAGGACGCCCGGGTCGTGCTCATTGAGCAGGAAACCGAGAAGCTGCTCAACAAAGAGAAGATCCAGGCCGAGGCCGTCGAGCGGGCCCAGAACGACGGCATCATCTTCCTCGACGAAATCGACAAGATCGCCACGCCCAGCGGTACTCAGGGCGGCTCGAGCGGCGGGTCCGGCTCACCCGACGTCAGCAGGCAAGGTGTCCAGCGTGACCTCCTGCCCATCGTTGAAGGCTCGGCGGTCTCGACCAAGTACGGCACGGTCCATACCGACCACATCCTCTTCATCGCCGCGGGCGCGTTCCACGTCGCCGCGGTGAGCGACCTCATGCCCGAATTGCAGGGCCGGTTCCCGATCCGAGTCGAGTTGCAAGCGCTCGGCAAGGCAGACTTCATCCGCATCCTCACCGAGCCCAAGAACGCGCTGACCAAACAGCAGCAGGCGCTGCTGGGCGTCGAAGGGCTGGAAGTTGAATTCGAAGCCGAAGCGATCGAAGCCATGGCCGAACTCGCCGCCCAAGCCAACACCACACTCGAAAACATCGGCGCCCGTCGACTCACCACGATCATCGAAAAGGTCTTCGATCAGGTGAACTTCGACGCCCCCGAACGCGTTGCCGATGGCGAGACCAAGCTCTCAATCACCGCAGAGTTTGTGAAACAACAAGTTGCCCCCGTCGTGGAAGACGCGGACCTGTCGAACTTCGTGCTCTGATACGAGCGGTTACTTCGGATCTGACGACAGAAGAAAATCGGTCGGGTCGTATTGCTTGCTGACTTCCATCAGGGCCCACGTCACCGTGTTGCTCATCGACTCGCCGGGCCCAAGCTGAATCAGCGGGCTGAGCAATTCGAGTTCGGTGTAGTCCCCCGCCCGATACACCTGCACGGACGACGCTTCGGGGTAGGCCGCGTTGGCATCGAACTTGGTCGATTGGCGAAAGACGACGCCGTCGTACACCCCCGCCACCCATCGCCCCAGTGTTCCGAGCTTGGCATGAGCCTCGCCTTGTTGAGTCCACTCCACCGCGCCACCCTCGCCGATCAAGCGGACATAGCCCTCCACCTTGGCGGGGGTCTCGTCGGTCATCTTCACGAACGGGGTGGGCATCTCCGGCCCGTCCTTGGCGATGTCGAGCACCGCCGTGTCGGGCTCTTTGACCTGGGTCACGGTCCAAAGCTGCAACGGGTGCGGGTTGGCTTTGATGCGCACGATTTGGTTGGTGATCACAGCCTGAGATTTAGAGGACGGAAGCTGAAATGTGCGACGCACCACGACGCCGTAGTCCGGGCTTTCGGGGCTCTGGATGGTGATCGAATCGCGGCTCCGTTCGACCAGCGACCACGCAGCCCCGTCGATCACACCCTCCGGCGGCCAGTTGTCGTGACCGAAGGCGTTCTTCCATAGAGGCTGCGGGGCCACCCATAGCTTGTCGCCGCCGACGTTGTAGTACGTGTCCGGGCCGGGCGGGGTGTCGTAGATGTCTTGGGTGTTGATCCAAAGCAGGTTCGTTTGTCCAACGTAGCCGAACTCCACGACCCGGCCGACGCTTGGTGACACCGCGAGGCGGACCACGCCGTTGTCGATCGTCACCGCGTCCTCGAAAGTGATAACCCCCGCAGGCACCACCGGCTCGGGGGCTTTCTCCTTGGGCGCGGCGCTCTTACAACCCGCCAATCCCCCTAAGCCCACGGCCACGAGAGCAAACGCCCCCGCCCATTTCTGCATCGATTTCATCTGCATGTCGTTCCTCGTCCATCTGAGATCGGGTTCCCCACCACGATCGACAATCGATACAGCCTATCGCTGATTCCCCTGCCTGAAAAGGAGGTCCCCAGTCACGGGTCCCACAAAAAAACGCCCCGCGTTGCGGAGCGTGAATGCCCGGAACAGGAGTCGAACCTGCAAGGAGTTTTACCTCCACCGCGACCTCAACGCGGCGCGTCTGCCAATTCCGCCATCCGGGCGAGATGGGGAGTCGCACAGTATAGCCAAACCCGCTGCCCTGTCGAGCCAGCCAAAACGCTGCTCCGACCGCCCCAAAATGGCGGCCCCGAACCCGGGCGGTTAACGTAGTCGCCCCATGAACGCCGCTACTACTCCCGCATCCACCCTGAAAGTCGCCAAGTTCGGCGGCTCGTCCCTCGCCTCGGCCGAGCAGATCGCCAAGGCCCATGCGATCATCGACGCCGATCCGGACCGCCGTTTCGTCGTGCCCTCAGCCCCGGGGAAACGCTCGGCCGACGACCGCAAGATCACCGACCTGCTCTACCTCTGCCACGAGTCGGCCGAGCAGGGCGTGGCCTTCGACGAAGCGTTCGGCATCATCGAAAAACGCTTCCGCGGCATTGCAGACGAGCTCGGCGTGGATCTGGACATGGATTCGCTTTTGGGTGAGGTCAAAACGAAAATCGCTGAGAACGCCCAGGCCGGTCGCGGCCCCGACTACGCCGCCAGCCGTGGCGAATACCTCAACGGCCGCATCCTCGCCGAGCGGTTGGGCATCGCCTTCGTTGACTCGGCCGAAGTGATCTTTTTCAACTCGCTCGGCCGCCTGGACGAAGACCGCACCTACCGCACCCTCGGCGAGAAGCTCGGGGAACTCGGTCGGGCCGTCGTCCCCGGTTTCTACGGCAGCACGCCTGAGGGCCACATCAAAACCTTCAGCCGCGGCGGCTCGGACGTCACCGGCGCCATCGTCGCCCGCGCGACGGCAGCCAAGGTCTACGAAAACTGGACCGACGTCTCGGGCCTGCTCATGACCGACCCCCGCGTCGTTGACAACCCCCAAACCATCGAGACACTGACCTACCGTGAGCTGCGCGAGCTTTCGTACATGGGCGCAACGGTCCTCCACCCCGAAGCGGTCTTCCCAGTGCGACACGCCGGCATCCCGGTGAACATCCGCAACACCAACGCCCCCGAACACCCCGGCACGTTGATCGTCGGGGTCGATACCGATGAGCCCACGCGGTTCGCCATCACCGGCATCGCGGGCCGTAAAGACTTCACCATCATCCACCTCGAAAAGACGCTGATGAACGAAGTCATCGGCTACGGCGAGCAGGTCCTGGGCGTGCTCCGCCGTAACGGCGTCAGCTTCGAGCACATGCCCTCGGGCATCGACACGCTCTCGATCGTCGTCGCGGATGACGAACTGGAAGGTAAGCTGGACCTCGTGCTGGCTGAACTCCGTCGCGACATCAAGCCCGACGCGATCGACGTCGACCCCGACCTCGCGCTGATCGCCACCGTCGGCCGCGGTATGAAAACCAAGCCCGGCATGGCCGCCACGCTGTTCAGCGCTCTGGCGGCGGCTGGGGTAAACATCCGCATGATCGATCAGGGCAGCAGCGAGCTGAATATCATCGTCGGCGTGAACATCAACGACTTCGACACCGCCCTGAACGCGATTTACGCCGCGTTCGTGCAGTAAGCCACATCGTCAGACAATCTAGATCGGCATACCACAGAACTTAATCGTTGCGACGCACCGCCTCGGGAACCTGCAGGTACTCAGCTCGCTTTTCCTCATGTGCGGCAGCGAAAGCACGGAGCGGAGCCATGAGCTCGCCCCATTCCTCTTCTTGGTCAGGCCGCAGCTGGTGGGCCATCACTTTGACGTTTGGTGAAATCCGCAACTGGTCAAGTTCGACCAAATCGTGCCCCACATGGATCGACAACGTCGGCGGCAGAGCCCGTGGAGGCTGATCGTATTGATGGATACCGAACTTGCCGTCTTCCAGGTGTTCAAACCATCGGTCTACTCGCGGCTGGCTTCCGATCGCAAACTCGGCGGGTAGCCTTTCGCCTTCTTGCCGCTTGCTGAATCTGTTGAGTGTGATCGGACCGATCCCCGGATAAAGAATCACCTGTTTCACCGGGGCTTCAATCGCCGACAGCAGGGCGATCAGGCCATTGAGTTCGTCGAGATCAGCGGGAGCCAACTCGAAATGAATGACGTCGTTGGCGTGTTCGCTGAACCAGTGATTCCAAGCGTACTGCCGACACGGGGCGTTGACCAGATCCAAGGTCCCCAAGGGCCAGTCGTATAGTTCCTGCGCCTGCTCGCCCAACGGTTTGCCGGGTTCAGCGGCCAGGCTGGTTCCTGCCATCGCCCAAGCACCATTGGCCTGAACTATGAGCAAGCCCGTTACAACAACCCAATAACGAAGCTTCATGACTGTTCCCTTCGATATAAAACCGAGTCTTCCCTACGGGTAGGACGCTGCAGAGGCCGTTTTGTTTCAACCACAAACCAAGATATCCCACCCACCCCATCTCGCGATTACAATCCCGATATGACCCAGTCCTTAGACGAATTGATGCAGAACGCCAGCCAAAAGCTGACGGAGATGGACTACCTCGACAGCGAGGCATTGTGCCTGGAAGCTCTGGCTCTGGCCAAGGGAGCTGAGGACTGGACCGCCTACGCCCGGATCGTGTTGCCACTGCAAGAATGCCGCCGTCAGCGACGACTGACCGCGGCCGACACCGCCGTACAACTCGGAACCAACGCCTGCTGGAACGATCCACGGGATGGCTGCGTCGCGGTCACCCAGCCGTTGGATCACATCACCGCCCATAGCTTGGCTCGCGACGCAGTTGAGAACCAGCGCCACGTCGAGGTTCTGTGGTGCGACAATGCTCCCGATTCCGCCTCGTGGACGCTGGGCACCCTCGGCGATATCGAGGTGCGATGCTCGGTCCCCGCGCCGGACCCAGAGTGGTTGAACAAGCGTCTATCGCCGGGCGACGACGGCTTCGCCGCAGCGGGTCACTGGTTCATCGAGGCGTCCGAAGCCCTTGGCGACGCGGCACTCCATCAAGTCGAGGCACCGTTGGGCAGCCTCGAACGGGTCGAACAACTCGAAGCCATGCTCGCGATGGTGGGCGATCACGAAATCCTGCACCAGCGTCTGGCCGACGCCGCCCGCGCCATGCCCCTGGGCCAGCCGACGTGAACGCCGACACTCAACAATCCGAAGAAACTTCCGACGAAAAAAGCACGGTGCGACGCCGACACTGGCGCGGTTATCTGCTGCTCGGCCTCATCGTCGTGCTGGGTTTCGTGCTCATCCGCACCGCGTGGCTGGTCCGGGCAACACCCACCTACTGGGAAGAACACCAGACCTTTATTCTCGACACACCCGAACAAGACCTGCAGACCCTGGCCCAGGACATCCAGTCAAAGACCCTCCGTGAATGGTCCTACCCCATCGGCGAGGGCGACGGCCTCCGCACCGTTCGCTACAACTTCGACGAGGTCAACGCTTGGCTCGCCACCCGCCTCCGGCCGTTGATGAAGAACCAGAATATGACCATGCCCAAAGAGATCGGCGAGGTCATGCTCACCCAGCGCGACGGCGAATTGGTGCTGGCTTTCGACTACGAATCACAGAAACTCGGCACACGCATCGCTAGCGTCAACTTCCGCTTCCGGCCCGAGGAAGGGCAGCCCCTGGCGGCCGCGATCGCCTCGGCCAAAGCCGGGGAGCAGAGGTTGTATGTGAAGTACCTGATCGACCGGCTAGCCAAACAACCACGGCTGTCCGACGACGCATCCCAACAACTGCTCAAACGTGTCGGCCAGAAACAATTCGTCACCCTGCCGCCCATCCCTGTGGACGACCAGCGCTACGCGACGATCCTGGACATCGATATACAACCCGAGGGCGTTGACCTGACGATCCAAGTCGCTTTTAACGAAGAAGGATAATTCAGCACCGATATCTTCGGCCTTCCCCACGTCTCCTAAACGCCTAGACTTGAGTATGGACCAATCCCGCCCCCAACGTGTTGTCGTCGGCATCACCGGAGCCAGCGGTGCGCTCTACGCCGCAAGGCTCGTGCAACTACTCGTCGCCGCCGAGGTGGAGACACATCTGGTTGTCTCGCCCTTGGGACAACGACTTCTGCAAGACGAGCTGGGCATGGAAGGCGTCGACCTCTCCGCCCTCGCGGGACTCGATCCGGATGCCCCCGCTCCGAGCAACCTGATCTACCACCATTTCAAGGATGTGGGCGCGACCATTGCCTCGGGCAGTTTCCAACACGACGGCATGATCGTCTGCCCCTGCTCGTCGAACACTCTGGGCGCGATCGCTTCGGGCTCAGCCCAAAACCTCATCCACCGCGCCGCCCACGTCACACTCAAAGAACGCCGCAAACTGGTGCTCGTCCACCGCGAGATGCCGCTGTCCCTCATCGACATCCGCAACATGGAAACCGTCACCGAAGCGGGTGGTATCCTCGCCCCCGCGAACCCGGGCTTCTACATGCTGCCTAAGACGATCGAAGACATCGCCGACTTCGTCGTGGGTCGGTGCCTCGATCTGGTGGGTGTGGACCACGACTTGGACATCCGCTGGTCGGGCCGTATCGCCAAACGCCTCCGCGACACGACGTCGGCTTGATTTACAATATCCGTGATGGCCACGCCGACCGCCCCACCTCTCACCACCCCGCCCGACACGCCGACCGGTTTTGCCAGCAAGCTGAGCCTGTTGGCAGCCGACATCAAGCTGTCGCATACCGTCTTCGCGCTGCCGTTTGCGCTGCTGGGTGCGGGGTTAGCCTGTGGTTGGGCCCATCGACTGCCGTGGGTGAGCGAGGCCGTGCTGGTACTCGTTTGCATGGTGCTCGCCCGCACCTTTGCGATGTGTGTCAACCGCTTGGCGGATGCGCGGATCGATGCAAAGAACCCTCGCACCGAGAAGCGGGCCGTGGCGAGCGGGCAGTTGAGCCGAGGGTTCGCCGCGGGCACCATCGCCGTGACTGGGTTAGGGTTTATCGCGGCGACCGCGGGCTTCTGGCTTCTGCACGACAACCCTTGGCCAACGCTGTTGTCGGTGCCTGTCCTAGGTGTCTTGGCGTTGTACAGCCTGACCAAACGCTTCACTTGGCTGTGCCACGTGGTGCTGGGACTGGCACTCGCGATAAGCCCGCTGGCAGCGGCCATCGCGATCGCTCCGGGGTACCTGCAAAGCACCGCCACGCTCTGGCTCATCGCGGGGATGGTGTTGTGCTGGGTGGCGGGGTTTGATGTGATCTACGCGCTTCAGGACGTGGCGGTCGACCGCGAGCTCGGCCTGTTCTCGATGCCCGCCTCGCTGGGCGTCGAGCCCGCGCTATGGATCAGCCGTATGCTTCATGCAACCGCACTCGGCTGCATAGTGACAGCATGGTGGATCAGCCCGCAACTCGGCGTGCTCTTCGGCATCGCGGTCGCACTCACCGCCGCCCTGCTGATCCTCGAACACGCCTTGGTCTGGCGATCCGCCACCAACCATATCCACATGGCCTTTTTCACCGTCAACGGCATCATCAGTCTGCTGCTGGGTCTAGCGGGTTTGCTTGACGCCGGGCTTGCAGCCTGAGCATTTCTTGCTTCCGCGTAACACGAAGATGCCGCCATCGCAGCCATTGCCCCAGGGCCGCAAGAAAGGCGTACAACCCCAAAGCGATCCAAATCACCCTGACCGCGTGGCTTTCGACGGGTGTCCCTTGAATCAGATACTCCGATTGCCGCACATCGCCCATCGCCGTATCCATGATGAAACTAACCGTGAACACCCCCGACAAGGCCGGGCAAGGCGAGGCGATGTATAACGCGGCCTTCCAGTGGTCGAACACGCCGCCCACCAGAACCGCAACCATCACAGGCATCGCCCACAATACGAACAGGCCCAGGATCGTCATCCGCTGACCAAAACGTTCGTAGAACCCTTGAAACGCAATCACCACCAACGGCCCAAGCACAGCCAATCCCACCAGCCAACTCGTGGTCTCGGCCGGCAGGCTGATCGCGTGGCCTTGCTTCACCCCGAGCAACAGTAAACCCAGCCCGGCCTCGGCAAAAATCAACATCACCAGCATCACCGGCCAACCCGTCGCCGCGTCCCACGACATCGGCGGGCGTTTGCGACCCGTCTTCCACGCACGCCGCAGCCCCCGCGCCGCGGTGTGGCCCGTGGGAGAAGTCAGGCTGACCGATATGAAAATCGATAGCGCCGAAACCACAAGAAAGATCCCGATCATCAGCGAGAACGCCGCCGCCCAGCCGATCTGCCCCAAGCGTTGACGGAAATCCGCGAAATGCCCCGGGTCGGTCAACAACGGCCACAAACTACCGACTGTCAAAACCAACAGCCCGAACACAAAAAACCCGCCAAAACGTTTGGAAAATGGGTGCCAAGACGCATCCACCCACTTGCGACGCACCACGTGGTAAAGCGAGATAAAGCCAAACGCCTGCACCGCGATCGAGAACAACGTCGGGTTCACCAGCATCCCAAAGAATGGCACCAGCCGGTACCGCTCCGCCAGCTCCATCTGACTCGACACCCAGCCCTCTTGCTGATGGTGCTGCAGTTCTTCGTACACCATCCCGTAGAACGTTGGCCGGACCGTCAGGTAGTCGAAGAACAGCAATCCCACCTGACCAAACATGATCGGCAACACAAGGTACAGAACCACCACCGTACCCAGCGACGCAAAGCTCGAATGCCACGCACGGCGGCTGACCATCCCCGCCATCAGCCCGGCCATGTGGTAGAGCAACACCGAACTGAAGAACGCTGCGTAAAAGTGCAGCACGGTCAGCACCGACACCTGCGAAACCCACACGGCATACGCCACAAACGGCAGCGTCAATCCAAACAGCAAATACTCCCGCGCCGGAAGCCCGAAGAGATACCCCACGATCTTCGCCGACGGCGGCATCGGCGACATGCGGTGGTAGTCCAACAGTTCCTTGTCACGTTCCCGCGCGATGCCGGTGGCGACCGCTTGCGTGCCCATGCCCATCAACAGGACGCCTTGAACCACGATCAGCGGGAGTAGCGCCGTCTTAGCCGCTTCGACGCGATCCACTTCGCCCCGCTCAGTCAGGCCAAAAAGTGTGAGTGCAAAAATAAATGCGACCACCGAGATGGTGATCACGCACCAGGTGAGCGTCGGCATAGGCCTTAGCCGTATCCGCGCGTGCTGGATGCAGATCGGATTACAGGCAACGTTGAACAACGCCAGCCGCTGCATCAGTGAAAAGCGTGCCCCACGCTGTGGCACCACATCCAGCGGAGTTGAAACCGTCGTCATCGACATCACGACACCTCCTTTGCGCCGACTTCCAGCATGATGTCTTCCACCCCGCGTTTCTTCTCGTAAAACGCTTTCACCGGCACTCCCTTCGCCACCAAACCCGCCAAGAGCTGCGACGCTTCCCGGTCGTCACCGATAAAATCCAGGTCCAAGCTATCACCCGTTGCGGCCACCGCTACAACACCGTCTAGCTCAGCGAGTTCGGCTTCGTATGGAGCAGCGGGCTCCAACATCTCCACCACAAAACACCGATGGGTCTGCCGCTCGGCGATCAGCTCATCGATCGGGCCGTTCACAACCATCCGTCCTTTTTCCATGATGCCGATCGAGCTGCAGAAATCCGACAGCTCCGTGAGGATATGTGACGACACCAACACCGTCCGCCCTTCATCCGCCAGCCGCTTGAGCAAATCCCGCATTTCGATCCGCGCGATCGGGTCGAGCCCACTCGCCGGTTCATCCAGCAACAACACCCGTGGTTTGTGGAGCAACGTCTTAGCGAGCACCAGCCGCTGGGTCATCCCCCGCGACAGCGAACCCGACATCGCGTTGCGTTTACTCTCCAGGCTGACCACATCCAAGACTTCGTTCACCCGCTGGCGTCGTTCCGCATGGCTCACCGCATACGCCCGCGCAAAGACATCCAGGAACTCCCAGACCTTTAAATCATCCCACACCGGCGCGAGGTCGGGCATATAGCCCAATACGGCCCGGGCCTCCGCCGCGTGGGTCGCGGTGTCGTGCTCGCCGATGAACACCTCGCCGTAGGTCGGCTCAAGCAGCGTCGCCAACACCTTGATGGTGCTGGTCTTGCCCGCGCCATTGGGGCCGATCAGGCCATAAACCTCACCCGCCGCGATGTCGAGGTTCAGCCCGTGAACCGCCGTCATGTCGTCGTAATCGACGCGCATGTCCGCGGTATGAATCAAAATGTCCCGGCCCAGCTCAGACATGTACGCCAATCATACGTCTGAGCGCTTCCAAGCGTTACGGACGAAAATTCAAAATCCTCAAACACGGGAAAACATTCAGCCCGGCTCACAAGTCCGATCCACCGCGACGGCCACGCGGGCGAGGTCTTCCATCAGATCGGCGAGTACCGCTGGGGTGATCGACTGGGCACCATCGGTAAGCGCGTGCTCGGGGTCGACGTGCATCTCGATCGCTAGGCCGTCGCAGCCGCATGCCATCGCGGCTTTGGCCATCGCCGGGACGAGGTGGGCCTTGCCGGTGCCGTGGCTGGGGTCGATGACGATGGGCAGGTGGGTGCGTTCGTGCAGTTCGGGCACGACCGACAGCGACAGGGTGTTGCGCGTGTGGTCTTCGAAGGTGCGGATGCCGCGTTCGCAGAGGATGACGTTGCCGTTGCCCGCCGCGAGGATGTATTCGGCCGCTTGCAGGTATTCATCCAATGTCATGGACATGCCCCGCTTCATCAGCACGGGCTTGGGCTGTTTGCCACAAGCTTCCAGCAGCTTGAAGTTCTGGCTGTTGCGTGTGCCGACCTGCAGACAGTCGGCGTATTGGCTCACCAGTTCGACGTCCGAGGGCGTCAGCACCTCGGTGACAATGGGCAGACCCGTGGCGTCACGGGCAGCGGCGAGCATCTTCAGACCGTCTTCGCCGTGGCCCTGAAAGGCGTAGGGGTTGGTGCGGGGCTTGAACGCGCCGCCACGCAGGGCGTGCCCCCCCGCGGCCTTGACCGCCTCGGCTGCTTCGAGGATTTCCTTTTCGCCTTCGACGCTGCACGGCCCGGCGATCACGGGTACCTGCTTCCCCCCGAACACGCAGCCATCGCCCTCACCGATAGCGACGCGGGTGGTTTCGGTGTGGTCGGTGCGGGCCGCCATCTTGTACGGGGCGAGAACATGCATCACCTTGCTCACGCCGGGGGCGCGTTCGAGGACTTCGCCGTCGACCTTGCGCTCGTCGCCGATCACCGCCACGACGGTGAGGTCGGTCCCCACGATCGGGTGGTCCTTCAGGCCCATTTCGCGGACAAGGTTAGTCACGTGGTCCACCTGCTGCTGGGTGGCATCGGGGCGCATCACAACGATCATGGCAAAGCTCCAAACAGATTCGAGGGGAAAGTCGTTTCATCATCAAGCAACAGGGTAGAAAGCACAAACAACAAAAAACCCGGCGGGCGGCCGGGCTGGTTAGTCGGGGAAAGTTCTCGTTATTGAGAATTGCTACGCGACGTCCAACTCGGCCGGGGGCCGGGCAAACCAGAAGCTTTCAAAATAGAAAGAGGACGTGCGTTGCATGACCTAAGTATTACCCTAAACACGGAAAGGTCAATGCCAAATCTAAAAATTTCCGTTGGCCACGATCACCGCGGCTGTCCGATTGGTTTACCCTGTGCAAGTCTTTTCTTGCTGCAATTCCTTCTCGGGAGTCTTTCGTGTATCGAACCCTTCGACCTCAAGCTTTGGTGTTGTCTTCATGCGTGGCAGGGACCTCGCTATTCGCTACAGCAGGCATTGCCCAAGACCAAGACTTCGCGGGCTGGCAGGGCATGCGTGTGATCGAGCAGAAAGGGACGCCCTACCGCATGCGTGCCGCCGATCTGGATGGCGACGGCGATGAAGAACTTGTGATCGTGAACATGCGCAACGCCCGGCTGGATGTTTACAGCTGGAAAGATACCGACACGGCTTCCGCAGAAGACAAGACCACAGACCAACTCGGCAAAGCCAACGACCTGCCCATGGCTCGGGAGTTGGACCTCATTGAAATCCCGGTACGCCAACCCCCGATTGATGTTGCGGTATTACCCGCTTTCGATGGCGAAGCCCCACAAGCGAATCTGTTGGTGCTGGTCTCCGACCCCAACCAACTCGTTGAGATGGCCTGGGACGCTGAAGAAGCACTATGGAAAGCGGCCCGTCGATGGGATTTACTGCCGGGCCGGGTATCAGGTGTGGGCGAGCTCTTGCAGCTTATCCCAAACGCAAACAATGGCTCAACCACGGTCCTCGCGAGTTTCGATGAGGGCATCCAAACCCTGACCATCCAACCCGAATCCACAGCATCTGCCGCGCAAGAAGTGCAGTGGCTTGAGCCCCGCGAATCCGGCGGCCGCATGAACTGGTGGTTGGGCGACCTCGACAACAACGGCTACGACGATCTGATCGAATGGACCAACCAAAGCAATCAGAGCATCCGTTGGTACCCAGGATCGGATCAGGGGTTCCGCCCCGCATCGGTCCTGCACGACCGCGGGGTCAAAATGGTGTCGTTGCTCGCTCGCCCCGATGCTGCCGACGAATTGTTGGTGCTGGAATCTTCGCCGGAAGGTGCGGTGCGTCGCTACCGCTTGGGACAAGGCGAAGCCTCGGACTTTGGCAAACAGGAACCACTCGTCCTGCCCAGCGGTGAAAAAACGGCCTGGGCCTCGATGACGCTTGATGGCGAGCCGTATCTCGTGGCGGCCGATCCCAATCAGCCGCGCGTGACCCTCTACGCCCATACCGCCTCGGGCTGGCTGCCCAGCGAAAGCTACCCCGTGAGCGGCAAGATCAAAGCGCTCTACGAACTCCCCGGACAACCCGGCACACTCATCCTCTGGCCCGAGGGCAGCAGTGAGCTCTACGCATCGCACTGGGCGGGGGGCCGACTCACATTCCCGCAGCCCATCGCGCTTTCGGATGCCGAGGGCGAACGCTCGGTGCTCGGGCTCGGCACGACCCCCGATTCCATCTGGTGTGTGCAAAAAGCAGGAAAGGATTTGCTCCTACACCACATCCAAGCAGTCACCCAAGACCTCAACGACGACAGTCGACTTCCTGTCAAACAACTAGAGGCCGTCGCCTTCGCAGGTGAAGCAGGAAAAGCGGAAAAGGTGATCGCGCTCGACCACCAACGGCTACTTATTGCCGACAAGTTCACCAAAGGATTAAGACTGGCCAGTTCAATCGATGGCGCTAGCGGTGAGGCCGAAAGCACTAGCCCCAGTCGACTGTCCAAAGCCTCGCTCGAAGATTTCCGCGTGTTCCACAGCAACTCAGATGCACTGCCGCGCGTCGCCTGGCGGACCGACGGCGTGGTGCAGTGGCTAGGGGACAAGATGTTTGCCCAAGACCAAATCATGCTGCCCCACGGCAAGCGGATCGCGGACCTGCTGCTGCTCGACGACGGATCGGCACTGGCACTCGAACAAGGTGGCGGTGCGATTCATCGCCTCGAGCCCGACGATGGGGGCATCCTCCGGGTCGCATCCACCACCCGCCTAGAAACTTACGGCCGATCGCTCACGCTGGACAAACACCTGGGGCTGCTCCTGACGACCGCCGCGGGTGTGACCCGCCTCGCCGAAGGGCAACCTCAGGAACTCGAAGTGGTGCAGAGCCTCGATGCCCGCACCGGTCGGCCCGAAGGCGTCCGTGATGCGACGGTGCACCGCGTAACGACCATAGACGTCAACGGCGACGGTCAGGACGATGCCCTGCTCGCCGATGACGTGCGTCACCAACTGACCGCGTTGGGCATGAATGCCGAGGGGCAGCTAGAGCCGATGGTGTCCTGGCCGGTGTTCGAGGACATCGCCTATCCCTACGGCGGCGGTGGAGACGATATCGTCCGCGAACCCCGCAGCGTAGTCACGCTCGACATCGACGGCGATGGCGGGCAAGACTTCGCCATGCTCTGCCACGACCGGCTACTGATCTACCTTGCGAACGACACCCTTCCGGAGGATCAACCTTGAAACTCTTTGGCCCCTACAAACGTTCTCGGCTGCGTACCGCTGTCTTCGCATTGTGTCTTACGGCGTTCCCACTCGCGACAACACCCGTCCACTCCGAGCCGACCGACGACCCGCTGCTCGGCCAAGTGGTCACCGCCACGCTCGTCGGTGGCGGCCAGGTCACCGGCACACTTCTGCGGCAGACCGACAACGGCATCGCGATCGATCTGCAATTCGAAGTCCTGAACTTCTCTGCCGACCAAGTCCTCGACCTCGTCGCCCAGGACGCCTCAGCCGCCCCCACCCCAAGCAATGGCGGCGAGCTGTTCACCACCGGACGCCTCGAAGCCGCTCCGATCCCCGCCCTCGTCGACCGCTTCGGCGACAGCGTGGTGCTGGTCCGCACCGCGGCGGGCTTGGGCACCGGTTTTGTCATCAGCGACCGAGGTCATCTCATTACGAACTACCACGTCGTCGAGGGTGCGACCCGCATCTCTGTCACCGTGTCCACCACCACCGACCGGGGCCGCGAGAAAGCGGAAGTGAAAGATGTCCGGATCGTGGCGCTACAGCCGCTGCGTGACCTCGCCCTGCTCCAAATAGATTGGGACGAAGAGGAGCTCGGCCCGATGCCGCCACACGTGGTGATCAGCGACGCCGATGATCTGGCGGTGGGCGACCTGGTCTTCGCGGTGGGCAATCCGCTGGGCCTGGAACGTACCGTGACCCAAGGCATCGTCAGCTCCACCACCCGCACACTCGGGCAACTCCGCTTCGTGCAGACCGACGCCAGCATCAACCCCGGCAACTCCGGCGGCCCCTTGTTCAACGCCCGCGGCGAAGTCATCGGCGTGGCGTGCGCGGGATTCACATCGTTCAACGGCTTGGCCTTCGGCATCCCCGCTCCGGACCTGCGCGACTTCTTAATTAATCACGACGCCTACCTCTACGACCCCAGCCAGCCGCAAAACGGCGTAAAGTATCTAGAGCCGCCCTATCAACCCGGCGGCGATTCAAAGAAATAACCGACCGACGCACTCGATCAGACCCGCAACCCATGAAGTTCATAACGCGGGCACACCTCTAACCCCGGAATCTCCCCATGATCCGCCAGCCTCTTGTTCATACTCTCCGCCGCGCCTCGGCATGCACGCTTGCGTTTTCGCTAACCGCCACCGGGCTGATGTCATCGCCCGCCGCGGCCGAACCGGGCCCCGGCTGGGAAGCGCTCCCCGCCGAAACCATCTTCGCGGTGCGCATGCCCCACACCCAAGGCTTCCTCGAAGACCTGCGGGCGAACACCCTCGCGGGCCAGCGGATCTTCTCCGCCGAGAAGTTCGATCAAGTCATGCAGTTGATCGAAGAAAACAACCAAGAAGAGTGGAACGAGATGGTCGAGGGGTTGGAAGAGTACGGCTTCACCCTCGACGACCTGCTCACCATTGCCCAGAACAACTGGGGCATGGGCTTGGTCGCCAGCCCGCGCGGCGACCAGGAACTGCCTCGCATGGTGCTGCTGGGTTGGGCCGAGATGGAAGATGCCGACATCGACCGGATCTACGCCGCAATCGACAAAGCCGACGCCGAGGAAGCCGACAACGAAGATTCGCGCCGCTTGGACTACGAGCTCGCGGGCCTAGAGGTCCGTCAATACTCGGCTTCCGAGATGGGCATGGACAGTGAAGTCAGCTGGGATCTGCCCGAGGGTTTCGAGAACATGACCCAAGAACAGATGGACGCGCACTGGGCAGAGGTGGAGAAGAAAGAAGCCGAAGCGAAGTTCGTCAAGATCGATGAAACGCACTTGCTGCTGACCCGCATGCCCGGCCGCATGGCCATGGCCATCGGCTTCCCCCAATCGGGCGATGCGGTCCGCGAAATGATGGCCGACGGCAAGGATATCGATTGGGACGCCGCGACAGACGTGGCCAGTGTTCAGGAAATCTTTGCCAACTACCTCACATCTCTGGACGGCGGGGCCGACGCATCGTTCGCCTCGCGCATCCTGGCCGTGCCCGAGGCCGCCAACGCCGTGGGCAGCGAGAATACCCTGATCGAGCTCTACGCCGATGGGCCACAGCTCATCGACCTGCTCGGCTACGTCATCGGACTCGAAGAAGGCGACGAAGCCGCCCAGCAGTACCGCACCGTCATGAACGCCCTGGGCTTCAACGGCCTAGGCGTGCTGGCAGGCTCGGGCCATCTGACCGACGGCGCGTTTCGCTTTGACTTCTTCTCCGAGATGCAAGCCCCCCGTGCCGGACTCCTCGGCACCCTGGACGGCCAAACCCTCCCCGCCGAGCCCCCCGCCTGGGTGCCCGCGGGCACCTCGTACTTCCACCTCGCTTACGACCTGGGCAAGCTCTACGACGTGGTCTTGGATGTCGTCCAACAGCTTGCTGGCCCCGAAGCCATGCAGCAGGTCCAGATGGGCAACATGATGGTTCAGAGCCAGATCCAGGCCGACATCCCGACGCTGCTGCGTTCCTTCGGCACACGGCACAGCATCGTGGCCACCGAGTCGCAACAGGTCACCTTTGAGACCGAGGAGTACGACTTCGACACCGAGTCGTTCAAGACCGTCGAAAAAACCACGACCATGCAGCCTGTCGCGTTGGTGTGGGACCTCGCCGCCCCCGACGTGTGGACCAACATCATGACCGCCGCGAAAAACTTCGCCCCCATGGCGGGCGACCAGGTGGAGCTGGTCGACGACGAGCAAGGCTTCACGGGCATGCGTATGAGTGCCGAGGGTTTGCCCATGGGCTTCCTGCTCGGCCGCGGCAAGCTGGTCCTCGGCGTCGGCCCCGAGGTGACCACCCGCGTGCTCACCTCGATCAACAACCCGCCCGCCGTGGACGCCAGCCTCCTGGGCTCGGCCCTCTACCGCGAGGGCGACGCCCTGCTGAACTACCAAGAAGGTATCGCCTTCAGCATCCAGGACGTCGGCACCGATATGATCAACGGCAAGCAGCAGATCCTCCAACTGCTCGACGAAGAATCCGGCCTCGAGCCCGGCCTGATCGAACAGATCAAAGCCCTGTTCCCCACCGACGAAGACCTCAAGGCTTCCTTCGGGGTCAGCGTCGGCCAGATCATCATGACCGAGTCCGGCCTGAGCTACGAGGGCGCCACCGCGATGCCCGCCGCCGAGTAAACCGCGTCGGCGACTCAGCCCGCTCAACATCCTCATCACAAAAAACACCGCCCGGCTCAAAAAGCCGGGCGGTGTTTTTGATGCGGGCGACAGGAATCGAACCTGCACTCCGGTTAAGGAACCAGAACCTAAATCTGGCGCGTCTGCCAATTCCGCCACGCCCGCGGATTGGAACGAGATAGTGTAACGCAAGAGGCAATGGCCGCCATCTCGGGCGTGCCACGCCGCCCCGTTCGATCCCCAACGTTCTACACTACGCCCATGGCCAACCCTTTCGAGACCTTTGACCTCACCCCCGCCTTCGACCTCGATCTGGAGGCCCTGCACCAGCGTTTCCTGGCCGCCAGCGCCGAAAACCACCCCGATCGGTTCACCGATCCGCTGGACCAGGCCGATGCGGCGGAGCGGTCATCTGAGATCAACCACGCCTACCGAACGCTAACCGACCCCGAAGCCCGGGCCAACGCGCTGCTGGCGGTGCTGGGCGGACCCGCCCCCGAAGACGACAAGTCGCTCCCACCCACGTTTCTCATGGAGATGATGGCGGTCCGCGAAGAATTGGAAGACGCCGAGGCCGCCAACGACGCCGCCGCCCTCTCCCGGCTCCGTCAAGACGCCCAGAACAAGCGCCAGCATCACGTGGACCAACTCAGCACCCTATTCGCCGCCGACCCCGTGGACGGTAAGGCGGTCCGCCTCGAACTCAACGCGATGCGCTACATCGAACGCATGCTCGAGCAGATGCCAAACGCATGAAATCGGCCTCAGACACGCCCCGCTCCAAGGTGCCCCATCCACAAATCAAACCTTCTTCCGGGAACCCTGTACAAGTGCCCGCAAGAGCTTGTTACAATGCCGCGACCTAAATCCGCCTCCTGCCGGCAAACCTTCTTCCTCTCTACTCTTACGCCAAACGACTCTTCCAAACCGGCATATCCAGAATAGAATATAAAAACCTTTCTGAAATCTCGCCGAGATCTTCTCACACTGCTCCTTGCAACACTCTTTTGAAAAGCGACTATGAGTACACTCCAAATATCTGAACACGACAAAAAGATGATTTTCTGGGCCAGCTTCCTGTCGCTTTTGGCCGCGGGCGTCGGTTTTGCGTTCCGCGTTATGGTCCTGGGGGATTGGCAAGACGAATTTGAGCTCACGGGCGCTGAGGTCGGATCGATCTTCGGCTACTCGCTATGGCCGATCGCGGTCACGATGATCCTGTTCAGCCTGATCGTCGACAAGATCGGTCCCAAGATCTCGATGTACTTCGCCTTTGTCCTTCAGGCCGCATCGGGCGTCCTGACCTTTCTCGCCGACTCCCCCATTGATCTGTACGTGGCCGCAGCATGTGCCGGCCTCGGTCACGGTGTGGTCGAAGCGGTGATCAACCCGGTCTGCGCCAGCATCTACACGCACGAGAAAAGCAAGATGCTCAACATCCTGCACGCCGCTTGGCCGGCCGGCCTGGTGGTGGGCGGTGCCCTCATGCTCACGCCGGGCCTCAGTGAACTGAGCTGGCAGGTGCAAGGCCTCTGGATCATCGTCCCGACCGTGATCTACGGCATCATGTTCATCAAACCCAAGTTCCCCATCGACGAACGGGTCCGAGCGAAAGTCCCCTACGCCGACATGCTCAAGGAAGTGGGTTTCCTCGGAGCGTTCATCGCGTCGTTCCTGCTCTTCTATGAGATCTACGGCAAGATCGGAGCCATCAACACGGACCTCGCGCTTGAACCCGCCAAACTGCTTTGGATCAGCGTGGGCTTCGGCGTCGTGGTTGGCGCGGCCTTCGGTGCCTTCACCAAATCCATCGGCAAGCCCCTGTTCTTCATCCTCTGCGTTCTGATGATCCCCCTCGCCACGACCGAACTCGGAACCGACGCGTGGATCAAAGAACTCATGACCCCAACCATGGGCGATCTGGCGGGCTGGGCGATTGTTGCTTCCGCGTTCATCATGATGATCCTCCGCTTCCAAGCGGGTCAGCTCACCAAGCGTTTCTCGCCCCCCACCATCCTCGTCATCAGCTCCTGCTTCTCTTTCGCCGGGCTCATGATGCTGTCGGTCTCCGCGGGCCTGGTGGTGTGGCTGGCGTTCGTGCTCTACGCCGTGGGTCAAACCTTCTACTGGCCAACGGTCCTCGGCTTCACCGCCGAGCGCTACCCACGCGGGGGTGCACTCACCCTCAACACCGTCTCGGCCATCGGCCTCCTGTCGGTGGGCATCATCGGCGCCCCGATCCTCGGCGCGTTTAGCGACAACCACACCGTCAACAACGTGAAAGAGATCTCTGAAACGGTCTATGAAGCCTCCAAGACCGAACAATCATTCTTCGGTGCGACTTACGATTCGATCGACCGGACGGCCGCGAGCGAAGCGGCAGAGGCCGCGGGGCTTGCCGATGAATACAACGAGGCCATCAACAACGCCTCCCGCCAATCCCTTCGGACGACCGCGATCAGCTTCCCGCTGGTGATGGGGATCTGCTTCGCCCTCATCGCCCTCTGGTTCCGTGCCCGGGGCGGTTACAAGCCGATCTTGTTGGAAGATGCTGCAGCATCCGAAGGCAAAGACGCCGAAGCCAGCGAGCCCGGCTTCTAAGTCAAAGAGCAAATTAGTTTCGCCAAGGCTCCCACGTCACGACGTGGGGGCCTTTTTCGTTGCCCTTCTATTTCGACGGCTTTCTTAAGAAACTCGCCATCCCCCAAGGCAACCACACCAACGCAAAGATGGTCGCGCCTAACACCTGGATGCCAAGAATGCGCCAGGGCCAATCGGGCAACATCGCCAACGGCGTCGCGGCATCAAGTTCGACATCACCGATGTACGCGTAGTTCCAGCCCTCGTTAGCCAGATTGATCGGCAGTAGCACCGCGAGATACCCCATCGTCACCAGACACACAGTGCCTAAGTCGACGAGAGCCGGGCGATACCGATTCACCACGCAGTCGTAGGCCGCGTAAAAAATAACTGCGGCGTGGCTAACCCAGAACAGCCAGAACCGGATGTGTTCCGGGCCGTGCGTCAGGGTCGGGGTGAGAAAGCCCCAGATCGTCAGGCCGAACGCCCAGAAGTACAGCGTCGTTCGGAGTACCCGCTGACGAGTCAGCAGCGCAACCGGCCCGAGCAAGCCCGCGAGGTCGCAGATGTGCAGCGGCAGGCTGTCGGTCCAGTCCTGCTCGACCAAGAGGAAGTACGCCTGCATCCCCAGCCAAAGGCTCAGGCCGATCAGAGACGCCTTCAGCGTGAACGCCCGCTCACGCCCCCGTCGTTGTTCGCGCAAACCGACCCACACCAACCCCACAATCCCGGCCACACAGAGCAGCACCGTGATCGCGTGGAGTAACGCAAACGCTTGAAAACCCGTAGCTAACTCAATACTCACAGGATCGTATCCGTAC
>JBCCWB010000035.1:0-22875 GCA_039194345.1 Planctomycetota bacterium
CGCGCCTTCGGCGAGTGATGAGTGATGGTCTTCCTGTTCACTGGTCACTGTGGACTGTTCACTTCTACTGAATCGGCCAAACCAGCGGCGCGATCGTCAGGGTTATGATCATCACCAATAGATTCAGCGGCAACCCGACGCGCACGAAGTCGCTGAAGCGGTATCCGCCGACGCCATAGACCATAAGGTTGGTCTGGTAGGCGGTGGGCGTGGCGAAGCTTGCGGCGGCGGTCATCATGAGTGCAATCGCGAATGGCTCGAAGTTGAGTCCGGCGGACATGGCCGCGGCCTTGGCAACGGGGAACATCAGCGCGACCGTGCCGATGGGGCCGATGAGCGAGGTAAGCATCATCGCGGCGAGGTAGACCGCTGCGAGGATGGCGATCGGCCCGAACGACGAGAACGAATCGACCAGTAGATTGGCAACCGATACCGCAGCGGTGGTGGATTCCAAGGCGGCACCAACGCCGAGCGCCCCGCCCATCGCGAGCAGTACGCGCCAGTTCACGGCCTGCCGGGCTTGGTCAGGTGTGCAGCAGCCGGTGAGGACCATCCCCCCCGCCGCGAGCAGCGCCGCAGTAACTAACCGCATCGGGGTCAGCGTGGTGAGTAGCACCATCACCGTCAGCAGCCCCAGCGCGACCCAAGCGCGTTCGTGACGGGCCACCTCCGAACCTTCCACCGCCGAGACGAGGATGAAGTCTTGCCGATTGCGTTGCTGGGCCACAAAGCGCGGGTGCGTGTCCAGTAACAGCGTGTCTCCCGCCCGGAGGCGGACATCGCCGAGTCGCTTGTTGAGGTGCGCTCCGCCACGGTACACCGCGATGACCGCGGCGCCGTACTGCGTACGGAAGCCGCCTTCGCGGATGGTCTTGCCGATCATCGGGTGCTGCGGGCTGATGACCGCCTCCACCAGCCGACGGTTGGGGCGGGGCTCATCGAGCTTGAACACCTCGTCGGTGGCGGGCACCAGGCCACGGATTTTCTGGAGGTCGACCACCGAATCCACGACGCCGGCAAAAATCAGGCGATCACCCGAGCGCAACTGTTGCTCGGGGCCCACCGCAACCATCCGCTCGCCGCCGCGGTCGATCTCGACCAGGTACGCTCCGGGTAGATTCCTCAACCCCGCCTTCTCGACCGTTTGCCCCGCGAACGGAGCGTCTTCGGTGACCATCATCTCAACCGTAAAACTTCGGCCAGAATCGCCGCCCACCGCTTGAAACGCACTGACGCTGGTGCGTCGCTCGGGTAACAACTTGTCGGAGAGCAGCAGCAGATAACCCAACCCGATCAGCGCCGCGGGCACGCCGACGATGCTGATCGTAAACATGCCGAGCGACATCTCGGCGCGTTTCCCAGTCGCTTCTAGGATCGGGCCCAAGGCTTCGCCATTGGCCTGGGCCGAGCGAACCATGCCATCGACAAAGACATTGGTGGCGGTGCCGATAAGCGTGCAGCTACCGCCCATGATTGCCGAGTAAGACAACGGGATGAGCAGTTTCGAGGGTGACAGCCCTGTCTTCTTGCACCAGTCGTTCACCACCGGGATGAACATCGCCACGATCGGCGTGTTATTCAGAAACGCACTCAACCCCGCCACGGCGGGCAGCATGCGCACCTGGGCCCCGCGGACCGATTTCGGCTGGCCCAGCAAACGGCGGGTAATCAGCTCCATCGCCCCCGTGCGGGACAGCCCCTCGGCGATCACAAACAGCACGCCGATGGTCACCACCGCCTCGTTACCAAAGCCCGAGACGGCCCGCGCCGCGGTGGGGAAAGCGTCCGAGAATAAACCCATCGCCACCAGCAGCGTCATCCCGCCGAGCAGCACCGTGTCTGGCCCCGCGACGGCGCGCAGCATCGCGAACGCCATCAAGGCGATCACGCCAAGCGTCAACCACGCTTCCCAACCCATCGCTGTGCTCCACGAGCATCTTCTGGACAGCAGAACAGCCACAACGCCGCGGCCGTCATCCGCTATCTATCGGCGATCCCGGAGTTTACCCCCAACCCCCGGCCGTACAAACCGGGCCTGGGTCCAGAAAATCGTTCTCGACCATCCCCCCGAACTTAAGTCCGCAAGAATGCGGTTCGATAGTCACAGAGGCGGCTTTTTGTCGATAGCCCCCGTGAGGCAATGTCTATGTCACCTAGTGCAGTCCGGCTTCTGTGCCCGAATCTCAAGTGTCGAACGATTCTTTCCGTGCCCGTGAGCGCTCGCGGCAAGACCGTCCGCTGCCGAAACTGTGGCATGCGGATCCAGGTCCCCCAGCCCAAGCCGACCACCCCAGCCCCCGAAGAAGCCGACGCATCCCAAACCAAATAATGCGTTTCGCCCAATCGCTAAGCGATTGGAGTGAAGGCATCACTTCCAGGTAGGACCGATTACTTAAAGATCGTCGTCATCCAGATCATCGAAATCGAATTCGATGATGCTGCTGCCGCTATCGCCGGGTGAGCCCTGGGATTTTTCCTCTTGCGCCATCGCCTCGAGAGCCTCGAACGGATCGGTGTCATCGTCGTCGAGATCCACCGTGGGCATCGCTTCGTCGGCCTGAGCATCCGCCGCCACGGCCACCTCGGCGTCATGCGCGGCCAAGGGCTGATCCGGCGAAACCGTGGCTCCCGAGTCATGCGAACTGGCCGAGGCCACGATCGTGCGGACCGGGTTGATGTCCGCCGGCACCCCGTCAACGACCAAGGTGAACACCACCGGCCCGACCACCACCTCGTCCCCCGCCGAAAGCTCAGCTTCCTGCACGCGGATGCTGTTGTGGTAGGTGCCGTTGCTCGAGCCGAGGTCGCGTAGCTTAACCTGGTCGCCCGACACCGTGATTTCGCAATGCTGTCGCGATACGCTGGAAAGCGGTATCCGCAGTTCGCAGCTATTCTTACGGCCGATCACCAGAGAGCCAGCCCGAAGCGGGAAGTCCCGGCGGGTCCCATCGGCTTTAAACATGACCAGTGAGGCTTCCATAGCGATCCTAGAGAGACGGGAAAGAACAAAAGACGCCCCGCAGCTATCCTGAAGTGTAACGCCGTGAAACACCCCCAGCAAGCCATCACGCCCCCTTTCCGCTCGGGTTTCTCGCCCGAGACCCGGGTCGATGCGCTGTATCTGCACCTGCCGTTTTGCTTCCACAAATGCCACTACTGCGATTTCTATAGCGTGGTCGAGCAGCCCGGGCACGACCGCCAGGCGGCATTTACCGACGCCCTGATCGCTGAGCTGCATCAGTGGGCCGAGCACTTGGACAAACTCGCCCCCAGGACGATCTTCGCAGGGGGCGGCACACCAACCTACCTCCGCCCGGAGCTCTGGGGCCAACTGCTTCAAGCGATGGACAACTTGGGACTGCTCGAACACTGCGAAGAGTTCACCGTCGAAGCCAACCCCGAGACCGTAACGCCCGAGCTGATGCAGCAGCTCGCCGACGGCGGGGTCAACCGCGTGTCGATCGGAGCCCAATCGTTCCAGCGTGAATCGCTCCAGGCCCTTGAACGTTGGCACGACCCGGACAACGTACCCCGCGCAGCCGAGGCCTGCCGCGCCGCGGGCATCGGCAACTTCTCGCTCGACCTGATCTTCGCCATCCCCGGCCAAACCCTGAGCATGCTCGACGACGACCTGTCCCGGCTGGTTGCGATTCAGCCCAAGCACCTCTCGACCTATGGCCTGACTTACGAGCCCAACACCGCCCTCACCGCTCGCCTCCGCGTTGGCAAGGTGACGCCCATCGATGAAGACACCCAGCGCGAGATGTATCAGCACGTGCTGGATCGGCTCGAAGCCGAGGGGTTCGAGCACTACGAGGTTTCGAACTGGGCCAAGAAACCCGAATCCGACACCGGCTTCCGCTGCCTGCACAACCTCACCTATTGGCAGAACCGCAACTGGCTCGGGCTCGGCCCCGCCGCGGCGTCGCACCTGGATGGCCAACGCTGGCGCAACACGCCAAACCTCGCGACCTACCTCGCGTCCAGCCCCGACGCAGAAACGCAAGACCACGACCAACTCCCCGGACACGAACGTGTGGGCGAACGGCTGATGCTCGGACTCCGACTGTCCGACGGCCTCTCCCTTGATTGGATCGAATCGCATCTGCCCACCGACGACCGCCGACGTAGCGCGATCCAAGAGATGATCGACATCGATATGCTCGAACGCACCGAAACCCATCTGCGTCTCACACGACGCGGCCTATTCGTCGCCGACAGCGTGATCGCCAAGCTTCTCTAACCCCTGAATCTCAGTCACCCACGATGCAACTTGATGACGACCATTACATGCGTGCTGCAATCGAACTCGCTCGTGGGAACCCGGCCGCACCGTTCGGAGCCGTGCTGATCGATCCAGCCACCAAAGAAACACTTGCGGTCGGGCTCAACGACTCGAAGCGAGACGCCACGAGACACGGCGAAATCGACGTGCTGCAAAACGCCGCCGCAAACCACGGCCGCGCAAAGATCAAAGGCGCCACCCTCTACACCACCGCCGAGCCGTGTCCGATGTGTATGACCGCCTGCGTCTGGGCTGAGGTCGGCCGAGTGGTCTACGGCACGTCGATTCCGCACCTGGCCGCGACCGGTTGGCGACAGCTCGATCTGCGGGCATCAGAAATCGCCGAACGGGCGGGATGGTCGGTAGACCGGGTGGTTGGCGGCGTGCTGGCGGCTGAGTGTGACCCGATGTTCGATGCCGCGATACAGCCCGATTAGACCGGCAGCGTCATTTCGAAAATTGAGTTAACGTCCAGCAAAGCCCAACTCGGACAAGGCGATCGACTGCGATGCAAACACCGCCCCGCTTTCGTCGATCCATTCGAACGTCAGCATTGGCTGATCCGTCCAATCGACACGGAGCAGCGCAAAGTGGCTCATCCGCCGCACCTCGCCGACGCGGTAGCGGTTGGGCTCGTTGACGGGCCGCTCGGGCTGGTTCATGCCCGACGAAGTCGCGTCCCACATGGGATAGGGCGTAGCGGGGTCCGTATCGCGGGACAACTCGGCGAGGTGCCGGTCGCCGCTGAGAAACACTACGCCCTCGGCTTGGGTCTCGCCGATCAATCGGTACAGCCGTTCAAGCTCATGGGGAAAGTTGCCCCAGCATTCCCAGCCATGCTCGCGGGCGACGACCTGGATACTCGAAATGACCACGCGCACCTCGGCGGGCTGGCGTAGCTGCTCTTCCAGCCAATCCCACTGAGCTTCGCCGAGCAACGTCCGTGACGTGTCATCCGACGGCAGGTACGGCCCGCCCTTGCGTTGGCTGCGTGGGATATCGGTGCGATCCAAACGATCGCGGAACCAACGGGTGTCGAGCACGATGAACTGGACCCGCTGGCCCTCGGGGCCGAGGATCGTGGAGTGATACACGCCATCTCGGTCAGCGGGGATCTGGGCCGCCGAGTCGGGGAAGAACCGCATCAGCTCCGCCCTGCCGGTCTCCTTGAGATGCCACTCCACGCCCGCGTCGTTCTTCCCGAAGTCGTGGTCGTCGTAGGTCGCCAGCACCACCGGCACCTCGTCCCGAACGCGTGGCCAGTACGGCTGAGCCTCGAGCTCGTCGTAATACGGACGGAACTGCTCCGACCGCGTGGGCACCTCGGGGATGTCCACGTACACGTTGTCGCCCATCATCACCAATACATCCGGCTGCGCCGCGAGCAGGTGATCAAAGGTCGGCGCGGGATAGCTGGTCTTCAGACACGACGCGAACGCGATTACGCTGGGCGGATCGACGACCGGCGCGTCGGACGCGGACTCGGCGGTACACCCCCAAGCCATCGCTGTGACGACCAGAAGAACACTCAACCGTCGGTTGCATCGGTACATAATGAGACTCCAAAACGTAGAGCCCTGGTTGTACCCCCGATTCACTAGCACCGCGTGAGCCTCAACGGCTCTTTCGCTTGCGTTGCTTCCGGGGAGCAGAGCTCTGCTCGTGTCGTTCGCGGGCCTCGGCGGCTCGGCGTTGCTTACGCGTCATGTTAGCGCTGCTGTCAGGCCGAGTCCCAGCGCGATCGGCCGCGGCTTGCGCCGCCTGCTGCTCGTCGCTTCCACGCACCGCGGCGGCCGCGGCGGCAGCCATCGAAGCGGAAGGCGCTTGCGGAGCAGCCGCACCGGCCCCGGGATGACTCGCCTGCTGGTTCTCGCCGTAGGCGTTGTTCAGCCGAACGTTGGGCGTCAGCCGGGCACGGAAGATCAGGTCGGTGACCTGGTCGCGAGTCGAGCGCTGCATCTCCTCGAACTGAGCCGCGCCTTCGCGCTTGTACTCGATCTTCGGGTCTTTCTCGGCGTAACCCCGCAGGCCGACGGATTCCTTGGCCTGGTCCATCGCGTAGAGGTGGTCCTTCCAACTCTTGTCGAGCACCTGCAGAAGCACGAACCGCTCCAACCGGGTGAGTTCGCTGATGAACGCGGCCCGGCCCTTGTCGTGAATGAAGTCTTCGAGTTGATCCGAAGGCACCGCTTCGAGTTCGCCCTCTTGGAGAACCACGCCGTAGCGCTCGGTGAGCTTGGTCGCCAGGCCTTCGGAATCGTTGCGGTACTTCGCCGCGATCTCGTTGGCTTCCTTGTCGAGCTTGCCATCGTTGGTCAGCCAGGCTTCCTGTTCGGAGAGGATCATCTGGAAGAGCTCCTGGCCGTTCTTTTCTTTGATCTCTTCATCTGTCACTTCGATCTGGTAACGCGACTTCATCAAACCCTTGAGCTGTTCGATCGCCCAGTTCTGATCCTGCTGGGCCCCTTGCATGATGACCTCCATCGCAAACTCGCAGGGGTAGGTCAATTCACGGCGGGCGTAGGTTTCGCGAGCCTTCTCAAGGATCATCGGGCCTGCGGTCGTCACGTCGAACTGCTTGAGTTCTTCAACGGGCAGCTCCAGGCCGAACTTCTGCTGGGCCCACTCCGACAGCTCACGCTGCGGGATCTCGGTGTCAAGGAACTTAGCCAGGCCGGAGAGGTCTTTCTGATCTATCTGCTCCTGCGCCGCCTGGGTCAACTCCGCCGCGACATCGGTGGGGTTCATCGAGCGCAGCCGGCTCGCAGGCAGGTTCACGTCGAACCGCGACATCGCCCAACCTGACAGGCCCTTGAGGTCCCAGTCTTCGGGCAAAGAATCGTTGGACATGTACTCACCCAGCGTGACGTCGATGATCTGCGCGACGTCGGCCCGGGCTGACTTCCGGACGATGTCTTGCAGTTCGTTGAGGTCTTCCAGGCGCAGGCGTGCCGGGTCGACCGAAACGTCCAACGTGCTGCGGCACCACTCGGCGGCCTGCTGCTGCACGTAGCCTGAAGCGAGGTAGGTGTTGACCGCGTCATCGACCGACTCGCCGATGTACTCGAAGATCATTTCGCTGACGTTGCGGCCCTCGAGTACCTCTTGGCGAGTGCCATAGAACGCGTTGCGCTGGTGCTCCATCACCTCGTCGTATTCGAGGAGGTTCTTGCGGATCTCGTAGTTGCGTTCCTCGACCTTGCGTTGGGCCCGGCCGACGGACTTAGACACCATGCCGTGCTCGATGGCGTCGCCTTCTTTCATGCCGAGCTTGGACAGCAGAACCTTGGTCTTGCCGCCTGCAAACATCTTCATGAGGTCATCTTCGAGCGACAGGAAGAACCGCGACGACCCTTGGTCGCCCTGACGGCCAGCACGACCACGCAGCTGGTTGTCGATGCGGCGCGACTCGTGGCGTTCGGTGCCGACGATGTGGAGCCCGCCCATCTTCTCGACGTGGTCCCACAACTCGAGGCGGTGGCGTTTGTAGTCGGGCAGCTCGTCCAAGGTGCTCAGGCAATCGCTCATGGACATGCCCGCGGTCTTCTTCGCTTCGATGTACGCATCCTGCTCGCACCAGTGGCGGAGCAGCTTAAGCTTCAGATCGTCGTCGCTCATCGCCTCGGCTTCCTTCTTGGGGATCGCCAGGACGTTGGTGGCTTGGTGACGATAGGACAACGCAACGAGTTCGCTGTCGCCCATCGAGGCGTCGGCTTGACGCGGCAGCAGGTTGCGCGTCTGCCAGTGTTTGACAAGGTCTTCTCGGCCGATGGGTTGCAGCTTGATATCGGTACCGCGGCCGGCCATGTTGGTGGCGATCATCACCGCACCGAGCTGGCCGGCGTCTTCGACGATGTTGCCTTCACGCTCGGCGTTCTCGGCCTTGGCGTTGAGAACCTCGTGCTGGATGCCATGCTTTTTGGAGAGCATCTGGCTGAGCATTTCCGAACGGTCCACGCTGGTCGTGCCGACGAGCACGGGGCGTCCCCAGTCGTGGACGCGCTTGATCTCGTCGACGATGGCGTTCCACTTGTCCTTCTCGCTCATGAAGATCAGGTCTTCGCGGTCGACGCGTTGGATGGGCTTGTTGGTGGGGATGCTGATCACGTCCAGGCCGTAGATCTCGTGGAACTCGGTGGCTTCGGTGATCGCGGTGCCGGTCATGCCGGCCAGGCGTTTGTAGAGCTTGAAGAAGTTCTGGATGGTGACCGTGGCGAGGGTCTGGGTTTCCTCTTTGATCTTCACGCCTTCTTTAGACTCGACCGCCTGGTGCAGGCCGTCGGACCATTGGCGGCCGACCATGAGACGGCCGGTGAATTCATCGACGATCACGACCTCGCCGTTCTGCACGACGTACTGCTGGCCGTTCTTGTACACGGCGTGGGCGCGGATCGCGTTGTTGATCAGGTGCGGCAGGTCCATGTTGTTACCGACGTAGAAACTGCCGACGCCGGCGACTTTCTGCGCCTCGGCGGTGCCTTCGTGGGTAAGGTGGGCCGCCTTCTTGTCCATCTCGACTTCGAAGTACTGGGTGTATTGGTCACGCTGCGCCTCGAGCTCAGGGAGTTGCTCCATGAGCTGCTTCATCTCGTCGCGGAATTTCTGGGCCTGGGTTTTGTCCCGAGCGTTGCGGGCGTCGCCTTCCAGACCCTTGATGCGGTTGTCGCAGGCCTCGAGCTTCTGGTTGGCCGCTTCCCACTCACGGTTCTTGGCCATGAGGTGCTTGGCGATCTGGTTGGCGATGTCGTAGCGCGGCGCGTCGTTGTTCGCCGGGCCGGAGATGATCAGCGGGGTACGGGCCTCGTCGATGAGGATGGAGTCGACCTCGTCGATGATGCAGAAGTCGCGCACCTTCTGGACCTGCTGGGCCGGGTCGGTCTTCATGTTGTCGCGGAGGTAGTCGAAACCCAGCTCGGAGTTGGTGCCGTAGAGCACGTCGCATCGGTAGGCCTCGGCCTTGAGGTGCGGGGGCTGCTGGTGCTGGGGGTGGATGCTGCCGACGGTCAGGCCCAGGAAGTAGTAGAACGGGAAGACCCAGTCGCGGTCGCGCTTCACCAGGTAGTTGTTCACGGTCACGACGTGGCACTGCAGGCTGTCGCAGCAGGCGACGTAGCACGCCAGCGGGGCAACGATCGTCTTACCTTCACCAGTGCGCATCTCGGCGATCTTGCCCTCGCCCAGGACCATGCCGCCCAGCAACTGCACGTCGAACGGGCGGGCGCGGAACGGCGGCTTACTCTCGGGGTAGAGCTCGCGGATCGCGTCGTAGAACTTGTTGGGCACGTCGATCTGCAGGTAGCCGGGCGCGGGCTCGCCGCCGGGGACGGGATCGGGTTCCTTGGCGTCGGCCTCGGCCTTGAGCTGGGCGTAGAGCGATTGCATATCGCTGGGCAGCACCGAGGGATCGAACTTGTGCTCGTCGTTGAACACGCTGCGGATGCCAACCGCCCGGTCCATCGCCTCGCGGGCCACGGCCATGATCTCCCGCAGGAGCGTGTCCTTGGACTCGCCTTTCGCGGAGCGTTCGCGGAACTCAGCGGTCTTGGCGCGGAGCTCGGCGTCGGTGAGTTGGCGGGTCTGTTCTTCGAGCGCGTTGATCTGCGCAACGCGTTTGTTGTAGGTTTTGATGACGCGCTCGTTGCGCGAACCGAATACTTTGGCGAAACCTTTGCCGACGGCTTGGACGACCATGAGGACGCTCTCTTTCGAGGGAGACGGCCCGCGCGGCAGGCGCGTGGCCATGGGAACTATCGATGAAAATGTGGGTGGCCAACGTCGGCTCACCGTCACTGAGTCAAAAAAACATCAGGACAGCGCAGCAGGAGGGGGCAGGTTCAGCAGCGAGAGGTGCGGCAGAAGCGAGACGACCGGGCGGTCGTTTTCGGGAACAAAGGTCGGCGTGGGGTACGCGGGCAGATCGAGCGTCGTCGCGGGGGATTCCACCACGGCGGCGGTCTGGCCGGCGAGGGTCTTGGCGGCCTCGTTAAGGCAGGCCATGAACGAGGCCACGGCTTCGTCGGTCTCGGCGGTGATGCGGCGGTCGGCCGGATGGGTCGACACCGTGAGCCCGCCGGTCGACACGCTCACGCACACCGCGGTGGCGACGACCAGCAACGCCATGGTGGCGCTCAGGTCCCGCGAGTTCGCGGTTTTGGCGGAGGATGGGCCGAGGCTCGATCGCATGCCTGAATTATCGGCAGGCCCCCGCCGCGGGTCAAGAAAGCTCGGTTGGGCGCGGACGATGTCCGATAGGGATTCTGTGTCGGCAATGGCCCCATTGCTCGACCGTCCCGACAGAGGAGCGACGTGGGCATGGCAGAATCGAAGTTATTGGTGCTCTACGTCCCCAGCCTGGACCGGCGATGGTTGGACCCCGATTTGACGCCGTTCGTCTGCGAGGCCTTGGACCGCCACGGCGAGACGCTGCTGCACACCCACCCCTCGCCCGAGCTGTTGGCCACGATGATCACCGGGACCTGGCCGCACGAGCACGGCTGCTGGCAGGTCAGCCGCCTGCCCCCCGCCCCGCGGACCGCGTTTCAGAAGCTCATAGACGGGCTGCCCAACCACTGGACCACCACCTTCCAATGCCTCCGCCACCGGCTCAACCCCGAGTTTGATATCCCCACCGTCGAGCCCCGAAGGCGACGCCAGCTGAAATTCCACCGCATCAAGAACATGCGGCGCAAAGGCGGCGACGCCCAGGAGATCCGGCTTGATGTCCCCACGGTGTTCGACATCCTGGGCAGCGAGGCCAGCCGATTCCGCACCGTTTTCTCGTTCGACATCCACCCGAAGCTCGCCGACCTGATCGACGGCGAACCGGTGCTGGACATGATCGAGCTGTACACGCTGGATCTCTTCAGCCACTGGAATATCGACCGCCCCGAGGCGATGCGTCAGCAGATCGCCGAGGTCGATCGCCAGCTCGCCGAGACAACCGCCAAGGCTGATGGTTTAGGCATCACCACCCTGCTGGTCGTCGATCACGGCCACGAGCCCACCCGCAACACCATCGATTTGCCGAAGGTGCTCCGCGAGACCGGGGTGCCCGAAGACGAATACCTCTACTACGCCGAGGTCGGCAACGCCCGGCTGTGGTACGACACCGACCGGGCCCGCCAAACCATCGAGTCGGCGTTGCGCGAATTGGAGCACGCCACGTACCTCACCGCCGAGGAGATGGCCGAGCATCACATCCACTTCCCGCCGGAGTCGGGCTTCGGCGACGGCTACCTCAACAGCCACGCCGGCACGATCCTGTTCCCCCACGACTTCTACCACCCGCTGGTGAATGCCTACATGGCCCGCAAGACCACCGAGCAGGCCGGCCGAAAGATCAGCCCGATCCACCGCGGCAACCATGGCGGCCTACCCGACCAGCACCCCGTCGACACCGGCTACCTCGTCCCGCTCAACGGCAGCTTCGCCCCGCTACCCAAAGAAGCCTCGCTCCTCGACGTCGCCCCGACGATGTTCGGGCTGCTGAGCAAAGAGACGCCGGACGGGATGACCGGAAGCGTCCTGCTCCAGCCCGTCTGACACAAACCTTTCAAAAACACACTTTTCCTCGGCAAAACCGGCCCCGCGCCGCGTGGCGATCGTGCTATCATCCCGGGCATGAAGATCCACGAATACCAGTCGCGTGAACTCCTTGAGAAGTTCGGCGTTCCCGTCCCCGGCGGCATTGTCGTCGATAACGCCGACCAAGCCGCCGAGGCGTTCGACAAGCTCGCCGCCGACGGCACCACGCTCGCCGTGGTCAAGGCTCAGGTCCACGCCGGCGGCCGCGGCAAAGGCGGCGGGGTGAAACTGGTCAAGACCGCTGACGAATCCAAAGAAGCCGCGGCGACCATCCTCAGCAAGCCGCTGGTCACCCCTCAGACCGGCCCCGAGGGCGTGCCGGTTAACAAGCTGCTGATCGCCAGCGGCGTGGACATCGAAAAAGAGTACTACCTCGGCATCGTCGTCGATCGTGCCCAGGGCTGCCCCGTGCTGATGGGCTCGGCCGAGGGCGGCATGGACATCGAAGAGGTCGCCGCAACGACCCCCGAGAAGATCATCAAAGAACCCATCGACCCCGTCGCCGGCCTCCAGCCGTACCAGGCCCGTAAGGTTGCCTTCGCCATGGGCTTCAAGGGCAAGCAGGTTGGCCAAGCTGTGAAGGTCATGGGCGCCCTCACCAAGCTCTTCCTCGGCACCGACGCCAGCCTCGTGGAGATCAACCCGCTGATCGTCACCCCCGCCAGCGAAGAACACCCCGACGGCCAGGTCTTGGCGATCGACGCGAAGATCGACTTCGACGACAACGCCATGTTCCGCCACAAGGACATCAAGGCCCTCGAAGACCCCGCCGAGGTCGACCCCGCCGAGGCCAAGGCCGCGGAGTACGGCCTGTCGTACATCAACCTCGACGGCAACATTGGCTGCCTCGTCAACGGTGCGGGCCTCGCGATGGCCACCATGGATATCATCAAGCTCCACGGCGGCGAGCCCGCCAACTTCCTCGACGTCGGCGGCAGCGCTTCGGAAGAAGCCGTCACCGAAGCCTTCCGCATCATCCTCGCCGACGACGGCGTCAAAGGCATCCTCGTCAACATCTTCGGCGGCATCGCCAAGTGCGACACCATCGCCAACGCCATCGTCGCCGCCGCCAAGCAGGTCGGTTTCAGCGTGCCGCTGGTCGTCCGCCTCGAAGGCACCAACGTCGAACCCGCCCGGGTCATCCTCGAGAACGCCAAGGCCGACATCCCGACCATGATCGTCGGCAGCGACCTCACCGACGCCGCTCAGAAGATCACCGACGCCATCGCGGCTTGATCGAAACGGGATTCAACGAATCCTCACGACACAATCTGAAAAACTTCAGCCCCGGCCGAGAATACTCGGACGGGGCTGTCTTTTCCGGAAGGGCCCAATGCTCAAGACAAACTAACCTCCGCGGGGCTATGCTACCGCCATGAAACCCGAACCCCTCCTTGCCGAACTCAACCGCCTGCGTAAAGACCTGGGCGAAGACCAGACCGACATCGAATGGCTGACTCTCCACCACGCTTTCGTGTTCATCTCGTACCAGCACAAAGAATTCGAGAAGTACGTCGCCGAAGCGAGCGAGCGAGGGGAGTTTGACGAATTCGAAGAAGACAACTTCTAACGCTGCGACGCCCAAAGCTGCTGGCGCAGCGCACGCGGCGACAGGCCGTGACGTTCTTTGCAACGCCTCGAAAAATGGAACGGGTTCGCAAAACCCACACGATAAGCGATCTCGCTAATCGTCAAGCCGGTGCTACGCAGCAGCTCGACCCCTTGATCGACCCGGGTGTCCCACAGCAAACGCATCGGCGTAGTCCTGAGCTGGTCGCGACATAGACGAACCAAATGATTGGTCGAGACCATGGCGGCGTCGGCAAGGTCTTCAAGCGTGAGCGACTCATCGAAATGCTCCGCGATCGCCGACTTCATCGCCACGAGCGCGGGGTGTAGCACAAGTCCTCCGCCGCTTTCGCACGACTCGGCCTCCATCAGATAAGCCTCAAAATACGACAACGCCAGGTGCTTCCGCACGACTTTCACCGCGGGATCGGTGTTGTGCGTCATTTGCAAAGCAGTATCAAAGAGCTGACGCATCAACAGAGACTCACGCTGTATGGGCGCAGCGGTTGCCTTCTTGCCGTTTAACCATCGCGCGGTATCGGAGCTACCATCAAACGTCAACGCCACCCAGCGGTGAGCTGACACCTCGTCGGGGTCGAAGACATAGCGTTCACGCCCACCCGGCCACTGGCACACCACCTCGCCGGGGCGGACGTGCTGCTCTCGACCATCGGTTGTCACACAAAGCGATCCCCGGTCGAGCATGACCATCTGCACATCTTGTTGATTCCGAGGGCCACAGACCCCACCGGGCGCGTAATCAACCTGCGACCAAACCACCCGGCGGGGCAGGTAAATATCAATTTTGGATATGTTTTTTGACTTAACAGGCATAGCAATGGGCTTAGAAAACACGAAAATCATATATATATCCAACCTCGCAGCGACATTCAACAAGAATCGGAACATCAATCTCATGTCCATCACTTCCAACTCTCTTCCCGGCATCCTCGATGGCACCAAGCCCGGCTTTATGACTCCCAAAGCCCAGGCGTTCTATGCCATGCACGGCTACCTGATCGTTGAAAACGCCGTATCTCCGGAACAGCTCGCCCAAACCAACGCCGAAACACTGAGCCTGTGCAGAGGTGAACTCGGCAACTTCAAAGGCTGGCAGGGGCCGCACGACGGACTTCCTGATCTCGAAGTCCTACGGCAATACCTCTGTATCCACTTCCCGCACAAGCTCTCGCCGCACATGCACAAGCAACTCGCGCACCCCGCGATCGTCGAAACGCTCACCGGCGTCATCGGCCCGGACGTCAAGTGCATGCAATCCATGCTCTTCATCAAGGCCGCAGGCAAACCCGGCCAAGCCTGGCACCAAGACGAAGACTTCATCCCCACACGCGACCGCTCGCTTACCGGCGCTTGGATTGCCCTCGACGACGCCACCGTCGACAACGGCTGCCTCTGGGTTATCCCCGGTTCACACCGGCCCGGCGTGCTCTGGCCGCAGCGCTTCCAGAAAAGCCACGACTTTGACTGCACCCACGAAAGCCACGGCTTCCCCTACACCGACAAGGACGCGGTGCCGGTCGAGGTCAAAGCCGGCAGCATCGTGTTCTTCAACGGCTACCTACTCCACCGCTCGCTACCCAACCACGCCCCGGAAGGGACGTTCCGTCGTGTACTGGTGAACCACTACATGAGCGCTTCGTCGCTACTGCCGTGGATCAGCGGCAGCCTGGAAGATCATGACACCTTCCTGGACGAAAGCCAGTCCGTCGCCAAGGCCGACGTACGCGATATCGTCATGATCGCCGGCGAAGACCCCTACGCGTGGATGGGCATCAACGACTCTCACGAACCCCACGTCCGCCCCAGCGGCGAGGGCGGGTGCTGGCAAGGCGAGACCAAGTCCGAGACCGAGTAAACTCGACGCCGGTGACAAGCTTATTGCCCGTCACTCAAACCCACGCAGGACCCCGCCTTGGAAACCATCCGTTACCGACATGTCTGGGGTATGAACACCATCGATGCAACCACGGTCGATCGCGTGGCCGAGGAGGGCTGGGACGGCATCGAAGCCGGCGTAGGTTGGCTGACCAAGCTCGACCCCGAGGTGAAACACATAGCCGAGCGAGGCTTGGAACTGGTCGCCCAGGTGTACACGGTGAGAGAAGCCGACGCCCCCGACCCGGTCACCGCCCACCTCGACGCAATGCGGCAGCAGCTTGAAACCGCTCTGCCGTATCAGCCAAAGTTGGTGAACGTCCACACCGGAGAAGATTCCTGGAGTCACGCCGAGATGATCCGCTTCTTCGAAGGTGCCTTGGCAATGTCGCGGGAACTTGGCCTAAACGTGGCCTACGAAACCCACCGGTCTCGCTGTTTGTTCCACCCACGGATAACCATGGATATCCTGCGCGAGCTTCCCGAGCTGCAGATCACCGCCGACCTCAGCCATTTCACCTGTGTCTGCGAACGGGTCGCTGAAATCGATAGCTACGGCCTCATCGATCTGCTCGCCCAATACACCGCCTACGTCCACTGCCGGGTCGGCCACTCCCAGGGGCCACAAGTGAGTGACCCGCGCATCGCACAGTGGGCCGAGACACGCACCGTCTTCGAAAGTTGGTGGGTCCGCTTGGCAAAAGGTATGCAAGCCCGCGGCTTGGCGTTTTCCTACTGCCCCGAATTCGGCCCGCCCCCTTACCTACCCCTCGCTCCGGAAACCGGCAAGCCCGTCGCGGACCTCGAAGAGATCGTGCTCTGGCAGCGAAGCCGTATCGATTCGCTTATTCAAACGCTCGATGAATCCCCGCTTTAGGCTGCTGCTGCGTGGCGCAATGGATGCCACCGCCGTATTCGCCCAACCGATCAGTGTTGAGCATGACCACCTCTCGTCCGGGGTATAGCTCAGATAGGATCGCTTGTGCGTTTTCATCCGCTTCGGCGTCGCCGAACTCCGATGCGATGACCGCGTCGTTGCATACGTAGTAATTCACGTAGCTGCCCGCAAAATCCTCCGAGTCGACCCGTGGCCGGGTCGGCCCAGCGACCACCACGATCTCGAGTTTCTGGCCGTTGGCGTCCCGGGCAGCCTTGAGGATGTCGTACGTTTCGAAAGCCGAGACCGACCAAGGGTCTTGCGGGTCGCGTGATTCGGGGAGTTGGATCAGCACAAGGCCGGGCTCAACGAAACGGGCCAAGGAATCGATGTGGTAGTCCGTAATGTCCGCGCCGGCCACGCCCGGGGCCCAGATCATCCGCTCAGCCCCGAACGCCTGAAGCAGCCGCGTTTCGATCTCGTCGCGTGTCATGCCGGGGTTGCGGTTGGGGTTCACCCAGGAGCTCTCGTGCGCCATGAGCGTGCCCGCCCCATCAGTATCGATGCCACCGCCTTCACCCACGACGCCGCTGTCGAAAACATCGAGTCCCATACGCTCCGCGACCCGCGCGAGTACCTCGCCGTCGCGGCGGTGCGCCTGCTTGTTGCCCCAGCCGTTGAAGTTCAATTCGGCAACCGCCAGATCGCCTTCCGCCGAACTCACGAACGTCGGCCCGCTATCTCGACACCAAAGGTCATCCGTCGGGATATCCCAGTGATCAACACCGCGGTCCAGCTGCTTACGAAGACGCTCGCGCTCTTTGACCGAGGCCAGCATAACCACCGGCTCGTAGCGGGCGATGGTGTTGGCGATCTCCGCGATGGACGACTGCACCTGACGCAGCCAACTTGTCCCGCCATACACCCGCGAATTCGACGGCCACTGCATGAACGTCCGCTCATGAGGGCCGGACTCAATCGGCATACGGTAGCGTCTAGCCTTGGCAATCATCTCGACTCCTCCCACCTGGCTTTGCGCTCGACCGGCCCACACCAATCCTCCGCCGAAAATCCCTGACGCCACGGCCTGTATTAGCATCCTTCGTTTCATCGCAGTAGCCTCACATGATTGCGCACAGTCTCTGCCCGATCTACACCCGCCTTGAATCGGGTGCGTTTCAACCTAGCGTTTTAAAGTCATTATCCCAAGCCAGCACCAGCAACCGGCCGACCTATGTATAGCTCCGTCGTATACAGGAGCTCGACAAGACTGTCTCGAGCGTGTTGATCAAAGATCTCCCGCAATCGCCGCAGCATCGGTGCGTGCGCAACATGCCCTTCAGCGGGCGCATACGAAGAAGAAAGCAGTCGACCACGCAGGCCTTCAAAATCAAACGACTGGATATTGGGGCTTATAATCAGCTCAAACCCGTCAGCCAACATGGACTCCAGCCGTCCATCGCCAAACCTTTGATGGTTCACCTTCCGGTAGTCAGTCGCGAACTCCTGAAGTAGGTTTTCATAGTCAACCAGGAACGCAGTGGATGCGGTCTGGCGGTTATTCCATATCAGCGCAACAAATCCATCGGGGCGTAGCAGGCGTTCAAACTCACGCAGAGCAGAGTATGAATCAAACCAGTGAAACGCCTGAGCCGCGACCACCAGATCGGCACAGCTGTCGGGCAGCCCCGTGGCCTCAGCAGTGCCGTCATGGATGGACAAATCCGACTGGCCTCCCAGACGCTGGGCACACGCCTCCCGCATCGGCGCGTTCGGCTCAACCGCGTGCACCGTCCAGCCGCGCTGCAGCATCAGATCAGCAAATATGCCTGTGCCCGCCCCCACATCAATCACCGTGGGATGTTCGGGCAACCTAACTGCGAGACGATCGAGTATTGCATCGGGGTAGCCGGGGCGATAACGGGTGTAATCAGCGACGCGATTGGAGAAACGGGTCAGCGGGTCGCTCATCCCGTCACCTCGGACACTGAACTTGGAGCGGCCACTTTCCCACCTGCCTCATCGCGATCGATCAAACCATCGCGGAGGCGGACGACGCGTTCACAGTGGTGGGCGACCTCTTCGTCGTGGGTGATCACCACGACGGTCTGGCCATTGTTGTGCAGTTCTTCAAAGATTTCGAGGATCGCGTCGCCGGTCTTCGTATCGAGTGCCCCGGTGGGTTCGTCGGCCAGCAAAATGCTCGGCTCGTTCACCAGCGCCCGGGCGATCGCCACGCGTTGCTGCTGACCACCCGACAATTCCGAAGGCCGGTGATCCATCCGCTCCTGCAACTGCACTTTCTCGAGCGCGACTGCCGCGAGTTCTCGACGCTTGGCTGGAGAGATACCCTGGTAAAACAACGGCACCGCGACGTTCTCCTGCACGCTCAGTTGCGGGATAAGGTTGAACGCCTGGAAGACAAAGCCCAACCGCTTCCCGCGGACCTTGGACAGTTTCTCGTCGCTCATCGTGGCGACGTCTTCGCCGTCGAGTAGATATCGGCCCGAAGTCGGCCGGTCGAGACAACCAATAATGTTCATCATCGTCGACTTGCCACTGCCCGACGGCCCCATGATCGCCACGTACTGCCCCCGCGGTATCACCAAATCCACCCCCGCCAAGGCGTGCACCGGCGGAGCCAGCTTGGACTTCTGGTAGACCTTCGTGACTTCTTGAATCTCGGCGACGGGTAGCGACATCATCGCATTATACCCGCCACCCACTCAGCTCTTGAGATCACGTCCCGCAAAGTGGGTCAAGCCGATCACCACAAACGTGCTCATCAGCCCGACCAGCCAGGCCGCACTCTGCACGATCTCCGACCACGGCGGGTACGCGTGGTACGTCCGCACCCAGAAACCGATGTGGTAGCTCATGAACAGATGCCGCAGCTCTGCGAAGTACGGCAGATTCATCAAGACCACATCCACAAAGAACACCGACAGCGTCAAGATCGTCGCCGCGGCAGGCTTCATCTTGAAGCACGAAAACATGAAGCCCAGCGCCGCAATCGTGAGCGTGGCGAAACTCAGACAAAGGACGCTCCGCGTGTATCGCCAAAGACCTTCGCCGGTGGCGTAAAACGCGAACAGCTCTTCATCGGGGAAGAAGATGAACAGCTTGCCCAACCCACCTCGGTAAAGGCTCGCGCAGCACAGCGCGGTGATACCCAGGAACCACACCAGCACCAGCGTGTAGAGGACACACGCCGAAAACTTGATCAGCAAGAGACGCACCCGGCTGATCGGCCGGGACAAGATCATCCGCATCGTGCCGTCCTCGACTTCTTTGGCGACGATGTCCCCGGCGATCAGGGCCACGTAAAGCCCACCCAGGAAGGTAAACGAAAACGCGATCACCACGATCGCGAGTGTCAGCCCCATGTAGTGTTCTTCGAACCCTAGGCCGTTCTGCTCGAGCAACACCGCCACCGAATCCTTGGCTCGAGGGTGCTGAAGCAGGCCGAGGATCATCAGTTGCAGCACCACGAAAGCTCCAAAGCCGATGTAAGTCCGCTTGCGAGCAAACAGCTTGAACAACTCATCATTGAATTGGCGGACGATCAGCAAGGGAACTCCCCTTCCTGTGCAACCGAGTCGTCACGCATCGGTGTAACACCTTCCGAAGACACCCCGACCGCCCGCAAGTAAAAAGCTTCGAGCGTCGGCCGAACCGGGTCCAGACGATGCACCGCAAAACCCGCCTCCACCAAGCACCGATTGACCGCCGCGGGATCCGACTCCTTGGCTAGTAGCACACGGTTCGGCCTTGACGGGTCATCAGTGTCCTGAATCAAGCCGGCTTCCCGTAACCGGACCAACGCTTCATCCCGCCGATCCACTTCAAGATCGAGTTCCGCCGTTCCGGTGTTGGCAGCATCCCACTTGCCCTCGAAAACCCGCCGCCCCTGGTGCAACACCGCCACGCGGTCGCAGACCTGCTCAACCTCACTAAGCAGGTGCGAGCTAAACAAAATCGTCATGCCCTGCTCTTCGTTCAGACGACGGATCGTCCCGCGAAACTCAGCGATCCCTTGCGGGTCCAGCCCGTCGGTCGGTTCATCGAGAATCAACATCTCCGGACGGTGGAGCAGCGCCTGACCTAAAGCCAAACGCTGCCGCATGCCGTGCGAATAGGTGCCCACCGGATCGTCGATACGCCCCACAAGCCCGACCTGATCAACGATTTCGTCCAGCCGAGACTCGGCGACCCGCTGTGAATAGTGCCCAAAAATCCTGAGGTTCCGTCGGCCGGTCAGATAGTCGTAGAAGCACGGCGACTCAAAGATCGCCCCGACCCGTGACAACGCCGCGCGTCGCCGACGCAGCACATCCGCCCCGTTCAGTACCACCTTGCCGGCATCAGGAAAGACCTGGCCGAGCATCATGCCCAGCGTGGTGCTCTTACCCGCGCCGTTGTGCCCGAGCAGGCCGTACACCTCACCCCGGCGGACCGTGAGCGAAAGGTCAAGCACCGCGGGGCGCCCCGCGAACGCTTTGCTTACCGCTTCAACTTCGATCATGGGCTGGGTTGGCTCGACGTGCAGGCTCCTGGGCATCTTTAAAAAACAACGACTATCGAGTCTGCATCGCGTGCAAGACTTGTTGCATCACGGGCAAAAGATCGAGCTGCACTTCGGGGTCTTGGGTCTCCGAGAACGCACTCATACTGGACTCCACCCACGTTCTGAACGTTGCCCGATCGGTGTCTTCGGGGATCCAGCCTGCGTGTTTAAACGCTCGACGCAGACGATCTACCGCGAGGCGCTTCTGCGTGTCATCCATCGCGTGAAACGCGTTGATCATCGGCTCAAGCCCCGGAGGCATGATGTTAAGCACAAACGCTTGCTGCTCGCCCGGCGTCATGCTGGCGAACGACTGCTCGATAGCTTCGATGAGCTGAGGGTCTAGCCGTTCGTCGAGCGAAAGTTGCTGGATACGCTCGGCCAAGCGTTCGATTTGGGAAACCCGCCCCGCCTGATCATCGGGGAGTTCCGTCGCATCCTGCGCCTCGACGACCACCTTGGCCGAGGTCGGTTTGTTGGCTTTGGCCACCCCAATCGTCAAACCAACCCCAACCCACACCGCGACCAGCACCGCAAAACCGACCGACCACCGACGCCAATCACGGGGCGAGATACGGCGGGTTTTGCGATCGGACTCGGGCATGGCAGTAGGACGTTAGCCGACCTCGACGGGTTCGGCCAACTCCCCGACCTACCGATTCGAGACTTCCTGGTTTATGGCAAAGCGGATGAGCTCCGCGGGGTCGCCATCCACAATCTCCACGCGATTCTGCTTGGAATTACTGCCCTGCCGTATGCTGACCTGGTAGACCGCGTCGTAGCGTTCGCCGGGCTCCAGAGTTCCGCCGAACACGACGTTTTGGTTGTCGTAGCGGGTGGGGTCGAGTCGGCTGATGAACGTGGCGTCGCCGTGGATGACTTGGCGGATCTCCACGTCGATCGGACGCGGTGTGTCGTTGCGGACCCGGCGGATCATCACCTGGTGTTGGTCCCAACCGGAAACGGTCAAGTTGTCTTTCAGTTGAACGCCCGGCTGATCGACCCGCGTTAACACCCTCACGCCCTTCTGCCGCAGCCAGATGTTGTCGCGGAAGGTGCGCTGGGTGATGAGTTCGAAGCCGACGTCGGGGTCGACGCCGAGATTGAGCTCCAGGTCATCGCCAATCGGGATGTATTTCACCTGCTGCCGGGCGAGGAACGACAGCCCCCGGCCGTCTTCCTTCTGGCGGAACACACGCACCTGGCCATCGGGCAATGGCGAGGTGCCCATGTCCGATTCGGTGTCGTTGGTCATGAGAAACATCCGCACGAGCTGATGGCCGTACTGCTGGGGGCGGTAGCGGTACTGAACTTCAAGCGGCGCGGAGTCAGCGGCGAAACTGGACAAACGTTTACGCGAATTGGTGGGGATGTCTTCGGTACCTTCGATGGTGAAGATGAAGTATTCGCTTAGGCCTTGTTTGACGATCTGCTTGGGCGCGGCCGTCGCAGGAGCTACAGCAGATTCAGCCAACAACGCATCCGCCGCCGCAAAGTTCTGCCGCGCCGCCCGCATTCTGAACTCGTCCATCTCCTCCCGTTCCAACTTGGCCAAGTTCCTCCCCGACCGGCGGGCGAGCTCGGTGATCTGCTCAACGAGGTTGATCGTGCCAACGACCAGGCGAACCTGTGCTCCTTCGTAGCTTTCACCGGAGTTGTTGACGACGGTCACGAACCCCTCCACGCTCGCGGCCGACTCGTCGGCGTTGGCGATGACGGTGTAGTCTGCCGACCACGACACGCCTGACGTGAAATAGCTGATCTCGATCACCGCTTCCCCGGCGTGCTCGCTGCCCACATTCCACACCAGCACTTGCGGGCGGTCGTGCGGAAACGTCGTATCCAGCACGTCCAATTTCTCGGCGTGGTTGAGGAAGCGGAGTTGCACCGATGTGGGATCGATCAGCGTGTTGGCCCAGGAAAACTGCAGCGGGTTGTTGCCCGGCTTGAAGACGACCTTGCGCGTCTCGCGGACCAGCGTCAGGTCGGCGGAGTTGTAGATCGTCAGCTGCACCGTGTCGCGGTCGGGCACGGTGGAGAGGTCGATGTTCTTTGGGAATACCGGTAAAGCGAGCAACACAACGAGAAGCGCGATGA
>JBCCWB010000036.1:0-22523 GCA_039194345.1 Planctomycetota bacterium
ATAAAGACCATGTCCTCGGCGCCGATCGTTCCGCCGTCGTAGTGCGGGTTGTCGGTGGGGACCGAGAAACGGGCCTCGCCATCCACCGAGAACACCGAGCGGTCGCTGGTGTTGGTCAGGGTCAGCGGGTCGATGCGCAAGATCTTGCCGTAGGCGTTGTCGGTAAAGTTGGAGTTGTTTTCGTAGTCGGTGGCGTTGCCGCCATCCCCGCTAGTGACATAGAGCAGGTTGTCCGGCCCGAAAACGAGGTCGCCGATGTTGTGGCTGTGGCTCCCCTGATGAAAGGTCGCCAGCACGCGTCGGCTGGTATCCGTGCCCCGCGTCAAAGAAGAAGCGGCTGGGGCGGTGGTGGTGTATTCGACGAGCACCGACTCGTGCTCGCCATCGGTGAACAAGCCCCCGTTTTCGTGGTATCCGGTGAACGGGTGGTCGAAGTCGGAGTCGTAGCCGCCCGCAGGCTCGGTGTTGTTTGCTTCAACGGTGTAGAACTTGCCGTAACCCGCAGATCCCATGTTGTGGAAGTCAGGGTGCAGCGCGATCGAGGTCAAACCGTAGTCGTAGTTCCTGCTGTTGGTGGGCGCGAAGCCGTCAGCCGAGTCGGTCGTGATCCAAGGGGTGGACTGGATGTTGCCGGTGGTGTCGATGAGGTGGATCCGGCCGTCGAGCGAAGTCAACAACGTACGGCCTAAGGCATCGACCTGCATATCCGTGACAAACCCCATGTTCACGCCGCCGGGGTTTTGAGCGTAAGGCGTAAGCCGAACCGTATGGTTGTTCGAGAGCACTTGGATGTCGGTGATGGTCGTGCCCGGTGCCACGGTGGAATCTGAAAGGTCCATGGGTTGGGCCATGGCCGACGCCCCCAACATCGTTCCGATACACCCGAATCCCCAGATAGCACTGACCTTCATGTCTCTCGACTCCAGAAAAGAAGTAAAGCGGTAACCCCAAGAGAAGTCTTGGCCTCAACTGAAAAGCAGATGAGTAGAAATGGCCGTGGGCCAACCCTTTCTTATCGTAACAAACTTCATCTATAGAACTATCACACATCTCCCGCTCCGAACAACAAATTTTCCGGGCTCTCAGAAAACACATATTTTGAACGTTGTGTCTGACACCCCGCATAGCAGAGGAAGATGTTTGAGATACCCCTCGCCAACGGTTTGGTGCATCCCTTTCGAGGAATTCGCATGTAACCGGTGCTGCTTGCACGGGTTTTGGAAAGGTCTATAGTTCGGGCCGTCATCGCCAATGGCTTGCCGGATGATGGTCAATCACGCCCCAAGATTGCGCCGAGCCGGAAAGTTCTCTTAAACAAAGGGACTGCTTCGATGGACCGTGGCCGACTGATCAAACTCTGTATCGCCCTGATCATCCCGTTGATCGTGATCCTCATTCCGCGAGAGATGATTCCGATCGAGGGGCTGACGGTGACCCAGCACCGCGTGGTGGCGATCTTCGCCTTGGCGTTGTGTCTTTGGGTGCTCGAGCCGATCCCGATCTTCGCGACGTCGGTACTCGTGATCGTGGTCGAGCTGTTGACGATCTCGACCAAAAGCATCAAGTGGCTGATGCCCAGCGGCGACGCGACCGAAGAGTTTGGTGTGATGGTGCCTTACAAATCCATCATGGCGACGTTCGCCGACCCCATCATCATGCTGTTTCTGGGTGGCTTCTTCCTCGGGGCGGCCGCAACCAAATACAAGATGGACACCAACCTCGGCCGGGTGCTGCTGCGGCCCTTCGGCACACGAACGGCCCTGGTCATGCTGGGCATGATGGTGGTCACCGCTGTGTTCTCCATGTTCATGAGCAACACCGCGACCACCGCCATGATGCTCGCGGTGCTCATGCCCGTGCTCCGCAGCATCGGCAAAGACGACCCGGCCCGGATCAGCTTCGCTCTTGCGATCCCGTTTGCCGCCAACATCGGCGGCATCGGCACGCCCATCGGCACGCCGCCCAATGCGGTGGGCATGAAGTATCTGGTCGATGGCGACGGGCAGGCGTTGGTGACGTTTGCGGGATGGATGGGCTTCGGCGTGCCGTTTGTGATTGTGTTACTAGTGGCGGCTTGGGTGCTCTTGCTATTCATGTTCAAGCCAAGCAAGCCGAATCTCGAAGTCGAGTTTAAAGGGCGGTGGCTGCGGAGCCCCCAGGCTTGGGTGGTCTATGTCACCTCCGCCGTGACGATCCTGCTGTGGCTCACCGGCGGCAGCGTGCACGGGCTGACGTCGCACACCGTGGCGTTGATCCCCGTGGCGGTGTTCTGCTGCACGGGCATCATGACGTCGCAGGACCTCAAGGGCCTGAGCTGGGATGTGCTCTGGTTGGTGGCCGGCGGGTTTGCGTTAGGGCTAGCGCTGCAGGCGACAGGGTTGAGCGCCGCGCTGGTCGAGAGCATCCCGTTCGCCTCGATGCCCGCGTTGCTGATCATCGGCATCGCGGTGGCGCTGACCTTCACTATGGCAACGTTCATGAGCAACACCGCCGCGGCGAACCTCGTGCTGCCGATCATGGCGGCGCTGGGTGCGTCCCTGAGTTCGCTGGTCCCGCTGGGCGGTCAGATGATGCTGATCCTCGTGGTGACGTTCTCCGCCTCGCTGGCGATGACCATGCCGATCAGCACCCCGCCCAACGCGATGGCCTACGCCACGGGGTGGATCAAGACCGGGCACATGGCCAAATCCGGGCTCGCCGTCGGCGTGTTAGGCCTGGCGCTCACCGCGGGGATGGCGGTGCTGATGAATCTCATGGGTTTCTTTGATCGCTGAGTGATGGCGTGGCCGTAGACGGTGCCGCCTGACTGATGGATGATGATGGTGATGTCCGACCCGGCAAACACCAACCTGCAAGACGTGATCGATCGGCACTTCAACGAGCCGACGCGGACGGTGCGTTTGGCGACCGGCAAAACACTTTTGAAACAAGGTGAACACAATCGCCGGTTATACCGCGTGCGCCACGGCCTGGTACGTGGCCGGATTCTGGAAGACGACGGCACGCTGACCGATGTCCTGCGTGCGGGACCGGGCAACCTCGTCGGCGTGCAGAGCTTCTTCGGCAGAGGGGTGAATTCGCAGACGATCACCGCGCTCGAAGACACAGAGGTCGGCTACATCGAGCGTGACATGCCCATCAAGCCGGGTGAGCCGTCGCTTGAACGGCTGCTGATGCCGATTGTGCTCAACGAGTTGGTGGGGCGACAGCGTTCTGCGTTGGAGTTGGCCGAGCGGGAACGCGAAACCCGGGAGCAGCTTGATCAGTTGGAACGCGTCTCGGCTCTCGGGCAATTGGCGGCGGGCGTGGCCCATGAGCTCAACAACGCGCTGACCGTGCTGGTCCGTGGCACATCGTGGATCGCCCAAACCGTGCAGCTGGTCGTCGATCAGAACGAACGCGTGCTGCACCGGGCCTTCGACGCCGGGCTTGAGCATGGCCGCAGCGCTTCCGCCGCCGAGGTTCGCCAGAACGCCGCGATCCTAGAGAAAAATCTCGGCCTGTCCTTTACCGACGCCCGCAAGCTCGCCCGCACCGGGCTATCCGAGGCGCACCTGGCGAGCTTCAACGACCTCAAGAAAAACGTTGACCACGTGGCACGCCTGTGGGAGCTCGGCGCGACCATCCACGACATGCGTCTCTCCGCCGACCAGGCCGAGCACGTGGTGCAATCGATGCGTAACCTCGGCTCAAGCCGGGTCCGTGATGACCAGCCGGTCGATATCAACGAGACGATCAACACCGCCCTGAAACTCCTGCGCGGTCAGCTCGAACCCATCGAAGTCGCCGCCGATCTGCAAGACCTGCCGACCATCCGCGTCAACCAGGGCAAGCTGGTACAGGTCTGGACAAACTTGATCAAGAACGGCGTCGAAGCCATGACCGCGGGCGGGACCCCGACGCGTCGCCCCAAGATCAGCATCACCTCCCGCGCCACCCGCGATTCGGTGCTGGTCGTGATCGACGACACCGGCCCGGGCATCCCCGCCGATGTCTTGCCCCGCATCTTCGAGCCCAGCTTTTCCACCAAGAAGCACGGCCTGAACTTCGGCTTGGGCCTGGGCCTATCCATCGTCCAACGCGTCGCCGCGGAGTGCGGCGGCAACGTCACCGCCAAGAACACCCCGACGGGTGCCCGCTTCATTGTTCAACTGCCCCGAGAGGTGCTCGATGTCTAAACCCGTGATCCTATGTATCGACGACCAACGCGAAGTGCTCGCCGCGTTGATCAAAGACCTCGAACCGTTTGCCGAGTATTTCGACATCATCGATGCCGAGAGCGCCGAAGACGCGGGCGCGGTGCTCGACGACATGATCGACCACGGCATGCCTGTCGCGCTCATCATCTCCGACCACGTCATGCCCGGCATCACCGGCGTCTCCTTCCTCACGCAACTACGCAACCGCGGCGACCTGCCCAACACCCGCAAGCTCCTGCTCACCGGCCTCGCAACCCATGAAGACACCATCCGCGCGATCAATGAGGCGGCGATCGACCAGTACATCGCCAAGCCCTGGCACGTTGATCAGCTCTTCGAGGTCGTCGGCCGTCTGGTGACCCAGTTCATCCTCGCGGTCTACCCCGACAGCTATCAGCTTTACCTGCCCATCCTGAATCAAGACGTGATCCTCGAACGAATGCAGCACGGCCAGGGCCCGCACGGCGACCGCTGAGCGCTGCTCGCTTTTCGCAGCAAACAGCCTCTCTTCGGTCGGCATACAATCACGCGGTGACGTTCAACCCCGCCGACATCCTCGCCGCCGACGGCCAGATCGCAAGGCGTCTGGGCGATCGCTACGAGCACCGCCCCGAGCAGGCGCAGATGATCGAAGCGGTTGAGCATGCGCTGGATGCGGGCCACCCGCTGATGGTCGAAGCAGGTACGGGCGTGGGCAAATCGTTCGCGTATCTCCTGCCCGCGGTGGCGCACATCCTCCGGGCCGGGGAACGCGGGGCGGATGAGAAACGCCGGGTGATCATCTCGACGCACACGATCGCGCTGCAAGAACAGATCATCGAGAAAGACATCCCGCTGTTGCAATCCATCCTGCCCGGCGCGGGCGGGGATGAGTTTTCCGCGGTGCTCGTCAAAGGCCGGGGCAACTACGTCTCGCTGCGGCGGATGAACCGGGCGTGGGAACGCAAGGCCTCGCTGTTCGACGAGTCGGCCGAGGAACGCACCATACGCGACATCGTCGCATGGTCGAAAGAAACCTCCGATGGCTCGCTCGCCAGCCTGCCCCAACTCGAAGCGCCCAACGTCTGGAACGACGTGCAGAGCGACAGCGAAGACTGTTTGGGTAAGCGCTGCCCGACCTACAAAGAATGCTTCTACCAGAGCGACCGCCGGCGGATGATGAACGCCGACCTGTTGGTGGTAAACCACGCATTGTTCTTCGCCGACCTCGCGCTGCGGGCCGAGACGGACGGGGGCTACGCGATCCTGCCGCCGTACGACGCGGTGGTGCTGGACGAAGCCCACACGATCGAGGACGTCGCCAGCGACCACTTCGGGCTCAGCGTGACCAAGTACCAGGTTGGTTACCTGATTTCGCGTCTGTACCAAGCCAAACGCCACCGCGGCTTGCTGCCTTCGCTACAGAACAAGCTTGATATGAGGCTGTTCAACAACACGGTGCTCGCCCTCGAAAAGGCCTACACGGCCAGCGAAAACTTCTTCGACGAATTGATCGTCTGGCATGAGCAGCAGGGCGGCAGGAACGGGCGGATCCGCGAGGCCCAGCCCATCAGCAACACGCTCACGCCTTTGCTTCACGAGCTGTCGCTCATGCTGCTGCGGGTTAAGAACGCCCTGGACAACGAAGACGATCGGCTGGAGGTGCAGGGCTACGCCGACCGGGCCCAGGCGCTCGGCGATACGCTCAAAGCGCTCATCGATCAGACTGTGCCCGACAGTGTGTATTGGGCGGAGGTGTCCAGGCGGGGGCGTTACCACCGCGTGAAGCTGTGTAGCTCGCCGATCGAAGTGGGCCCGTTGATGAGGCAGCGGCTGTTCGAGAGCAAGACCAGCAAGGGAGATCCGCTGCCGGTGGTGATGACCTCGGCCACGCTCGCCACCGCGCCGCGTCGCACCTCGCCGACCGCCACTGCCGAGCCGCGCCCCGCCGCCCAGGTCGCGGGCCCCGACAAGTTCGCCCACCTCAAGCAACGGCTGGGGTGTGACGAAGCGCAGTCGTTGCTGTTGGGTTCTCCCTACGACTATTCGGAGCAGGCCGAGCTGGTCGTAGCGCGTCACTTACCCGAACCGGGATCACCCGCGTTCTTCGACAAGATGACGCCAACGCTGTTGCGTCACCTCGACGAGAGCGACGGCGGGGCGTTCGTGTTGTTCACCAGCTATTCCATGCTCAAGCGGACCGCCGAGTGGCTGCGTCCCCGGCTGATCCAACGCAACATGCCTGTGCTGGTCCAAGGCGAAGGCCTGCCGCGCACCGCGATGCTCGAACATTTCAAGCAGGACCACCGCAGCGTGCTGCTGGGCACCGACAGCTTCTGGCAGGGCGTGGATGTGCAGGGCGAGGCGCTGCGGTGTGTGATCATCACCCGTCTGCCGTTCGTCGTGCCCGACCGCCCGCTCATCGAGGCCCGCAACGAGCGGATCAAAGCCCGCGGCGGCAACCCGTTTGCCGATTATTCGTTGCCCGAGGCGGTGCTCAAGTTCAAGCAGGGATTTGGCCGGCTCATCCGATCCAAACAAGACACAGGTAAAGTTATCGTCTTGGATTGCCGGATGATGACCCGGCCGTACGGGCGGAAGTTCATCGAGGCGTTGCCCCGCCTCCCGGTGGTCGAAGACCGACTGCCCAACCCCGACCCCAATGCCATCGACCCGGCCTGGAGCTGACTCAAGATGAATGACAAGAAGCGATACCTGGTTCTGTGCACCGCCAACCGCTGTCGTTCGCAGATGGCCCACGGCTGGCTGGCCCATCTCGGCGGAGATGCTGTCGAGGTTTCTTCCGCAGGGGCGAAGCCCGGCGGCGTGCACCCGCTATCGATCAAGGTCATGAATGAAGCGGGCGTGGACATCAGCCGCCACAGCTCCGATCACCTGGACCAGTATCTCGAAGAAGACTTCGACGCGGTCATCACCGTCTGTGACAACGCCAAGGAAGCCTGCCCCTATTTCCCCGGGGCCAAGCGTTTAATCCACCACGCGTTTGACGACCCCGACGACAAGACCGGCACCCTGACCGAAGAACAGATGCTGCCCACGTTCCACCGCGTGCGTGACGAGATCCGTGCGTGGTGTGACGACTTTCTCGAGAAAGAAGGCGTCGGCGTCGCGGTGTAACGCCGTCGAGCCATCGATTAATCGCAGTAGTACGGATCCTGCCTTGGCGGATGCTTGCGGTACACCGTCTTCTTGCTGTGGTGATCCCCGTAATGGCCGTGGTGCACGTGCTTGTGGTCGCGGTGATCGGATTCGTTGCCGATGACGTAGCCGATGGTCGCGCCCACGGCAGCGCCGATGAGTGTGCCGGTCTGGCGATCGGTGGCGCAGCCGGTACTCGTGAGCAGCACGCCACCTAAGGCGACGGCGGCTAGGGAGAAGCGAACGGATGTCGGGCAGGGGGATCGGAACATGGCGGTTCTCCGGGGCGGTTCTGCGAAGGGCAGATTTGATAAAGCACGTCTCACCTCTTGGGGCATGACGTACGGCTTCCGACCACAGAGATCGCGTAAGCCAATCTATTTTCGGGGTTAACGAGCCGCTTCCCCCACCGATTGCGGGAAGGTATGCCCACCATGACGGAACAACGCATGCCACGCCCGAAGGTCAGCAAAGTGCTCTACGACTTCGTCCGGCTTCGCATCTGACCGGGGCAGCGGGGCATCCTCAGGCAGATAACGGTGGAGGATTTGGTGCCAACGTTCCTGCCACACCCAATACAAAGAGGTGTGATCGTCAGCCTCAAAGTCGGCTAATGGGCTACCGAAGCTCAAGAGATGGTCCATCACGTCTTGCCGTTGCCCGCGGTGCAGCATCGCCAGCATCACGGTGGATTCGGGGATCGCCTTGCGCCGAAGCATGCCCTGGACTTTTGCGTCCAACTCGGGGCGCTGGTTCTGCATCCACTGCCCCAGGCGCATCAGGTACTCGGTCGTGGCACGGGTTTCTTGTTGCTCGGCCTCATTCAGCACATCGAGGCCTTGGCCCGTCAACCCCGTCAAGATCGCGCCGGACGCCCGGGCGTCCGGGTCGTGGTCGTTGAGCAATTGGGCTGTCATGATTCGTATCTCTTCGTCCGTGAAACGATCGGCGAGTACGACACAAGCCAGATCACGTACCGCACTACGATCATTGAGGCGTAAAGTGTCCAGCAGCCATTCCGGATTCGCGTCGCGGCTGGCTCGGGTGGCTGCGATACGCACGAGGTGAGGCATGGCCGGGTCGAACGCGAGTTCCATTGAAGCGGAGGCCGCTGCCTCTAGAGCGAGCAGCAGCTCGGGCTTGTTCCAGTCCCCTATGGATAGCGGCTCAAGTTGAATCGGCACCGCAGGTTCATCATGCACATCGGATAGGGAACGCGCCCAAACGGCGAGCAGGCGGCGGGCAAAATTTGCGATGCTCGGCATCGAATCTTGGAGTGAGCTTTCGATGTCCGGTAGATAAGTCGAAGGGTGGTGGGGCACCAAACCCGCGGTGGCGACCAACGCCATTTCACGCACCTGGGGCTCGGGATCTTTAAGCAGCGAGCGCAGACGATCGTGAACATGTGCCGGGTGGATGGCGCCGTGGCCTTTGGGGAGGTCGCCGAGCTGGATTGCTGCGGCCCGGCGTATCTCGGCGTCTTCCGAGGTCACCCAACGATCAAGCCATTGCACATAATGATGTACCGGAACGGGCGGGCAAGCCCACCCCCGATAGGCATCGAGCAGCGCAATCAGGCGATCGTAATCCTCGCCCGAATCGACGGTATCGAGGTGGGGCAGCGCGGCTTTGACGACGGCCTGCCGTTCAGCCACACCATCCACGGGGAGTTGATGCCCGATCGCGATCAGATGGGACAGATCGAGCCGGCCGAGTTCACGCAGCCATGCGTGGCGGAGCTCAGGGGTTTCCGCGGCCTCGGCGTACGACACGGCCCGATAAACCTCGAAAACCGTTGCGCTAGGCAATTCCGGCAGATGGCTTGCGACTCGCGTACGGAGTTTTATGTCGTCCGGGGCTTTGCGGATCAACGTATTCAGTGCGCGTTCCCGTACGTCGGGATTCCGCGAATCCAGTCCGTGTAAGACCGTCTGCCGCTTCCTCGCTTCGACCCCCGCGAGCACCATCGGCACAACCAAAGCCGAGGCGATCAAGAGTGATAACCCTAAATGGATCCAGTAGCGGGGGGGCAGGAGCCGTCGCATACCGTTTAGGTTAAACGCTGTACGGCCAGCATGTCCTCATCACTTCGGTATTAATCTCGCAGATCCAGGTAGGCCAATTCTTCTGCGGTCAGCGTCAGGTCCAATGCGGGCATCGAGGTCGCGGTTTCGTTCAGGAAACGCGGGCCGATGAGAGCGAAAGAGGGGAACGGCTGGCTGAGCACGTATGCCGCAGCGATGTTGATCGCCGAGACGTTGTACTTCTCCGCCAACTCAAATGCACGCTCCCGGCGTTGGCGGTTGTCGGGGTAGTCCCAAGCGTTGTCGTGGTCCCACCGAGCGATCTTGCCGGTCGCTTCTTTCGACAGGAAGTAGCCCCGGGCCTGGCTGGACCAGGCGAAGTTGGCGATCTGGTGTTCGGTGTGGAACTCGCGGAATTCGTCGGTCGACGAGGCGATACATCCCTGCCAGACGGGGTTAACCATGCGAGCGAGCGAGAAGTTGTTGCTGAGCAGGCTGAACCCCTGTTTTCCGTTGGCCTTGGCGTATTCGTTGGCTTCGATGAAGCGTTCTTGGCTCCAGTTGCTTCCGCCGAAGACTTTGACGCGGCCGGCCTCGGCGTGTTCGTTGAGCACGTCGACGAACTCGCCCGCCGGAATATCCACGTTGTCGCGGTGCATGATGTAGATCTCGACGTGGTCGGTCTGCAGGCGGTCGAGCGATTCGAGGAGCTGGGGGGTGATCGATTCGGGGTTGTTGTTGGGGGTATGGATCCCCTTGGCAATGATGTTGATCTGATCACGAACGCCGCGGCTGGTGTGCCACTGGGCCAGGAGTCTTTCGGGTGTGCCGCCGCCGTAGAGGTGGGCGGTGTCGAAGGTGTTGCCGCCACGCTCGAACCAGTCGTCGAACATGACCGCGGTATGGGCGAAAGTGGTCTGGTTGTCGCAGCCCATGACGAAGCGGGACACGTCGCGATCCAGGCCGGGCACGCGGCTGTACTGCATATTGTGGCCATCTTTCGGGGTCAGGGCGCGTCCGCTGAGAGGCGTGGGGAAGCCTTCGGGGGTTTCTTGCGGGTAAGTGAGACCGATGGCTTGCCGCCACTGGTCGAGGGTGTGCATCTGGCCGAGCGTGTCGTCCCAAGTCATCGCGGGGCTGTCGGCTTGCTGCTTGCCCGCAAGAATGGCGTCCGTGGCGACCTTGATCTCGTAGCCAAAGGCGGAGTGCTCGGAATCGATTTCGTGGACGGTGTCTTCGCCCTTGACTGTGACGATGACCTTGCCTTGTTCAGCGCCGTCGCGGCTGTTGAGCCAGGGGTTGGGGACAGAGATGGTGCCGAGCTCGCCGGCGATGTGGCAGGTGTTGTCCAAGGACGCACGGACGGCCGTCGCGACCTCGGCTATCGCACCAGTTTCGAACTCCAGATGGGCGGCGGCCCATTCGTCGACACCCGTTTCGCCCAGGTGACCTGAAGCGATGACCTTGGTCGGGTTGAGGAACGGCTTGCCCACCGCAGCGCCCGCGATGAGCCGGGCGTATTCCACGGCGTAGCAACCCACGTCGAGGATGCCCCCGCCGCCGAGTTCGAGGTTGAGCAGTCGGCCCTCAGGGTTGGCACCCCAGTAATCGGCGTTAAAGCCGAAGGAGACGCGGATCATGCGCACGGGGCCGATGACGCCGCTCTGCAAGATCTCGACCAGCTTGTGGGCCTGGGGGTGGCAGCGGTCTTTGAACGCGTCCATGAAAAACACGTTGTTCTCACGGGCCGCTTGGATCATGGCCATGGCGTGGCTGTGGTTCAGCCCGACGGGTTTTTCGCAGAGGATGTGCTTGCCGGCCTCGGCGGCTTTGATCGCCCACTCGGGGTGCATCGGGTGGGGCGTGGCGATATAGACCGCGTCGACGTCCGGATCAGCGAGCAGGGCTTCGTAGCTGCCGTGGCAGTTAGCGCCGGGAAGTTCCATCTCGTCGGCAAAGGCCTTGGCCTTGTCCACCGAACGGCTGCCCACGGCGGCTACGCGGCAATGAGGAAGATTGCGGGTTCCATTGACAAAGGCCTTGGCGATGGTTCCGGCACCCAGGATGCCCCAAGCAACTGATTCGGACATGGTCGATACTCCAATCAAGCAGGTGTGCGGACGTGAATCATCCGTGTGAAAGTGAGTGGCTCAACAAACTATCCGATTTATGGCCGCCGGACATTGCTCTACTGGGCGATTGCATGTCATAATTGGTTGCATGGACCGAATGCTGCAGCAGGACTATCAAAACGAGGCTTTTTATCGAAGCGGCCGGCTTGCACGTGGAGCGGCTTGGATCGATTGTGGTGTACTGGTGAAAGATGACTCGATCCTTGGCTATCGAAACCGTCTGATTGAAGACCGCCTTGTGGTCATTTTTTTGCTTCAAGGAAGCGGTTTATATGTGGATGGGGATGGCCGATCCCACCCCGTGAGGGCGGGTGATCTCGTGCCCCATATCCCGGGCCGACGCCACTCGATGATCCCCTATGAGAGCGGCGGCTGGGTCGAGTTTTTCATGCAGGTACCCGCGGTCTTTTTTCACGCTTTGTCCGATATGGGCCATATCCCCGATGACGACGGCTTACGCCACCCTGGGGTGCGTAAGGATTTGTTGGCGGGAATCGCTCGGCTGATGGACTCGATGCGTAACGCGGACGAGCTCGACGCTCCGCGTCTCTTGAATCAGGCGCATGGATTACTCAATGCCTTCTACAAGCCCGCCCCGGAGGTGGCGGGTGAAGATTCACACCAAGCGGTGATCGAGGCTGTGTGTGAAGCGCTGTCGGGAGAGGACGCCGCAGCAGTGGACTTACCTGCCATGGCGGAGCAATACGGCCTGAGTTACGAGCGGCTTCGAAAGCTGTTCCGGGACACGGTGGGCTTGCCACCGGGGGAGTACCGTATCCGTCGCCGGATTGACCGGGCCCGCACCATGATCGCCGAGCGAGGGCTGAGCAATAAGGCGGTCGCGTTTGAGCTGGGTTACCCCGACCCGTTTGCATTTTCCAAGCAGTTCAAGAAGTACGTCGGGATGAGCCCCTCGGCGTTCCGTGCGCACCTGTGACGGTGGGCGGTGCGTCTGCTAAGCCGCAAGCGGCAGGAGCCTTAGCCCGGCTCGGGGCTGGCGGCGCTGAGGTCAAGTGTGTCCGGCAGTTCGTCTTCGGCCGCGAGGTGAACCAGCCCTTGCTCGTCTTTGCTGGCCAGTCCCAGTTCGGTCAAGGCGTTGAGCGCGGCTTGTTGCTCGGCTTGTTTCTTCGAGTTGGCCCAGGCGGAGCCGAAACGGCGACCTTCGATGTCGATGCACACCTCAAATGCCTTGGCGTGGTCCGGCCCCTTTTCATCGAGCAGAATGTACGTTGGATTACTGGGCAGCAATTTTTGCGAGAGCTGCTGCAACACGCTCTTGAAGTTTTGCTGGTGCCGGGATGAGGCGGCTTCGTGGATGAACGGCTCCATGTGCTTGACGATGAACGCTTTGGCAGCTTCCATGCCCCCGTCCAGATAGATTGCCGCGATAATCGATTCGAGAACCGCCGCCGCAACGCTGGCCGGCAGAGAAGGGCGGCCCGACATGCCCTTACCGAGGTTTAGCATGGCGTCGAGCTTGATCGCGATGGTGACCTCGGCGCAAACCCGGCGAGAGACCACCGCCGACTTGATCTTGGTCATATCGCCTTCGAGCAGATTTGGGAAGTGTTGATAGAGGTATTCACAAACCACATACCCGAGGATGGCGTCGCCGAGAAACTCCATCCGCTCGTTGGATTTACGGCGGTCGTCCGCTGAAGAAGCGTGGGTGAGGGCTTCTTCAAGAAGATCGGTATCGTTGAACCGATATCCCAGTACAGCAAACGTTTCTTCTGACATCGCGCGACACCTAAGAGATGAACCTTTAATCCAGCCGAGACGTAACACGGGTACGTTGCTCAGCACAAACGGTGGCGCGACGGGTGCTCGGTCGGGGTGATGTGGGCACGGATGCCGTGAAAGAAATTCAGCACATCATCTATCGAGGCGATCAGCCGTGACGACAGCGATAAAACAGTATTGGACCAGCCGGACTGCTTGTCAAAGGTTTGTTCGGCGAATAGGCTTATTCCCTATGCATATCCATTCCATGCGGCGGATTCTTCTGGTGTTTGGTGTTTGCCTGCTGCTTTCAATAGGCAGCACATCCACACGTGCGGCCGATCCCGATCAGGCCCCCGCAAAGCTGACACAGACCATGCCCTTCGACGAGGTCAAAGTCGGCATGAAGGGCTACGGCAAGACCGTGTTTCACGGCAGCGACGTCGAGCCATTCGCGTTCGAAGTGGTCAGTGTGATCAGCGACTCATCGGCCAAGAGAGGCACGGTCTGGGTGATCTGCTCGGACGAACGCATGACCCGCAGCGGACCCGTACAGGGCATGTCTGGCTCGCCGATGTATGTGTGGGATGACGGCGAAGAGGGCACGATCGGAGAAGGCGGGCGACTCATCGGTGCGTTTGCGTTTGGCTATTCGGATGTGAACATTTGCCTGGTCGGGGTTCAGCCGATTGAGTACATGCGGGAAGTCGGGGATCGTGCGATCGCCGAAGACCTCAATGAGGAGCAGGTTGCTCGAGTACCCCCCGGAACCATGCAGCGATCAATCGCCGCGTTGGAGACAGCGGCCGGACACGTAGGTGCTTCGGATGTGGCACGCTCGGGTTTATCACGGGTTCAGCATTTGCTTAGCCATTCACCGCAACTCAAGCCGACCAATACGCAAGCCGAGTCGCTTGCATCGGTCCAAGTGCCCAAGGCCCTGGCGACAAACGGCGATGTGGTGCCGATGCACCTCCCGATGTCGGTGGGGAACGCTCAGACCGCAGCATTCTTCACGCCGCTGCTGGAGCCCGCTGGAATCGCCGCACGATCAAGCCCGATCACCTCGGTGGCGGGCACACCTCCGAGCAACGTCGATCCGGCAAACGTCAAGCTCGAACCCGGTAGCGTCCTGAGTATTCCGCTGGCGTACGGCGACCTGGATGTCAACGCAGCCGGGACCGTGACCGACGTCTTGCCTGACGGCACCGTGCTGGGTTTCGGCCATGCGATGAACTCGGTGGGCTCGTCACGTTTGCCGATGGCTTCGGGCTATACCCACTTCGTTGTCTCACGTGATTCCATCAGCTTCAAGCTGGCCTCCAGCCTCGACATCGTGGGCAGTATCGTTCGCGACGAAGCCAGTGCGGTGGCAGGCGTTGGGGACATGGCTTTTACCGCGGCGCCGGTGAATATCCAGATCGACCTGCCTTCGCAGCCCACCCGCAACTACAGCTACCACGCGGTCGACCACTTTCTGCTGACGCCCAATATCGTGGCGCTGCTCGCCGCCAATAGCCTCAACGCGGTGCAGGGCATTCCCATCCTCCACACCATGCACGCCACCGGCACCATGACCTTTACCGGCGGCCGAACTTTTGAACTTGATAGCCTGATCCCAGGGCAAGGCATGAACGGACTGATGTTCGACATGCTCCCGCCGATGATCGCGATGATGCAGAACCCCTTCGAGCCGCTCAAGCTCGAGTCGGCGGACCTAACCATCAAGGTCGAAGACGGCATCCAGATGGCGAGCATGATCTCGGCCGGCCTCGATCCGCGCGTGGCCAAGCCGGGCGACACAGTGCAAGTCACGCTTACCCTTCAGCCGTTCGATGGCCCGGCGTTCACCCGGACGCTGCCCTTCACGCTCCCGACGGATGCCGCCGAAGGTGAATATCAGCTGATTATCAGCGATGCGGATGCTTACAGCTACCGCATGATTGCTTCCCGACCCGACCTGGCCAACATCAACGATGCGGATGAGCTGCTTCGGGCATTGCAGACCATCGCTGACATTGATCCGCAAGGCATCTACATCGGTATGCCGCTGCAAAGACAAGGCATCGCGGTGGGGGGGCAGGCGATGAACGACCTGCCTTCGAGCCGGGCGATGGTGCTTGGCTCTACCGCGTCTTCAACCACAATGCCGTTCCCGCGATTTATTGAAGCGGCTTACCCCACGGATCAGGTCATCGACGGCGAGCTCATGTTGCCGCTGCAGATCGTCCCCGCTCTGCCTTGAATCAGATGCGCCGGCTTCTCACCACTACTGATTGAATACAAGATTTTCTGCCGACCAGGCTTCACTTCAGGACGAAACTTTGACGCCATTCTCCCCACGACTCACCCGCTCGCTGCTGGCTCTCACCGTACTCGCGTGCGGGACCGTGCCCGCGGCTCACGCCATCCAACCCCAACGCTGGACGCACTCCACCGAAGCCGACTTCGAAGCTGGCGAGCTTGACGGCGTGGTGGTGACCAACCTCGGCGATCTCAAGCTAGCTACCGCGGTGGAAAACCTCGGCGAGTTCCCTGAAGAAGTCACGGTGATCTATGACCTCGCGGTGGTCGGCGACACGACCTTTATCGCTGCGGGGCCAGCTGGCAAGCTACTCAAGTACGTAGAAGATGACGGGATCACCGAACTAGCTGACCTACCTGACCATCAAGTCTTCTCACTCCTTGCATCCAATGAAGGCCTCGTCACGGCAGCACTGAGCGGTCGTGAATCGAAGCTCGTGGCCTACAACGCTGAGGGCGAGGTACTCCGGGAGATGCCGCTACCCGAAGACGTCCGCTACGTCTGGGACATGGCCACACGCTTGGATGGCGAGCAACTCGTCCTCGCCACCGGTCCGGACGGCAAGGTGCTGGGCGTGAACGCCGACGGTAATGTCACCGAACTGCTCGATACCGCTCAGGCCAATGTGCTGTGCTTGGCTGAAGGGCCTGACGGGACGATCTTCGCGGGCACGGACACCGATGGGCTTGTGTACCGGCTGGACGCGGAAGGCTCAGCCTTCGTCGCCTACGACGCCGACGAACCCGAAATCGGTGCGTTGCTGGTTGCCGAAGACGGCAGCGTCTATGTGGGCACGGCCGACGCCGAGCAAGCAACCCCCGGACGGATGGAAGCGGCTGCCGAAGAAGAGACCGGCCGCCCCGACCCCGAAGGCGATGTGGATGCCGAGGCGGTACCGCCAGCCGAGCTGCCCGGCGAGCCTGAGCCGCAACCGCTCGATGCCGCCGACGTCACCGAAGGCTCGGAAGGGGTTGCTGAAGAAGTCACCGAAGTAGCCGAGGCAGTTGCGGAGGAAACTGCTGCCGACATTGAAGCCTCTGGCGATACCACTGAAGAGCCCGAGATCGCCGAAGCAGGCCCGCCTTCGCCCGAACAGCTCGATGCACTGCGGGAAGAAGTCCGCAAGCGTCTCCTGGCGGCTCGTAAGTCGGGCAAAGTCGCGGCGGGTCCCGCTGCGGGTAAGTCCGCCGCTCGCCCCACACGCAATGCACGCCCCGCCTCCACCGGCGGCGACAAGTCCGGCAACGCGGTCTACCGCATCGATACCCAGGGCTTCGTCAGCGAAGTCTTCCGCGAGTCCGTCGCGGTGCTGGACCTCGTGGAGCAGGCCGATGGCCACATCCTCGTGGGCACCGGCAGCGAAGGTCAGCTCTACCGCCTCGACCCGGCGGCGGGGGAGACCAGCGTCCTGAACGATCTCGATGCCCAGCAGCTGCTGACACTCGTTGTGGCTGATGGCCGGATCATGGTGGGAGGTTCGAACCCCGCGGCATTGATCGAGCTTTCGGACGAAACCGCCAGCGAAGGCGCATACACCAGCGATGTGCTTGATGCGACCCACATCAGCCTCTGGGGTACGTTCCTCGTCACCGCAGAGGGCATGGGCGACAGCGGTTCGATCCAAGTCGAAACCCGTTCAGGCAACGTGTCCGACCCCGAGATCGCGGCATGGTCGGAGTGGTCTGAAGCTCAGGCCGTTTCAACCGAAGTCTCCGATCCCTTGCAGCCCCGCGAGTACACCGTCACCTCGCCACCGGCGCGGTTCCTGCAATACCGGCTGACCCTCCAGGGCGAAACCCCTACCGTCGGCAAAGTCGAGCTCGCCTACGTCACCCCGAACCTCCGTCCGAGCGTGACGAGCTTCACCGCCGCCTATCCCGATTTTGCCGGCGTGGATCAGCCCGCCAGCCCGGCCATGAGCATCGGCTGGGAAGCGACCGACGAGAACGGCGACCGGCTGCTTTACGACCTGGAATTCAAACCCAGCGCAGCGGGCAAGGACGGCTGGCTCTCCCTGGCTGAAGGCCTGGCCGATACGTCCTTCGAATGGGACACCCGCAAGGTGCCGGATGGCCGGTACCACCTGCGTGTCATCGCGGACGACCGCCTGGATAACCCCGGGGATATGGCGATGCAGGCCCGCCGATTGGCCGACCCCGTGCTGATCGACAACACCCCGCCCGCCGCGGGTGAGCTCAAGGTCGAAGTCACCGGCACCGCCGCCCAGGTGTCCGCCACGGCCAAGGACACCTACTCCCCAATCCGCTCGGTGGCGTACACGCTCGACGACGCCAAGGAATACACCCCGGTGCTCCCCGACGATCTGATTTACGACTCGACAAGCGAGGCCTGGTCGGCTACACTCTCCGACCTTTCGCCCGGCGGACACTCCCTGACCGTGCGAACCCTCGACGATCGCGGCAACGCCACGTACACGTCGATCTTGTTTGAAGTGAAGTAAAATCAAGGGCTTAACGGATTACGCCCTCAAACACCCGAGTTATTCTGCCCCCGAGAATCCCCGATGTCCACCCACTACCCCAAACGTCGCAGCCTGATCAAGCGTGCCCGTAAATTCGGTTTCCGCGCCCGTATGCGGAGCAGCGCCGGCCGCAAGCTGATCAACCGCAAGCGCCGCGCCGGCCGCAGCGTGAACGTTCGTAGCAGCTTCTAAGTCTGCTGCGGATCTTGAGCGAAACGAACATGACCACGGTTTCACGGCCGTGGTTTTTCGTGCGCCGACGAAACCCTGGGGTTAAGACTTTTTCTCGAGCTCCGCGATACGCCGCTCCAGCGCCTTGATCTGGGTCGCCATCGCGGGAACCCGCTTCTGGCTGAGTACCATGCGTTTGGCGTCGTTGAGAGGGGTGGCGGGGGTGCCGCCCCAGGTTTCGCCGTCGGGGATGTCGGTCATGACCTTGGCGTCGGCGGCGATGGTGACGTGGCTGCCGATCTTGAGGTGGCCCGCGAGGCCGGCCTGTCCACCCATGGTGACGTAGTCGCCGGTGGTGGTGGATCCCGCGATGCCGACGTGGGCCACGATCATGTTGAATCGGCCGAGTTTCACGCCGTGACCGATGACGACGTTGTCGGAGAGCTTGGTGCCGTCGCCGATGACGGTGCTGCCGAGCGCCGCGCGGTCGATGCTGCAGTTGGCCCCGATCTCGACGTCATCGCCGATAACCGCGTTGCCGGCCTGTGGGATCTTGTGGTGGCGGACCTCGTCGTCGCCATCGCGCTTCGCGGTGGCGTAGCCCAGACCGTCTTCGCCGATGACGGTGTTGGCGTGGATGGTGACGCGGTCGCCGATGACGCTGCGGTCGTAGACGCACACGCCCGGGTGCAGCACGGTGTCGTTGCCAATGACCGCCTTCTTGCCGATGTAGCAGCCGGGGTAAAGGATCACCCGGTCGCCCAGCTGGGCGCCGGGGGCGACGTAAGCAAAGGGGCGGACTGTGCACAGTTCGCCGACGATCGCGGTCTCGTCGATGTAAGCTTGCGTGCTAATTCCGACGGCGGGCTGCGGGCGGAAGCCGTGCAGCTTGACCATCGCCTGACGGAAAGCGAAATACGGGTTCTCGGAGATCAGCACCGCGCAGCCGTTGGCCCGCTCGGCATCCTCGGGCGATACCACAACTGCCTCGGCTTTCGTGATTTTTAGCTGATTGATGTAACGGCTGTTGTTCAGGAAACTCAACTCGCCCGAGCCGGCGTCTTCGAGGGTGGCGCAGCCAACGATCTCGGCCTCGGGGTTTCCTTGCAATGTGGCACCGATCAACTCGGCAAGCTCAACTAACTTGATACTGGACATAGCCTCATTGTAATTGATCACGCTGCGGTGACGCCATACCGCAAGGCATTGGCGTGGGAGAAAGAGCGGGGCGGTGGACGTGATTACGTCGAGGCGATCTCTTCGGGGACCAGTCGGGCCACGACCACGGTTATGTCGTCGAGTTGCGGTTCGTCCTTGCCACCCTTGAACGCGTTGAGGTCGTCGATGATCTGCTTCACGATATGCTCGGCTGGCTTGTCGTGATTCTTGCGGATCAGGTCGTAGAGCGGCTCTTTGCCGTACATCTCACCTTCGTTGGGTTGACGGCATTCCCAGATCCCATCGGTGCCAAACAGCAACAGTGCACGCGGCGGGAGGTTCTCGTGAACCGTCTCGGTGAACTCCCAGCTCGGCTCGACACCCAAAGGCAGGTCGTGGCCCTCGATCTCGAAGAACTCATCGGTGTCGGGGTCGTACACGATGATCGGGTCGTGCCCGGCCGAGACCAAGGTGATCTGGCGAGCGGGGCGGTCCAGCACCGCGTACATCAGCGTCATGAACCGCCCATCGGGGCTGTCGTGGTACAGCGACGTGTTGACCGACTCGATCATCGGCTCCAGCGGGCCCGGTGGCAGGGCACGCGAACGCAGCAGCGCCCGCGCGGTGCACATCAGCAGCGCGGCCGCCACGCCATGGCCGGTGATATCGCCGACTGCTATTGCGAGCGAGCCGGGCTTCCACTCCCCCAGGTCGAGGTAGTCGTAGTAGTCGCCACCAGTGCGGTCTGCGGGGATGTTGATACCCGCCACATCTAGTCCGTCGACCTCGGGCTCTTTCTCCGGGAGCAGGCCTTGCTGGATTGACTGGGCAACTTTCAACGAGTCGGCCATGTACGCCCGCTCTTCGAGTTTGGGCACCATATCGTTGAACGCATTGGCCAGCTGGCCTATCTCGTCGCGGCTGGCCGATGGAGCGCGGGCGGAAAAATCACCCTCGGAGATCTTCTTGGCCGAGTACGTTAATTTGCGGATGGGCTCCACGAAATGGCGAGCCGTGAGCAAACCGATCAAGACGGCGACGAGCCCGACGATGAGCAGGATGAATGTCTGCTGCTGCCGCAGCTCGCGCAGCGGTTGGTCGAAGTCCGAGCGTGGCTTGACCACGCCGACCACCCAGTCCCGGCGTTGCATCGGCGAATAGCTAACGATCATCGTTGCCCGGGTATCAGGGGCAACGAAACTTTCGCTGCCGCGTGTCATGGCCCCGGTCATACTCGCGGCCAGGCCGGGGTCGAGCCCCGCCGATTCGATCTCGTCGAGCCCGTAACGCACTTGTGAATCGATGGTCCCCCGGACCTCATCGCTGAGCGGAGCCAGGCTCTTGTAGAGCATCTCCGGATCGGGGTGAGCGAGGATGATCCCTGCACGGTCGATTAGCGCGACAAACCCCTCGCCGCCCACGGCTGACTGTTCGCATATTTCGTGGACCTTTTCGCCCGCCAGCTTCAGCACCAGCACGCCGACGATGTTCTGCTCTGCATCGAACACCGGGCTGGAGAAATAGATCCCGGGGCGGCGCGTGGTCTTCCCGACCAAGACCTCAGAGGTGTATTGTTCACCCGCCATCGCCGCCTGCATGTACTTGCGGAAGGTCAGGTCCTGGCCGACGTTCTTCGAGCTGGTCGATGCGATGCCTTGGCCTTCTGGGTTCGCGATGAACGCCGAGGCGATGTCGGGGTTGGTCGCCTTGATGTCGTCGAGCAGCTTCTGCACCGGCGGCAGCTTGGCATCACGTTGGTCCGGGTTGGCCGCACAGAACGCGATGACGTACTCGTTGCGGGCCATGAGCTGCTGCAGGTTGCCCACGTCCAAGATCAGACGGTCGATCTCGGTTGCGGTCACGTTTGCCAAGAGCTCGAGGCTCTCCAGAGCCAGCGACTCAACGGTATTGATCCCCCGGCGGATGTTGAACACCGTCGCGATGGTTAACGGCACCAACGAAGCAATCAGCAGGAGCACCCCGAGTTTGAGCGCAATGGGCAGCGGCATCTGGCCGGAGGCGGAGCGGGAAGAGGCTTTGTCGGGCATGCCGGATTGATCTCTGCGGGTGATAAGGAAGGCGTGGAAAAGCGGCCGAAGAATTCGGCATCGATTTTACTCGTTAGCAGCGCGTAACAAATACTCCCGCAACGCCGCGGCGTTGTTCAGTCGCTCTTCCTTGCTGGCGAACACAAGCGTCACTACGTCGTGCCCCGCAATCTGCTCGCGCAGCGCCGCCACGCCCTCCGGGTTCGCATCCAGCTCCGCGAAATACCGCCGGCGGAACTCATCCCACTTCGCCGGGTCGTGCTGATACCACTGGCGAAGTTCATCCGACGGGGCGGCGTCCTTGGCCCAGTAGTCGATGTTCGCTTTGTCTTTGGAGATACCGCGTGGCCAGAGGCGGTCGGCGAGTATCCGCAAGCCTTCGATATCGGAGGCTGAAAGATAAATGCGTTTAATGTCAATCACGATAGCCTCCTCATCGTCTACTGAGTTGCTTGCTGCTCATCCCCGCGCCAGGCGAGTGTCGTTCACCTGTATTGGCGTTGCCCAAAGGTCGGGTAAGGCATAAGGGCATAGATGACGCCACTTCGGCTATTTGTATATATTCACATTACTGCAACAAACTGTGAAAACATGATTTATACGTAATGGATGTTTTGCAGCTTCGCCTAGCTCTATGTGCAGCACATGCTGTATTTGACCACTTTGACGGCATGATTTATTTCGACTAGGTAGTGCAGCTTGAATGCTGGCCCCATCTTCAAAGTGCATAATGGCGAGATTGGTGCATCTTCTCATAGAAATACTTTTAAATTTCACCTATTCCGGTTATGCTTTTCGAACCCGCTTGATTGAAAACAGTTAACAGTATCCCCCCTTGTCTCCCCCGAGACGATTCTTCATAGTCATTTATTTATTGAAGTGTTTTCTTGATTCTCCGTGGGATGGAGTTGTTTATATGAAAAAGTCGGTGTTGCCCACTTTTCGGCTTGTCCGTTAACGATTTACCTCATCTCTGTGGCCGGCCAAGCCCGTTGAGGTGAATCCGCTGGTGGATGAGGTGATTTCCGATGCGCGACCCAACCCTGCTCAATTCGAGGCTCTTGAGCCCCGGATGTTGCTCAGCGGCACACCGTACAACTCGGTGCCCTTTGCGATTATGAGCGGGACGCAGATCGAGGCCGAA
>JBCCWB010000037.1:0-21809 GCA_039194345.1 Planctomycetota bacterium
CCCGGCGTTCTACAAAGACCAGTTCGGCGTCGAAGGCAAAAAAGTCATCTTCACCTTCGGCTTGCTGGGTCCGTCCAAGGGCCTGGAAAACATGATCGAGGCGATGCCCGCGATCGTCGCCAAACACCCCGACGCGGTGTACATGGTCCTGGGCGCGACCCACCCCGGCGTGCTCGCGCACTCGGGCGAGGAATACCGCCTGGGCCTGCAACGCCGGGCGAAAGAGCTGGGCGTGGCCGACAACATCATCTGGTTCAACAAGTTCGTCGAACTCGACGAGCTGGTCGAGTTCCTCGGCAGCGCCGATGTCTACGTCACGCCTTACGAAAACGAGGCCCAGATCACCTCCGGCACGCTTGCCTACGCCCTGGGCACCGGCAAGGCCACCGTGGCGACGCCTTACTGGTACGCCCAAGAGATGCTCGCCGAGGGGCGCGGGCGACTCGTGCCGTTCAAAGACACGAAGGCGATGTCGGATGCGATCATCGATCTCTTCGACAACGAAGTCGACCGCCACGCGATGCGCAAGCGGGCCTATCAGTTCACCCGTGACATGCGCTGGTCGACGATCGCCGGGCAGTACCTCGACCTGTTTGAAGAGGTCCGCGAAGAGCGGAACCAGAAGCCCAAACCCGTCAGCAGCAAGTCGGCCAAGCTCCGGCAAACCCCCGAGTTGCAGGAGATCAAGCTCGACCACCTCCACATGATGACCGACGACTGCGGCATCCTCAGCCACGCCAAAAACACTGTGCCCGACCGGGCCGCGGGGTACACGGTCTCCAACAACGCCCGGGCCCTAGTGGCGGTACTGGTCGCCCAGGACCACATGAACTCACCCGCCAAGGAGGCGAAGAAGCTCGACGAGGCGGCCTGCCGCTACCTCGCGTTCCTCGAACACGCCTTCGACGAAGACCACGGCCGATTCCGCGTCCGCATGAACTTCGACCGCACCTGGGAGCAGCGTAGCTTCTCCGAAGACGCCCACGGCCAAGCCATCCGCGCCCTGGGCGAAACCGTGGCCCGCTCGCAGGTCCGCGGCCACCTGACCCTCGCGGCGGGTCTGTTCCACCGTGCGTTGCCCGCCTGCGAATCCTTCGAGCACGTCCACGGCTGGGCCTATTCGCTGATCGGGATCCACGCCTACCTCCGCAAGTTCTCCGGCGACAGCTCGGCCCGCCGGGTCCGCGAAACCCTGGCCCACAAGCTCTTCGACGCCTTCAAGCAGAACGGTAGCGACGACTGGCCCTGGCCCACCGACACGATCACCTACACCGCCTCCCGACTGCCCCACGCATTGCTACTGTCGGGCCGCTGGATGTTCAACAACGAGATGATCCAGCAGGCGCTGCGCTCACTCGAATGGCTCCACGACGTTCAGTACACCGGCAAGGATGAGCAGTTCGCCCCCGTCGGCAGCCTCGGCTGGTACCCCCGCGGCGGCGAGAAGGCCCGCTTCAATCAGACCCCCGCCGAGGCCTCAGGCACGATCGACGCCAACCTCGAAGCCTACCGCGTCACCAACGACCGCAAATGGCTCGACAGCGCCTACAAATGCCTCAACTGGTTCCTCGGCGACAACGACCTGCGTATCCCGCTCTACGACAACACCACCGGCGGCTGCTGCAACGCCCTGCTGCCCCAAGGCGTCGACGAAAACCAAGGTGCCCAGGCCACGGTGTCCTGGCTGTTGTCGCTCCTGTCGCTCTACGAACACAACCTCGACCTCGACAACGAGCAGGCGTCCGCCCTCTCGCCGAGCTCTGCGGGCCCAGGAGATGGTCAACCCACCGATTCCACACCGTCGGGCAAGAAACCAACCGCTTCCGCACCGGCCCGCACCTCCCCCAAACCCACCATCACCAAAAACATCGCGCCGCCCGCGCCAAACAACCCCTCGACCAGCTCGGCTTAATCCTTCACGCGACCCGTTCCGACCGATAAAGCATCATCCTGTGGTGTCGCGTGCCCACATCAGCGGACATTCCGCAAGGGAAAGCGGATCAAGCCGACCCCCGATTCTTCCGATGTAACTTCGTCGTAATTGGTTAATTTACGTGACCACTTTGGCCGCCACTGGGGCCTTACACGAAGGGCTGGGATGGGACGGCTGGATCGCTCGCTATTAGAAAAGGTGCTCGCCTCGCCGCGATTGCCGAGCTTGCCACGCATCGCCATGCAGGTGGTCGAGCTGTGCCGTAGCGAAGAGACGACCGTCAATCAGTTGGCCCAGCTCATCAGCCAAGACCCCTCGCTGGTGATGAAGCTGCTGCAGACCGTCAACTCCTCGGGCTTCGGTGCGGGGCGTTCGATCAGCACGGTTGAAGAAGCGGCCAAGATGATGGGACTGCGTTCCATCCAGACTTTGTCGTTGGCGTTCTGCCTGTCCAACGCGATGACCGATCAATGCGGCGACGTCTTCGACATGGACGCCTACTGGCGGCGGTGTGTCTACGCCGCGTCGGCCGCGCAAGAGACCGCCAAGATGACGGGGTGCTGCGACCCGCAGGAAGCCTTCATCGCTGGGCTGCTCGAAGACATCGGCGTCCTGGCGATGGCCATGACGCTCGGCGGGCCGTACATGCAGATCTCCAAGGTCGCGGGCAAGAACCACTCGGCCCTTGATCGGCTCGAACGCAAGCATCTCCAGGTTTCTCATGCTGTAGTCGGCGCGATGCTGGCACAGAACTGGAAGCTCGGGCCGATGATCGTCAATTCGCTGCGCTACCACCACGAGCCCGAGAACGCACCCGCCGAGTGGCGGAACCACGTCTGGTGCGCCGCGGTCGGCTCCATAGGAGCTGACGTTTTGCTGCCCGACCAAGTCGCCATGGCTGCCACCGCGAAGTGGTTCGAGGCCATGAAAGTTGCCTTCGGCCTCGACCGCGACAAAGCCAATCTCGTGCTCACCGCCGCCGACGCCCACGGCCGGGCTATCGCAGGCAACTTCAATCTCTCGCCCACCCCCAAACGCGACGTCGCCCAGATCCTCACCGACGCCAACGCCCGCCTCCTCGAGCTGGCCATGGCCAACGAGGCCAACGCCCGTCAACTCGAATCCGAAAAACAGGCCCTGCACCTCCAGGCCACCCGCGACAAACTCACCGGCCTGCCCAACCGCCACGCCTTCGATACCTTCCTCGACGAACACCTCGCGATGGACGCACCGCTCTCGATGATTCTCATCGACCTGGACAAGTTCAAAGGCGTCAACGACACCTTCGGTCACGTCGCGGGAGACCGGGTCTTGGAATCCCAGGGCAAGCTCATGGCTTCCATGGTCCCCGAAAACGCATTGGCGGCACGCTACGGCGGCGAAGAGTTTGCCGTCATCCTGCCCAACACCGATGTGATCGATGCCGCCAGGCTCGCCGAGAAAATCCGCACCGCTCGTGCCGCCCAAGCGGTAAACATCGACGCCGAGGCCCCGCTCAACGTCACCCTCTCCGCCGGGATCGCGGGGCGCAACTCCGGCGACCTCGCCACCGCCGCGGAGTTTATTCACCTCGCCGACCGCGCCCTCTACGCCGCCAAGGAGTCGGGCCGCAACACCATCCGCATGACCCGGCCGCAAGCCCCGCTGGCGCAATCGGCGTAAAAGAACTTCTGACCATCCGAGCACGAAGCGTAAGCGAGTGCAACAGATCACGAGTCACCTGCAGGTCACTCGCTGACGCTTCATGCTCGGAAAAAAGTAGGCAGTAGGCAGTAGGCAGTAGGCAGTAGGCAGTAGGCAGTAGGCAGTAGGCAGTAGGCAGTAGGCAGGCGATAGTAAACGCGTCCGCGCCATCGCTTGCGTCCGCCCTACTCCCCACTCCCTAATGCCTACTCCCTGCCCCCCTAATACGCCCCACGCCCGGACCACACCGCCCACAGCGTCCGTCGCATAATCCCGAATTCCATCAGCCACGATCGCGAACGCACGTAACGCCGATCCAGCGCGATCCGCTGGGCGTATTCCAGTTCGTTTCGTCCCGAGACCTGCCACAGCCCCGTGAGCCCGGGGCGGACCTGGCCGTAGGTCGAAAACGCTCGGCCGTATCGTTCGCGTTCTTCCACGGGGATCGGGCGGGGGCCGACCAGCGACATCTCGCCCCGTAACACGTTGAACAGTTGTGGCAGTTCGTCCAACGAAGACCGCCGCAGCCAACCGCCCAGCCGGGTCAGGCGCGGGTCGCGTCGCAGCTTGGCGTGGGTATCCCACTCCGCCGATCGGGTCTCACACGACGCCAGCAGCTCGGGCAACGCCTCGTCCGCATCGCCCACCATCGATCGCAGCTTCCACAGCGTGAACACCTTGCCGTCGCGTCCGTAGCGCTGCTGCGTGAAGCAGGCGGGCCCAGCCGAATCCAGCCGAACCGCAAGCATCAACAGCCCAAGCACCGGTAACCAGAGCGGCATCGTCAGCACCACCGCAGACACCTCGAACACCCGCTTGCCCCAAGGCTCCGCCGACGCACTCACCTCATCTCGACGACGACGGAGGCGCGGCAACCATGCGGCGGTGCTGCTCGATCGCGTCACCACCTCCGGCCGCACCGGGATGTCTCTCACTTGCGTCGTTGTCGCCTGGGTCAACCCTGATCCTTACTGCTCGATGAATCGCTGCCAAGCCCCGGAGACCCAGTCCTGAATCTGACGCTCAAACCGCGGGACCTCGAAACGCTGGGCGGCGTATTGTAACTCACCCGGCCCCGCCGTCACCCCTTCATTTTCAAACTTCCGTACCGCCTCCGCCACCGCCTCGGGCGTCGGCTCGTCGAAAAACACCCCCGTCACGCCGTCCTCGACCGTTTCGGTCACTCCGCCCTGCCGCAGCGCAATCACCGGTGCCCCCGCCGCCATCGCCTCGACCGGGATCATGCCGAAGTCTTCCTCGCCGGGGAAGATCAACGCTTTGCAGGTCTGAAGTTGCTCGGCAAAGGCTTGGTCATTCAGAGCGCCAAGGAACCGCACATTTTGCCCAGCAAGCCTCTGCAACCGTTTCTTGTCCGGGCCGTCACCGGCTATCACCAGCTGCTGCTCCAACCCGTCAAACGCACGAATCACCGGCTCCACATTCTTGTAGCCCACCAGACGGCCCGCCACGAGGTAATGCTCCTCACGCTCGGCATCACTGCGGAAACGCTGTACATCCACCGGCGGGTGGATCACCGTCGCCTCTCGACGGTACGTCTTGCGGATACGGGCGGCGACGTGCTTTGAGTTGGCCGCGAACTCGTCAACGCGTTGCCCCGCAACCACATCCCATTGGCGGAAGCGGTGCATCACCATCCGTTTGAGCGGCGAAACCTTCTGGGGCGGGATGTGGTCGTGGTACAGGTCCCATGCGTACCGCGCCGGGGAATGGGTGTAGCAGAGGTGGAGTTGGTCGGCCCGCGTCAGCACACCATGGGCCACCGCGTGGTGCGAAGAGATCACGACATCGAACCCCCGCAGATCGTGTTGCTCCACGGCGTAGGGCATTAACGGCAACAGGATCCGGTGCCGATTCCGCAACCAGGGCAAGCGATCCAGAATGCTCGTGCGGATGTCGCGACCCTCCAGTGCGGTGCCGCGGGTCGCTTGGGTTTGGTGGATGAGCACGAAGATCGGTGCGTCGGGGTACAGGCGAGCGAGTGATGCGAGCACACGCTCGCTGCCGTGAAACCCCGCGATCGATTCGTGAACCAGTGCGACTCGCATCGTCCAATCGTACCCGGCTCAGGGGTTTGGCTCGACCCGGCGAAGCTCCCACACCGCGCCGCTGCGTGAGTCCGAAGCGGAACCGAGCAAGGAAGCCGTGGCGTCATTCCCCGGCGAGTCGAGATGGGTTTCAATCTCGGCGAACGTGCCGACGACATAGCGAGGAGCATCTGGCGTCTCCTCGCCGACCGCCAACCCCCGCTCGGACAACACCGCCAGCTCCAACCCGATATCCGGCAGCACCACCAACTCGGCTTCAGGCGGCGTTTGCTCCTTGATCACCTCGGCCAGCCCCACCACCGCCGCGTACTTGCCGTTGCGATACTCGGCGTAGAAATTCTCGCTGCGTTGCTCGCTCATGACATTGATGACCGCGACCACGTTCGCCCCGACCAGTGCCAACGCCGCGACGACAAACAACATCCCCCGCCACGGCTCGCTGAATTGGCCGAGCAGACTCACCCCACATCGCCACACCCCGTAGAACACCAACGGTAATACCGGCAGCACATACCGCGGGTCCGACAGAAACACGATCCACTGCACCAACATCACCCCGAGCAATACCCCCCAAAGCAAACGAACCCGCACCACAATCAACGACGCCAACACCACCAAGACCGACGCGGGCCACGCCAAAACCGGCGGGACGTCCTGCCCGAACACCGCCTCGGGCAACGCCTCGGTCATAAAGACCTGCACACTCACCCACCACGCCTCGGCTGTTTTCGCTTGCAGCGAGTAGCGGAAGAACATCGCGTCCTCCCGCACCGCCGGGGCGAAAAACCAAAGCAATACCGCGCCCGCACACGCCAGCCCGATCAGTCTTAGCCCCAGCCGACGCTGGTCTTTCCTCCCGATCACACGGACGATCTCCGCCAGGACATACGCCCCGCCCACCACCGCGACGACGCTGCGGAACGCCGCCATCAACACAACGCCCGCTAACATCATCCCGAGGGCGAGCCTCAGCTCTTTCCTACGTTTAAGCCGTCGCTCGTGCCCCCAAAGCAGCAACAGCAGCCCGACCATGAACGGCAGCTCCGTGAGCAGGCTGTAGGCCATCTCCATGAACAAACCGCTGAGGGCCAGCAGCGTGGTCATCAAAACCGCCGTCGGGCGATCCGCGTGTTCTACAAACATCTGGTAGCACAGCCACAGCGCCAGACCCGCGAAGACCAGCATCACCAGCGACGTGCCCCACCCCGCCCCGCCGCCCAGCGCCGCGATCATCACCGGCAAGCCTGGCGGCGTTGCGCCCAGCGCCACATCACCCGCCTGCATACCGGAATCGCCCGCCATCATGCGTGCCTGCAGCACGTACCACGCACTGTCACTGGTGATCCGCCATCGACCGTTCAACCCCAGCAAATACACCCCGGCCAAGGCCGCAAACACCACCCCACGCCAACGGTCCAGCCACCACAACAGTGTCACCCAGGGCGGCTCGGAACCATGAAGTCGCGGTCTCACGTCAGCGAGTATACCCCTGCTTCAAATTCGCCTTTACGTTTCGATGCGACGCGGGGTTTATCATGCCGGTGTGCCCAACGAATCCACCAACTACGACCTCGATGCCCTCGCCGCCTCGTGTCACACCCACCGCGATGCCGGGCGTCGCGTCGTATTGTGCCACGGCTGCTTCGACCTGTTGCATGTGGGGCATGTTCGTTATCTGCAGGCCGCAAGAAAACTCGGCGATGTGTTGCTGGTGACCGTCACGCCCGACCGGTTCGTGGGCAAGGGGCCGGGCCGACCTGCTTTCCCCGAGGCACAAAGAGCGGAGCTGCTGTCGGCGCTCGGCTGCGTCGATGGCGTTGCGATCAATCGCTGGCCGACCGCGGTCGAGATGCTGGGGCTGGTCCAACCCGATGTCTACGCCAAGGGTGTTGAATACGCCGAGGCCGCGCAAGACCCCAGCACCCCCGTCGGTCAAGAACGCGCTGCGGTCGAAGCCCACGGCGGACAACTCGCATTGATCGACACCGAAAAACTCAGCTCCACCGAAATCCTCAGCCGACTGGCCTCAAGGCCGTGACTCGCCGGTCACACTCAACGAGACACCGCCGGGCCGCAACAGCGTCTCACATGCTTGGAGGACACGTTCCACGGCGATGCCCTGCAAGCAAGGCACCTCGTCGTACCGAAAGCCCATCGGGCATTTCTCGGCATCGACATCCTGCGGGCAATTGGCACACCGCGGCTGATCTCCCACCACCTCAACACGGCCCACCGCGCCGCGGGGCGAAAACAACGTGCGGTCGCCCGGGCCCCACGCCACCACCGTCGGCGTATCCACCGCCACCGCAACGTGCATCGGCCCCGAATCGTTGACCAACATCAGGTCCACCGCTGCACAGACCCCGGGGAGTTGCTCCAACGTCGGCTGAATCATCGCGGCGTTGTTGCCGACCGCGGAGACAACTTGCTGCGCCGCGGCCTCTTCTCCGGGACCGCAAAGCACCGCAACCTTTACCCCCAAACGCTCGACCAACGCTTTGGCCACCTCGGCAAAGGACGAGGGGTACCAACGCTTGAATGCCCAACCCGCTCCCACATGAATGCCCACGACCGGGCCGGGCCCGAGGGTTTCCACCAGCATGGCCTGGGCTTCAGATCGCGCCTTGCCGGTGAGGTGCAGCGTCGGGCACCAATCCACCGTGTCGGAAACAGCCGCCCCTAAGGGACGCAACAGACGGGCGGTACGGTCGATGAGGTGGAGCGGTAGCCCGGGCCGAGGCACACGGTGGGTGAAGCCTTCACGGCGGGTCGGGCTGTCAAAACCCACGCGATAGGTCGCAGGGATCGCTCGGCAAAGCCGGGCGTGGCGCGAGGTATCGGGTTCAAGTAAATCGATTAGAAGCTCATAGGGCCTTTGCTTCCCAACCTCGACAAGCTTGGCTTCAAACGCATCAGGCTGCTTCCAAGGCACCGGAACCCCGCGCACCCCTTCCGCCAACATCGCAGCAAATCCTTCCAGCCCCGGTGAGACAAACAGGTCTATCTCAGCTTGCGGGTAACGTTCGCGCAGCTTAGCGATCACGGGTTGCATGGACACCAGGTCGCCGATTTTGTCCAACCGGACCGCCGCAATCCGTTCGATAGGCGGTGCGTCAGTATGTCCAGAGATCAACGCTTGCTGCGGGAGGCGGGGTCGGCGGCTCCGCTGCTTTCGCGTTTCCCATGCAGCTTTAAACTTGAACCGGGCGGTTGCCGAAAATACCGATCCCGTGACCAAGGCCAAGAACGTCGAAACCAAATGGGTCAGCCCACCAACCCGTAGCCCCATCACCCCCATGTTTAGAGCCTGCCGTGCCGCTCCGGCGCAGGGGTTAGCGACCAGCCGTTGCTGTACCCGACGGACTTCCTGAAAAGCTTCATCCTTGTATCCCAGATCGACCAGCGCTCGACAACGCGCGATATCCAAGCTCGTCTGTAGGTCGAAGTCGCGGAATCCGGTTTCGTCGAGGATGCGTTGTGCCCGGCGGCAAAGCCCCAAACGATCAGCCGGCATCGAATTCTTCGATTCAACCAAACGCAACAGGCTTTGCACCGCTGCGTCGGGCGGGCCTTGCCCGAGCGGTCCGTCGATCTGCCACATCCAGGCCCGTTCTGCAGCTGCGGATTCTTTGGCGAAATGCAGCGCCCAGCCCCACCACCAAAAAACACGGGGCTCAATGCTTTTCATCGCCGCCACGAGCCCACCGTTGTCGGCATCGAGTGCGGCCAACACCCAACGGGTCAGCGCCGCAAAACCAGATTCGAGCGGAGAGCTCTGGGTGTGATACCCCTGGCGGATCGCCAACACAATCAACGACGCCAACTCATGAGCAGCCATCGGCCGGTCGCCATCTTCTTCTCGCCAGACCGCCAATCCATCAGCGGCTTCACCGGGCATCCCCATCCGCAGAGGGAGGATCAACCGCGTCTCTTCCAACACTCCCGGCACATAACGGTCCGCGAAGATGTGGGGCTTGCGGAGTGACAGCGAGCCCGTCGCCGCCTCCACGCCAGGCTGTTCGATGGCCGAGGACACCCCAGGCCAGGCACGCAAGCCCACGCGCAACCCCGCTCCGCCGTTCTGCTGCGCCCACCAAGCGTCGAAGGTTTTCTCGAGTGCGTCGTGCATCGAAAGGTTTCCGGGTGGCTTCCGGGGTATTCAGTCAGGCCAGGGTGAGGCCCTGGTCGGCGTAATACCGCTGGCAAACCTCGTGGGGCTGGCCTGCGGCAACCGTACGGCCATGATCAAGGTACACCGCCCGGTCGCAAAGGTCGATGACCGAGTGCACATCGTGGCTGACATACAACATCGTCAATCCGTCCCGGCGGAACGCCTTGATCCGGTCGTAGCACTTCTGCGCAAACGCCGCATCGCCCACCGCCAACACCTCATCGACGATCAGGATCTCTGGATCGAGGTGCGTCGCCACCGAAAACGCCAAACGGGCCAGCATGCCCGAGGAGTAGTGCCGGACGGGCTGATCGATGAAGTCCTCAAGTTCGGAGAAATCGTGTATCTCATCGAACCGCTGACGGACCTCCCGCCGTGTCAGGCCGAGCAACACACCGTTGAGCTCAACGTTTTCCCGCCCCGTCAGATCGGGATGCACCCCAGCCCCGAGCGCCAGGAGCGGGCTCACCCGCCCGCGGATCGAGACCCGGCCCGAGGTGGGCTTGATCACCCCCGCCGCCAGGGCGAGGCAGGTGCTCTTGCCCGAGCCGTTTCGCCCGACCACCGCCACCGCTTCGCCCCGCCCGATCTCGAAGGTCAAACCGTCCAGCGCGGTCAGCACGCCGTCCTCGACCATGTTGGAAGGGGCCCCTTCCTGAGGCTTCGGCTGGACCGGCGGGGTTCGGCCGAGCAATCGATCTTTTAGGCCGTAACCCGGCGCGACCTGGCGGAAGGTCTTGGTCACGTCTTCGAAATGGATCATCGGCTCAGACAACTTCGGCGACCCTCGATTGCAGCCGGGTAAACAACACAACCCCCAACACAAACACCGCCGCTGCGGATGCCGCGGCCACTGCCAAGAAGGTCATCTCGACCTGCCCCTTGATCCAAGCGTCACGCCAACAGATCGCCAGGGACGCCATCGGGTTCGCATAGATCATCCAGCGGAATCCCTCCGGGATGATGCTCGCGGGGTACACCACCGGGGTGAGGTGGAACAGCATCACCAGGCCGATGGTCACCAGCCTTTCCAAGTCGCGTAGAAAGATCGTCAACACCGAGAAGATCAACGCCAGGCCAAGCACCAATACCGCCTGAATCACTAGCAAGATCGGCAGCCACCACAGCCAGGATAATCGCCCGCCGTCTCCAAGCAGATACACCGCCGCCAGAATCACCGGCACCGACAACAAAAAGTGCACCAGGTCATTCATAAACCCGCTCAGCACCGCATAGACCCGCGGGAAACGCACCTTCGTGATGAGTTGGGCGTTGCTGATCAGCGCGGTGGTCGAAGTGCCCACGCCGTTGGAAAACCACTGCCAAGCGAACAGGCCGCAGATCAGAAACAACGAGTAGTCGATGTCGCCGGTGTCGATGCGGATGAACATCTTGAACACCAGGTAGTACACCACCGCAAAGGCTAACGGCTGCAGCAACGACCACGCGTACCCCAGCACGGTCCGCTTGTAGCGGACCCGCAGTTCTTTGAGGACCAGCACGGCGAGCAGGTCCCGCGCGTATTCGATTCGTCGGGGAAGGGTGAGCGACATCGGGCGAGACATAGTACCCCATGGCTCGCCAAAGCCGGGTCAGCCGCGTTCGAGCAGCAGCATCTGCGGCCAGACGCGGGTTGAGATCAGCTCATCGAGGTTGTCCAGCTGAATGGGCTTGACCTTGATGTCGTGATCGATCAGGCCGATCGAGAAACCCTGCTTTTCAAAGCCGCGTAGATATTCGTGGTAATCCCGGCCGACGGCTGTGATCGGCTCGGGGGCAAACTCCAGCAGGATTTTCAGCTTGGGGTTGGCCGCCAGCGTCTTCTCCATGCCTTCCAAGATCATTGGCTCGGCCCCCTCGGCGTCCATCTTGATCACGTCCACCTGATTATCTTCACCCAAGACGTCATCTAGCCGAGCCGTCGGCACTTGAATCATCTCGTGCTCGGCAAGCTGCTCGGGAGCCACGCCGATGAGCGTGTGCCCGCCAGAGAAGCCTTCGAGGGTACGCATATTCATCGTGCCCGGCTCGTTCCACAACGCTTGATCGATCACCTGGACCCAGGAAAAACCGTTGAGCAATAGATTGCTACGCAGAAAGTGGAGGTTGTCCGGCGTGGGCTCAAACGCTATCACTTTGCCCCCGCTGCCAACCGACCGAGCGGCATGGAGCGTGAAATAGCCGATGTTGGCCCCGATATCCAGCACCGTCATCCCCGGCTTAAGTAATGACTCGAAGACATGCGTGACCGCCAACTCCCAGTGACCGTGCACAATCAGGTGTGGCGTCCCCCCAAGATCGTCCGACGGGCAGAGCATCATGAAGCCCCGGACCTGCGTGAGCACCGTGTTGTTGCCCATATAACAGGGCGCCTTGCGGATGCGGGCGTAGTTCCACTCTTTCACAAGGTTGCGCAGGAAGCGCATGATGGATGATCGCATCGACAGACTCCGAATGGGGCCGCACAAGATAGCCCATCCCGGAAGACGGGTCCCGATTAGCCTCGGCTCAGCATGAGCATCTGCGGCCAGATCCGGGTCGGGAGGAATTCGTCGAGCTTGTCCAGATCGATCGGCTTGATCTGTACATCCCAATCGATCAGCCCAATCGAGAAGCCCATGGCTTCGATGCCCTTGAGGTATTCGTGGTAATCCAAACCGGCCCCGGTGATAAATTCAGGGGCAAACTCCATCAAGATTTTGATCGACGGGTTGGCTTCGAGCGTCTCTTTCATCCCCTCGAGGATGAACGGCTCAGCCCCCTCGGCGTCCATCTTGATCACATCGACTTTCTTGTTGTCGCCCAGGAACTCGTCAAGGGTGATCGTGGGCACCTCGACCATCTGGTCTTCTTCGAGCTGAGTCGGATCGACGCCAACAATCGTGTGCCCGCCGCAGTAATCCTCGAGCGTGCGCATGGTCATCGTGCCGGCCTCTTTCCACAACGCCTTGTCGACGACTTCCGCCCAGTGGTGGCCGTTGAGCATCAGGTTGTGGCGGAGGTACCAGAGGTTGCGCGGCTCGGGTTCGAAGGCATAAACCTTGCCGTCCGCGCCCACGCTGCGAGCGGCGTGAAGCGTGAAGTAGCCGATGTTCGCGCCGATATCCAACACCGTCATGCCGGGTTGGATGCAGGACTCAAAAATCTGGGTGACCGCCAGCTCCCAGTTGCCGTCCAGAATGAGGTGGGGCGTGCCGCCCATGTCGTCTGACGGGCAAACCATCTTGAATCCGCGGACCTGGGTCAGCACGGTATCATTGCCCAGGTAGCAGGATGCGCTGTTCTCGCGGAGTGCCTGGACTTCCTGACGAAGTTCACGGATTTCTTTGAAGTGATCCCGCAAGAGGCTTATCACGGTTCGTCGCATGGCGGCTTGCTCCTGAGTGTGAAAGCGCACAATGTACTGAATCTTGAGGGGTCCTGAGAGGGGCCTTCATCTCCCCAGCAACCCACGGTGGAAACGAAACACCACCCACACGAGATCGACCTTGACGCAGTTCAGCCAATCCCTCGAACAGGGCAACCCGCTCCAGAACAAGCCGGCCGTGTCCACCTGCAAAGTCTGCGGGGGCCGGGCGCCCATGGTCTTCGGCCTGCCGTCGTCGAAGCTGGCTGGCCGTGACATCCCCGATCTGCCCGACGACTGCCCGTACTACCGCTGCGAGAACTGTAAGTTCCTCTTCGCCCACCTGCTCGACGACATCGACAACACCCAGGTCTACGACGAGAGCTACTGGGACAACCAGGACCCCGACTGGGGCGGCCGGGTTAATCAGACGCTGCGGTTGATCATGATGTCGAACCTGCTGCTCAACCGCCTGCCGTGGGAGATGGAGATCTGCGACTTCGGCTGCGGGATGGGCACGTTCATCGAGATGGGCCGTGAACATCTCGGGCTCAAGGCCTGGGGCTTCGACATCATCCAGCCCAAGTACGGCAAGGACTACTTCCTCGGCTCCATGCCCGAGCAGCGTTTCGACATCGTCACCGCTTGTGAAGTCATCGAACACCTGCCCGACCCCGTGGCCATGATCGAACCCGCGATCAAGTCGCTCAAGCCCGGCGGCGTGTTTGCGTTCCAAACCGCGGTCTACGAACCCGAGTCCTGCGGCCGCGACTGGTGGTACCTCGGCCCCGCCAACGGGCACATCTCGCTCTACTCCCGCGGTGCGTTCGACCACCTCTTCGAGAAGTTTGGCGGGACCCGTCGCCTGCTCTACGACAACTACCCCGGCGTCCAGGCCTGGCAGATCGGCGGAACTCCGTCCCCCACCGTGCAACGCGCCGCGCCGCGGAAAGACTTGGTCAAACGCATCGCCCGCCGGTTCAAGAAGTATTGATCAGTGGGGTCACCCCACCGAATCGCCCCGGCCCAGCAATCGCTCGTACAACGCCATGTGCGCATGGCCGAAGCCATCGAGAGAAAAGCTTTGGGCCCGGGCCAGGCCGCGTTCACGCAAGATCTTCTGCAGCTCGTGATCAACCAGCACCTTGTGCATCGCCTCGGCGAGCGCATCGGGGCGATGGGCGTCGAACAGCAAACCCGCATCGCCCACCACCTCAGGCAGCGACGCCACCGACCCTGCCACCACCGGCGTCCCCGCACGCATCGCCTCCACCGCGGGCAAGCCAAACCCTTCGTACAAACTCGGCATCGCCACCAACGCCGCCTGCTGATACAGCGCCCCCAACACCGCGTCATCCACGTAATCGGCGAAGACCACCGAGTCGCCCAGCCCCAGCCGCTGGGCTTCACGCTCCGCCTCGGGGTAACGCGGATCGGGCTGACCAACGATGACCAGTTGCAGGTCACGCGGCACATCCGCAAATCGATCGCGCACCACTGCGAATGCACGCACCAAGCCATCGACATTTTTGTACGGGTCGCGTCGGCCGACGTTCAGGATGAACGGGCCACGGATCCCAAGCTGCGAGAGTGCTTCGGGATCGTTTTGCGATGCATCGAGCGTGACATGCGGCAAGGGCGTGTTGTAGATCACATGCAGGTGATTCAGCGGCACGTTCAGGTGGCGATGGATGTCCTGCTTGGAGTATTCGCTCACCGTAATAACCCCGCCGCCGGATCGGATCGCTCGGCGGGCTTGACGCTTCATCCACGCCCGCCACATCAGGCGAAACTTCTGCTTACGGCTCTTTTTAAGTTGACCCCGGCACACCAGCGGGATGACATCGTGCACCGTCACCACCCGCCGACACGATGTACGCCACGGCACGAATACATCCGGGCAATGCACCAGCTCCACCCCCAGACGGCGCAGCTCACGGTGGCCACGGGCCATGCTCGAAAAGAGTTGCGGGGGCCCGGGGTATTCGATGAGATCCAGCGCGGGGCTTCGTTTGATCGCGTCGGGCACGGCCGAGCTCTGCAACATCTCGGGCCGCATCCACACCCTGACCCTGCTGCTCTTCAGGGAGCTCTGAGCGTGTGCCGCGTCGAGGCCGGCCAGCAGGTTGAGCGTGTAGCGCCCGATGCCCGAGAGGTGCGGGCCGATGGTGCGCCCATCGATGAGAATCATCCCCATAGGGTAACTCCGTGGGGTGTGACACCCAACGCCGAGTGCGAATCAATAGAATTAGAAACTATTTTCTCCACATTAGGGACTTGCCCGGTTGCGGCGCTTCGGGACGCCCGGTACTGTCTCGTTTGTATTGCTTTCAGGTGCCCGACGACGGCCGATCAGGGACGTCGCCGGGTGAAAAGGGAAGCGGAGTGCCCCCTGCTGGGTCGTTAAGGATGGATGCAAATCGCATTAAATCCTTGCAAAACAGGGGAATTCTCCCGCGGACGCGCCGCCGTAATGGGCCAAGCGTCGAACTCGTTTGCCACTGTCGAGCCTGCAACGGGCCAATGACGGGAAGGTGAGTTCGGCGAAGCCCTGAGCCGGAAGACCTGCCTGAGAGTTGCATCGGGTCCTCGCGGAACAGGACAACCGGGCAGATCACACTTTCTTGTCGTTGTACTCCCTCAGAGCGTCGACTTGGTGACTGCATGGCTCCGCGAGGACGTTTCACCGTCCGGCTTTCCCGCGCGCTTCGGGAAAAGGAGTTTTTATGCATCCATCGTTTCGTACTCATGTTTTGTCACTTTCCGCTTTAGTCGGTGTTTCCCTCGCGCCCGTCGCGTCGTATGCCGGGTCGTTTGCTCCCGCCGCGGAGCAGTCCGGATCGACGGCGGTGGCCAACACCTCGTCCGACATCGTCGCCTGGGCGACCGGCGTGGCCGACCTCACCCGCGGCCCGGCCGACATCCAGAGCCCTATGGATGGCGATGTCACTTTCGGAACCGCCGACGAAGCCTTGGGGGCCGCCGAGGGCACCAGCACCGCGGTCGTCAGCCTCGGCGACGGCGGCTCGATCACGCTGACCTTCGATCAAGCGATCACCAACGGCGCCGGGGCAGACTTTGCGGTGTTCGAGAACGGATTTTCCGACACGTTCCTCGAGCTGGCCTTCGTCGAAGTGAGCTCCAACGGCACCGACTTCTTCCGCTTCGACGCCATCAGCGAAACCCAAACCTCAACGCAGGTCGGCGGATTCGGCGCTCTTGATCCCACCAATCTCTACAACCTGGCGGGCAAGTACCGCCAAGCGTTCGGCACCCCGTTCGATCTGGAAGAGCTCGTAGGGGTCTCGGCTTCATTGGATACCGATGCCATCACCCACGTCCGGCTGGTGGATGTTATTGGCTCAATCGACCCCAACTTCGGCACCACCGACTCGCTCGGCAACCTCGTCAACGACCCCTACTCGACGCCGTTTTCATCCGGCGGGTTTGACCTGGACGGCGTCGGCGTGATCAACGTCGTCCCCGAACCCACAACTCTGGCCTTGTTGGGCCTGAGCTTGACCGCATCGATCCGCCGTAAACGCTGACCGACACCCACGCGATTATTACCCCTTTTAGGAACAGGAGAATTTTTATGTTTAACCGATATGGCTTCACACTCTGTCTAGCGGCCAGCTTGGGCTCGACCTCGAGCTTTGCCCAAACCACGGTCGACTTCGACGGCCTCGCGGTGCCCACTGGCGGCTTCGTCAACGGCGGCCCGCTCACCAGCACCACCATTTTCAATGTCGATGGCGTTGAGTTCGGCAACTCGTTCACCGATTTTGGTGGCGGCTTCACGGGCTGGAACGGATTCAGCTTCTCGAACGTCAACAACACCGCAACCGCCGGTTTTGGCAACCAGTACGCCGCCTTCACCGGCACCGACTTCAGCGGCACCGGCAACTACGCGGTTTCGTTTGGTGCGAGCGAACAGAGCTACATCAACCTGCCCGACGGCCAAGTGTTTAGCTCGGTTTACGCCACCGCCACCACCTATTCGGCCCTGTCGATGCTCAACGGCGACTCCTTCGCCAAGCAGTTCGGCGGCGTCGACGGCAACGACCCCGACTTCTTCAGCGTCATCTTTACCGGCTACGACGGCGAGGACGCCAACGGAAATATCACCGGCACCGTAGAGTTCTTCCTGGCCGACTACCGTTTCGCGGACAACAGCCAAGACTTCATTATTGATACTTGGGAACTCGTGGATCTGACGAGCCTGGGCGATGCCCGATCACTGGGATTGAGCTATACGTCGAGTGACGTGGGTGGATTTGGCATTAACACGCCGACCTACGTCGCGCTCGACAACCTATCGTTCCAGCCGATTCCCGAACCCGCCTCGCTCGCCCTCGTCGCATTGGGAGGCATCATCGCTCTGAGCCGCCGTCGCTAAATCAACCCGCCGCGGAGCGGTGGATAACACCGCCGCCCCGCTTTAATCCATGCCACGCCACCACCAAACCCCGCAAGCCTTTACCCTGATCGAACTGCTCGTTGTGATTTCGATCATCGCGCTACTCATCGGGATCCTGCTGCCCGCGCTGGGGCGGGCCCGGGCGGCGGGCAAAGCCTCGGTCTGCGGCTCCAATCTCCGGCAGTTGGCGATCGCCAACACCGCCTACGCCACGGACCACCACCAGCATTTCGTCCCCGGGGCCGCCAACTTCCTCGCCAACTTGGACCGCTGGCACGGGCAGCGCGACAACACGTCCGAAGCGTTCGACCCGACGCGTGGTCCGTTGTGGAGCTATATCGGGGTGGATCAGGTCAAGCGATGCCCCAGCTTTATCGAAGGCGAAGACTTCCAGCCGGGCTTTGAAACCGGCAACGGCGGCTACGGCTACAACCTCACTTACATCGGGGTTGATGACATCAACCCCCTGGCCATGGCCAACCAATTGGTCGGTGCCAAGACCTTCTGGATCCGGCAGCCCACCCAGACCCTGATGTTTGCAGACGCCGCGTTTTCGCAGAGCGGGTCGCCGGGGCTGATCGAATACTCCTTCATCACCCCGCCCAAGTTCCTCACCGGCGGTGATGCTGCGCCTTCCTTGCACTTCCGTCACGACGACACGCTCCGCGCGGTTTGGATCGACGGGCACGTCAGCGGTGAAGAAATGACTTTTAGCCGAGGGAATCCGGCCTATGGGATTTCGGCCGCTCGCAACCTCGAGCTGCGCCTCGGCCATATCGGCGAAGACAACAACGACCTCTACGATCGCGAGTAACCCTTGGCTTCACCCATTCCTCTGATCATGTGTTGGTCCGGTGGTAAGGACAGCGCCCTCGCGCTCGACGCGTTGCAACACGACCCGGCTTACGAAGTCGTCGGCTTGCTCACGACACTCTCGCGCGAGTACGACCGTATCAGCCACCACGGTGTCCGGGCCGAACTGCTCGACTTGCAAGCCAAGCACATCGGCCTGCCGCTGACCAAGATCCACCTCGATACGACCATGGCCGACTGCACAACCATGGATCAATACGAAGACCTTATGGCCCAAGCCATGCGCAAGTTCCACGACCAGGGCGTCCGCGCAGTCGGTTTCGGCGACATCAACCTGCAAGACCTGCGGGAGTACCGCGAGAAACGTCTCGACGAAGTGGGCATGGCCGGCGTGTTCCCGCTCTGGCAACGCGACACCTCCGAACTCGCCCACGATTTCATTGAGCGCGGCTTCGCCACCCGCCTCTCTTGCATCGACGCCACCAAGCTGGATGCTTCGTTTGCCGGCCGGCTCTACGACACCGCCCTGCTCAACGACTTCCCGAGCGAAGTCGATCCGTGCGGCGAAAACGGCGAGTTCCACAGCTTCTGTTTTGATGGGCCGATCTATCGCGGCCAATCGATCCCGGTGGAAGTCGGCGAGATCCTGCATCGCGACACCCGTATCTTCGCAGACCTGCTGCTCAACGAGGAGGCGGCATGCGGATCGTAACCCTGCTGCCCGCGGCCACCGAGATGGTCTGCGCCCTGGGGCTTGAAGACGCCCTTGTGGGGCGCTCCCACGAATGCGACACCCCCGCATCGATCCTCGATCGCCCCATCGTCACCGGCGCAGCCATCGACGACCGCTCCAGTTCAGCCGAGATCGATCAGATGGTTCGAGAATTCACCCAAACCGGCCGACCGCTCTATCACCTCGACGCCAAGCTGCTTCAAGAGCTCAACCCCGACCTCCTCGTCACCCAAGAGCTGTGTGATGTCTGTGCGATCACGCCGACGCAGGTCGACGCGGCGCTGGAAGGGATGGAGACCCGCCCCTTCGTGCTACGCCTGGGGCCCGGTGGTTTGGAAGACGTGCTGCAAGACTTCATCCGTTTAGGGCAAGCGACCGACCGGCTCTCACAAGCCCGCGACTTTCGCGCCCACCTCGAACAGCGGATAACCAGCATCACCAACCAGGCGACAATCTCGCCCCGCCCCAAAGTGCTGTTTCTCGAATGGCTCGACCCCGCGTTCAGTGCCGGCCACTGGAACCCCGAGCTTATCAACCGGGCGGGCGGCGAAAACGTGTTGAATACCCCGCCGGGCGTTCACTCCCGGGGGATCGACGACGTCACTTTGGCGAACGTTCAGCCCGACCTGATCTATGTCGCCGCCTGCGGCTTTACCGCCGAACGGGCTCGCCGCGAATGGGACGCCTTGCCGCCCGATCACCCGGTCCGCCAAACCCACCGCCGCAGCCGCGCTAGACTCGTATTCTCCGATGGCAACGCTTTTTTCAACCGCCCGGGTCCGCGGCTCGTCGAGAGCTTAACCCTCCTGGCCGGAGCCATCCGCGACACCGCCGCCTCCATGACCACTTTCGAGAGCACGGCTTCGCCTTCAGAAAATAACTCGCAAAAGCCAAACCTATGAAAATCGACCGCTGCATCTGTACCCAAACCTCGTTCTGCGAACTGGTCGACACCGCTCGGACCGAGGGCCTGTCGCTGCCCCAGTTGGTCGAAGCCACCGGGGCCTCGGCCTGCTGCACGATGTGCGGGCCGTACCTACGCCGGGCATATCGCACCGGCCAGACGAGCTTCGGCTACCTGCTCGCCCAGGACGACGAGCCCAACGCCACGGTGAACGACAAGACCCCCGCGGCCTCGCTCGTGCGGAGCTGAGCGTGCCGCAGACCGATCTGCCTCTAGCCCTGGCTCCGAGTCGATGCCCGCTTTGCGGCGGGTTCAATCGCTGCGCGATCGCCCAAGGACAGGCCCCCAAAGCCTGCTGGTGCATGAGCGTGACGGTCCCCGCGTCTCTGCTGGAGCAGCTGCCGTCAGGCACCGCCGGCAAATCGTGCATCTGCGGGGCTTGTGTGGAGGCCTGGAATACCCGCGGGGTGCTCCGGCGTTATGCCGACTAATCGCCCCGCCGAGTTGCTAGGATATGCCCATGACTGAATCCAACCTGCCTCACGAAAAAGTTGTCATCATCGGTTCCGGGCCTGCTGGCTGGACCGCGGCGATCTACGCCGCCCGGGCCGAGCTCTCCCCCCTGGTCTTCCCCGGCCGGGCTGCGGGTAAGGACCTCATGCCCGGCGGACAGCTCATGCTCACCACCGAGGTCGAGAACTACCCCGGCTACCCCGAGGGCAAGACCGGCCCGGAGATGATGACCGACTTCTTCAAACAGGCCCTGCGCTTCGACACACGTGTCGTCACCGACAACGGCGTGAAGAACGGCGAAGAGCTCGATATGAACTTCGGCCTGTTCAACGTCTTCCAGAACGTGAAGTCCGTGGACCTGTCCAAGCGGCCGTTCCACGTGGTGGGCGACGGCGGCTACGAAGTCCTCGCCGACTCGGTCATCATCGCCACCGGCGCCAAAGCGAACTGGCTCGGCCTGGAAAACGAGATGCGTCTCGCTCAGACCGGCGGCGGCGTCTCGGCCTGCGCGGTGTGCGACGGTGCGCTGCCCATGTTCCGCGACGCGGTGCTGGGTGTGGTCGGTGCCGGCGACACCGCTGTGGAAGAAGCGACCTACCTCGCCAAGTTTGCGAGCAAGGTCGTGATGTTTGTCCGCCGCGACGAGATGCGGGCCAGCAAGATCATGCAGCAGCGCGTGTTCGATAACCCCAAAATCGAAGTCATGTGGGACACCTCCGTCACCGAGGTGCTCGGCGACGAGAAGATCACCGGCGTCGAACTGATCAACAACAAGACTCAGGAAACCAGCTCGATGGAGCTCGGCGGTCTGTTCATGGCCATCGGCCACACGCCGATCACCGAGTTCCTCGACGGCCAACTCGAGGCCGACGACGCGGGCTACCTGATCCTCGACGATCCTTACCGCAGCACGACGAAGATCCCCGGCGTGTTCCTCGCCGGCGACGTGGCCGACCACGTGTACCGCCAAGCGGTGACCGCCGCGGGCATGGGCTGCAAAGCCGCGATCGACGCCGAGCGCTGGCTCGCCGAGCAGGAAGCCGAGCCTGCCGAAGCGACGGTGTGATGCCGACGTACGACGACCGCTTTTCCTGAAGCCCACGCCGTCTCGGCGTGGGCTTCTTTTTACGCTTGAGTTTTCAAAGAGCGAACCCGTGTTCCCCGCCTCACCCGCTGCCGTGGCCGGCGTGGGGTGGGCGGTTGGGATTCGCCCGAACCAATCACGGA
>JBCCWB010000038.1:0-21315 GCA_039194345.1 Planctomycetota bacterium
GACATCCCCTTCACGCACCTCTATCGCATCACCCGGCGAAGGCTCGAACGCGTGAACCCCAACCGTAGAAATCGAAAGAGCCATCGCCAGCCCTAAACACCACCAGACAAACGATCGTTGAATCGACATATTGATCCTTTATAGATTTCGACAGTCCCAGACTCAATCAGTTTAACCCGTCAAAGCGCAAGCCGATCACTCACCATAAAAAAACCGCACACCCCGGAGGGTGTGCAGCCGATCGATGGACGTTGATTTCGGTTACGCCGGATTACTCGGCGGGGAGCAGGACCGCGTCGACGACGTGGATCATGCCATTGGTGGTTTCGATATCGGTTTTGATGATGTTAACGCCGTTCACCTGAGCGTGGTCGTGATCGCCGTGGGAGACGACCTCGAAGGTCAATTCACCACCCTGAACGGTTTTGGCAGTGCCAGCCTTCATCGCGGCTTTCGAATCGATCTTGCCGGGGATGACGTGGTAGGTCAGGACTGCGACGAGCTTATCCTTGTTCTCAGGCTTGAGCAGCGACTCGACGGTGCCTTCGGGCAGCTTGGCAAACGCCGCGTCGGTCGGGGCGATCACGGTCAGAGGGCCTTCGGACTGAAGCGTCTCGACCAGGCCGGCCGCTTCTGCTGCAGCGAGCAGAGTGTTGAACACGCCCGCGGAAGCGGCGGTTTCAACGATGTCGCCGGTGGGGCCCGACGGCTTTTCTTTTTTAGCCGAGCAGCCGCAGCCGCCACAAGCCATGGCTGCGGGAGCCATCATGACCGCGGAGGCCGTGGCGAGTGCGGCGATGGCGAAAAGACGATTAAAAGTTTGGAGTTTCATATCGAGGCTTTCGTTAGAGTCGTTGAATTATCAGTTACTTCGTTACAGCTAAACATTAGGAGGCAAAAGCCGATTTGGCTTGCGATACAATGAAAAATCAGGGCGGCGAAACACAGAAGATTTACGGAACCGCCGCAACCACCAACAACGCGTTGTTGGATTTCACCACGCCGCCGGGTTGTTCGAGCGTGATCGCAAACGCGGCGGGCTGATCGACGCGGAGCTTGGCGTCGATGGGTACGTAGGCCTTGCCGTCGTCCGCGAGGTGGTCCGCCACGTTGAAGACGCCGCCATCGACGGGGAACTCGTCGCGGGTGGGATCGACGATCCAGAGTTGGTATTGCGCCGCCGCAGGGTCGTTAATGGGGAGTTGGTCAAGCACCATATACCCCCACTGCATATTCCCGCTCCAGGTGATTTCACCGTTTACTTGCTCATAACCTGATTCCATAATCGACCATGGGTAAGTCGCGACATCGGCAGTTGTTTGAATGAATTCTTGATATCGCGCCGCCACATTGATCGGACCTGGCTCCGATCGATTGTCAGGCAGAGTCAAGATCAACGCCACGAGGATCGACGCCGCGACCGCGCCGATCACCGCCCCGCCGATGAACGCCAGCACGCCACGGCCGCCCTGCTTGTCGAGAGTCTCGGGAGCCGTGGGATCGCTCCGTGAAAAATCGGTTGAAGCTGAATTCGAAGGCTGAACAACAAACCGCTCGACATCCGCAGCCAACTTGTCCGACAAGCCCGCGGGCAGGTCCGCTTCGCCGGTGGATGCCACCGTATCGGCGACCAACAGCAGCGCCGCGGCTTCTTCGAGCGCGTCGTCCTGCAGTTCGGGATGGTCTTCGAGCAGATTCGTCATCTCATGAAACTCGTCGGGCGTCAGCAGCCCCAGCGTGTGATCGGCCAACAGGTCGAACAGACGCTCTGATTCTGGGTTCGCAGGCGGGGTGGGGTTGGATTCGCTCACGGCGACACCCCCTGTTTTTCCGAGGACGCCAGGGCCTCCCGCAGCCGGATCAATCCCCGGCGGACGTGCGATTTTACGGTACCGAGCGGCATCTCCAGCCGATCAGCGACCTCTTGGTGCGTCAGCCCGTCACACACCGCCAAACGCAGGACATCGGGCTGAGGCGGCTTGAGCTCAGCCATCGCGGCGTGGACACAGCGGACCTCGTCGGACAACTCCATCGCCGCAACCGGGCTCGCATCGTCCGACGCGGTGGCCGCAGCGTCGGACAGTTCCACGGGCCGACCATCGGGGCGGGCCTGGGTTCGACGCAAACGGTCGATCAACCGCCGGCGGGTGAGCACCGCGATAAAGGTGGCTTCCTTGCCTTTGCTCGGATCGAATCGGTCCGCCTTCTGCCAGAGCTCGATGAAGATCTCTTGGACCGCGTCCTCGGCTTCGGGCCGATTCCCCAAGACTCGGCGGGCCAGGCTCCAGACCAAGCCTCGGTACTTTTCGAGACAGGCTTCGATCGCTTGACGATCGCCCAGGGCAACCTGTGGGAGCAGGGGCGGTTCAACCAAAGTCGTGTTGGAGTCGGTTTGATCCATCGTGTGGAGCTTTGGGCCCGTTCGGGAAGTAACTTCCAAGTCTAGGCCGGCGGTTCGGGATGGGCTCAACGTTAGATTCATGGCCGACCAATCGCCCGCATTTGTAAAGACAGGCAACTTCTGAAAGACGAAAACAGCCTGCCGCCCGGAAAGGCAGACAGGCTGTGGATGGGGGTCGTGATGGATTTAGCCAGCGCTCTCGGGCAGCAGCACTTCATCGATGACGTGAATGATGCCGTTGCTGGTCTTGATGTCGGTGGCCACGATGTTGATGCCGTTGACCTGGGCTTGGCCGTCAACCACGGCGAAGCCGAGGGTGCCGCCTTGAACGGTGGGCGCTTCACCCATCTTCAGGGCGTCCTCGGCCTTGGCCTTGGCGGGGATGACGTGGTAGGTCAGGATGGCAACGAGCTGGTCTTTGTTTTCCGGCTCGAGCAGCGACTCGACGGTGCCTTCGGGCAGCTTGGCGAACGCTTCGTCGGTCGGGGCCATCACGGTGAACGGGCCTTCGCTCTTGAGTGTGTCCACTAGGTCGGCGGCCTGAACCGCAGCGACCAGGGTGTTGAAGGTGCCGGCCGACACAGCGGTGTCGACGATGTCGGCCTTAGCGGCCTTGTTGCCGTATTCGCAGCCGCTGCCACCCGCGAGGACGGTGTTGGCGGTGAAGCCGAAGGTGGCAGCGATGGCGAGGGCGATTCCAGAGAGGCTGAGAGCTTTCATAGGTCGGGGTCCTTGTCCTGAAGTATTGAGGTTCTTGGTTAAGTTCGATTACGCTTGGGTTGCAACACCGATGGACACTACGCAGCTCAAACACGGCTGGATGCAAAACAAGAAAAAAAATTCTGGCTTTGCCCGCCGACGCCAACGCGACAAGCGATGCCCTAAAATGCCTCGATGAGTACGGCTCAAGTCCCGGTTTCGTCCCCCACACTGTCCACCCCCACGCCAGCCGAGGCCCCCGGCGAGGCGGGGCGCGATGTGACCTGGCCCGCGGTGACCGCCCTGTGGAAACGCGAGGTCAAACGCTTTTTCCGGCAGCGCAACCGCGTCATCGGTGCGGTCGCCACGCCCGTGGTCTTCTGGCTCTTGCTGGGTCTGGGGCTCAACGAAACGTTCCGCGTCAGCCCCGGCGCTGCAGGCACCGAGGCCGCTTCCAGCGGTGACGACATGGGCTACCTCGAGTTCTTTTTCCCCGGCATGGTCGTGATGATGGTGCTGTTCACCGCGATCTTCTCGACCATCTCAGTCATCGAAGACCGCAAAGAAGGCTTCCTACAGGGCGTGCTCGCATCACCCGCCAAGCGGTGGGCGATCGTGCTCGGCAAAGTCCTGGGCGGGGCGAGCATCGCGACCGTGCAAGGCGTGGTTCTGCTGGCGATCTGGTGCATCTTCTTCGCCTGGCCGGGCGTGGTGAATCTCGTTGCTGCAGTCGGCGTGATGTTTGTGATTGCGGTCGGGCTGACGGGCCTTGGCCTGCTCATCGCCTGGCCGATGGATTCGACCGCCGGGTTCCACGCGATCATGAACCTGCTGCTGATGCCGATGTGGTTCTTGTGCGGAGCGGTATTCCCCGTCGAGACCGCCGGGCCGATGAAGTGGGTGATGTACGCCAACCCGTTGACCTACGGCAACACCACGTTCGCCTGGGCTTTGCAAGGTGACGAGGCCGTGGGCATCGGCATGGCCAACTGGATCGCCGCCGTGGTGATGGTCATCGCGACGTTCGCCGCCGTGGCGGGTGCGACGAAGCTGGCGTCGAAAGCGGGGAAGGCGTGAGCAACCGCGTGCGATATTTGTTGATCGGCACAGGTGCGTCCATCATTCTGTTGGTCGCGCTCGTCGCGTTGAATGATGTAGCCCATTTGCTGGGTTACTCAGGTATTGGCTCGACCAAAGTCCAATCTCTTCAACGCACCCTCCCCGAGCTCTGGGCCGCCCCCGACTTCACCCTCACCAACCAAGCGGGCGAAACCGTCACCCGCGACGACCTGCTTGGCCAGGTCTGGGTGGCCGACTTCTTCTTCACCAGCTGCCCCGGCATCTGCCCTATGTTGTCCGCAAACATGCAGGCCATGAACGCCGACCTCGCCGACCACCCCCTGCGTGATGAGCTCCGGCTGGTCAGCTTCACTGTCGACCCGGAGCGCGACACCGTCGAGGTGCTCGCCGAGTATTCCGAGGCGATCGGGGCCCCGCCGTCCGAGTGGCTGTTCCTCACTGGAGATCGACAAGCCATCTGGGACCTGTCGATCGACGGCTTCAAGCTGGAAATCCAGGACACCCCCGACGACCCGGTGAACCCGATCCTGCACTCGGGCAAGGTGATCCTCGTCGATCGCCAAGGGATGATCCGCGGCTACTACGAAGGCCTGCTCGCCGAAGGCATGCAAGAACTTCAAGCCGACCTCGAACTGCTTTTGGCCCAATGAATCCCGCCATACCCCCTTCCCCCGATGCCGCGCCCCCGGCCTGGCGTCCGCCCACGCCCGAAGCGCTCGAGGCCCACCTCCAGCGCCACCCCGCGATCACGCCCTCGCCCTGGGCCCGGCGGACACCGCTGTTCGTGCTCGGAGGCGTGATCTTTTTGGCGGTGGTGATGCAAGGCCCCGCCGCGTGGCTGCTGCCCTGGCTTGCGCTGATGGGGATGATTCTCTACGGCCGACAAAAACTCATGGCGCGACGCAGCTTCGAACGACGCCTCGCCCGCGCCCAAGAACTCGTCACCCTCCGGCACCACCGCCCCGCCCTCCGCAGCGCCTGGCGACTGATCCCCGAGCTGGTGCAACACCCCGCCCAGCAGCACCGGGCCGTGGCGGTGTTGGCTCATGCACTCGACAACGTCGGGGCGTACGACACCGCGATCGTCGCCTACGACCGCTTGCTCAACGACCTGCCCAGCGAACACCCCGGCGCGATCCACCTCAAGGTGCAGCGGGCCATCGCGTCGCTGTTTACCTACCAGCTCAGCGACGCGGACGATGCGCTGCGTCGCCTACGCGGGCCGGTCGAGCCTTTGACCAAGACGCCCATCGGCGCGTCCTACCGTTTTGCGTTGCTCTTCCAATCGGTGCAGACCGCGCACTACGCCGAAGCGATCGACGAATCCGACGGACTGATCGAAGCGCTACGTCCCCTGGGCGTCGAAGCGGGCTACGGCCACGCGCTGCTCGCGTGGTGCCACGCACAACGCAACGACCCCGAACGAGACGACGCCAACCACGCCCAGTCTTGGTGGCAACGCGCCACCACGCTCTTGCCCGCGTCCGCCCTGCGTGCACGCTTCCCCGAGATCAAGGGGGAGTTCCGGGGGGTGCCGCGTGATTGAGTCACCGTCTTCCCTACCCGCTGACCAAGGGCAACCGCAGAGCGAATCATCGTCGCCCACCGCGGCCCGTCGGCTGCCGTCTTTCTCGCCGTCGCGTCTGCAGCGCGAGTTAGCGTTTGACGGGACGCTGCGCACCGGTGCCCTCATCGGGCTGTTCGTGGCGTTCATGGTGCTGCTCTCGATTGGCCCGGGCGGATCAACCGTGAAGATCGTGCTGATCATGTTCATGATCTTGGCCTGGATCGGCCTGAACCTCACCGGGGCGAAGGTCGCCCAGTCGTTGCCGGGCTTGTCGAGCGTGCTGGAGAGCAACCCCGCCGCGGGCGAGACCGCGCTCGTCAGCCTGATGAAGAAAAGGGCGCTGCCGCGCTGGGTGCGATTGATGCTGACCCATCGCCAGGCCGTGCTCCGCCACCGCCAACAGAACTTCACCGAGTCGGCCGCGATCGCTCAGACCTTGCTGACCACGCCCCGGCCCGGCCCCGCCGCGTCCCACCGCGGGCAGCTCCTGCTGCTGCTCGTTGAGGCCCGCCTCGAGCTCCGTGATGCCACCGGGGCCTGGCTCGCGCTGGTTGAGCTCTCACGGACCCCGCTGGGGCTGACCGAAGCGCTCCAGCGTATGGCCCTGCGTACCCGCTACGAACTGCTCGTCTGCCAAAGCGAAGAGACCCTCAAAGGCCTCGAACAGAAAACCCAACTCGCCGAGCTGATGCCCGCTCCGCAATGCGGTGCGTTGCATGCCATGCTCGCCACCGCCGCCAAACACGCCGGCCGCGACGATCTGCACACCCAGCTCCGCTCCCGCGTCGAACTGCTGTGCAGCGAAGACGAGATCGTGCAGATGCTCGAAGGCGGGCTGCTTGTTTAGTGATTTGGTGATTTGGTGATTTGGTGATTTTCTTGATCGTTTAGCGGGCGATCGCAGATCGCCGTGGCGCTTGATCCAGATCCACGAACCACGCCGCGGCCACCCGAACGCGGATCTGCGATCCGCCGCTAAACGTCGTGCACCCCAACGAACCACGCCCCACTTTTGCGGTTTTGCGTTGGATAAATCACCAAATCGCCCAATCGCCAAATCACCAAATGACTTATCATCCGCCTCATGCCTGATGCGTTCTCGCCCATCGCCGCTTCTCTCATGCCCGCCGGGATTGAACACTGGCTGCAAGAGCAATCGGTGCTGGTGCTCATCATCCTCGCCGCCGTGGCGATGGTGATCGTGATCAAGGGGGCCGACTGGCTGGTCGAAGGCGCTGCGGGTATCGCCAAGAAGCTCGGCATGCCCGAGGTCGTGGTCGGGGCGACGATCGTGTCGTTGGGCACCACCTCCCCCGAGGCCGCGGTCAGTGTGCTCGCCGCGTTCAGCGGCGACGCCGGGCTCGCCATCGGCAACGGCGTAGGCTCGATCATCGCCGACACCGGACTGATCTTCGGCGTCGGCTGCCTCATGACCCGACTCCCCGCGGACAAATTCGTCCTCTCCCGCCAAGGCTGGGTCCAGGTCGGCAGCGCCGTCATCCTCGCCGGGCTGTGCTACTTCCTCTGGGCGACCCAGGGCCAAGACGCCACCATCCCCCGCATCGCGGGCGTCGGCCTCACCGCCCTGCTCGTGGGCTACCTCGCCATCTCCATCAAGTGGGCCAAGGCCCACCCCAGCGGCGAGCCGCACGTCCTCGAAGAAGCCGACGGCAGCGTCCACACCGACCACGAAAAACACGCCGAGCGCGGCCTGGGCCTGCTCTTCGGCATGGGGCTCGCGGGCCTCGCCCTGGTCATCGCCTCAGGCGACCTCCTCGTCGGCTCGGTCACGATCGTCGCCGAACGCTGGAACGTGCCCGACGCCGTGATCGCCTCGACCATCGTCGCCCTGGGCACCAGCCTCCCCGAGCTCGTCACCGGCCTCACCGCCATCCGCAAAGGCCACCCCGAGCTACTCGTGGGCAACGTCATCGGGGCCGACATCCTCAACGTCCTGTTCGTCATCGGCGTCTCGGCCTGTGCCGCCCCGCTCCCGCTGATCGACCCCGACGCCGCCATGCCCGCGATCATCCTGCTGATCATGATCCCGACCATGTTGCTCATGCTCTTCTACTTCCGCGGCTGCATCGCGCTCGCCTCGGCCAAGGGCTCGTTCTCCAAATGGATGGGCGTCCCGCTCGTGGCGATGTACTTCGCGTATCTGATCGTGTCGTATGCGGTGTCGGTTTGATGAGCCGGTGGAGCACCCAACAAGAAGCTTTGCCCAACCACGATGGCGTCAAGCTACGCGTTTCCGATCAAGACCAGCCGCTTACCTTCCATCAGATCATCGCGTTGTGGTGTGATGAGCCCGGCTTCTGTCGATTCTTCAACGACACGCTAGCGAGCTTGAGCTACTCCGCGTTCCGCTGGGAGACGCCCTGCTTGAGTAACAACGATCGCCCGTTTGAGTGTGTCGTGATCAACAGCCCTGGGCTGGCGCGTGCCGCCGATCCTCAAGCGTTTGCCGAGCACTTCGCCACCGCTGGGGAGGCCAAAGCAATCACATTCGACAACCTCCGGGGCGATGCCACGCTGATCGTGCCCTGCCCGCTTGCGGCGCACTCTGCCTACCCCCACCTCGCCGCGTTTGTCCGAGATGCACCGCAGGCACAGCAGCAAGAACTTTGGCGTCAAACCGGCATCGCGATGCAACACCGAAAAGGCAACACCTCGGTTTGGCTCGGCACCGCGGGTGCGGGAGTCGCTTGGTTACACGTGCGTCTCGATAGCCGCCCCAAGTACTACAGCTACTCCCCATACACCGCCACGGCCTAATGCCCGTCACTTGCCCTCAACGTAGGGCACGCGCCAGAACGGCTTGTTCACCCCCTCAGCCGTGAGATAAATCGACTCGCCTTGGGCACCGAACGCGATGGCTTCGCTCTGGCCGCGCGGGCCCAGGGCGATCTGCTGAGCGGGTTGTTGGAAGGCGTCGACCCACGACTGGTTTTCGCCGCGGGTGTAGAGCCAGGCGTCGCCGTAGGTACCGACGATGGCGCGTCGGCTGTCGGGGGCGATATCCATGCCCACGGTAATACGCAGGGAGAGATTGGCTGCCCGATCGATCACCTTCGGTTCATCCCGACCACTCGAACTCTCAGCAGGCAATGGGAGAAAATACACGCCCGCGTAACCCACCGGCAGGCGACGCGGGTCGACCTTGGTGACAATCACGATGTTGTTGCTCGCCGGGTCAAACGCGATCGACTCGCAGTCCTTCGGGCCGTCCGCATACGTGAAGTCGATGCGGCGTAGCGGCGTCATCTTCAGCGGGAACGCGGACTGCCGATCGGGGTCGAACGACGGCTCGGGGATAAGCCAGAGGGTGACGCGTTGGCGTTTGTGGGCGTTGTCCCCCACGTCGCCCACCAACAAATACGGCTCGCCGTTGAGCTCGAACGAAGCAATATCTTCCCAGTCGGTCGCGAACGGGACTTCCACGCGGTACTCGGCCTTCAGCTTGCCGGTGCCATCGATCAAAAACAGCCGAGCCCGGTCGCCCGAATCGTTGTGGGTCCAAAACAAACCCTCGTTACCCGGAGCGCGGGCCGCGGCGAGGCCACTGCTTTCGTTGATCACGCGGGTTTCGATCTTGCCGACCACTTCCATCGGGCCGTAAGCCGAGGACTGGGCACAGGCGATACCCGCGGCGCTCAGCATCGCGGTGAAGACCAGGCACGCCGAGGCCCGGAACAGATTGCACGTATTTCGCCACTTCACAAGGGTCATACGTCGGGCCCGGCTTAGGGTTCGGCGATCGGCAGGGGTTCGACGACGGTGCCGTCGACAAGCGTCGCTTTCACATCGGTGAAGAATAGTCGGAACTCACCTTTGCCCTTGTGATCCAGACTCACGATGATCGGCCCGAGTTGCTTATGCTCGTCCCACGTCGCGGGGAAGCTCTTGTCGGCCGCCCCGCCCTTACGGAAGTCCCATTGCTGGATCAGGCCGTCTTCGCCGACGTAGAGGTCGTAAGCGTCACCGGGCGTGTAGCCGCCCTCGGTCGGCCATTGGCAGATGAGCTTGATTGCTTCACCCCCGCCGATGGGCAAGGCTTGCGTGCCTTCGTCGGTCACGAGCGGGTCGGACCAGACAAGTTGGAAGGGGAACAGCAGCCAGTAGCTGTCGTTGATGAATTGGCGGTGGGCTTGCTTGGTGGCTTGAATTTCTAGATCTTGAGCATCTTGCAAATTAAATATGAATACATCGACATCACCCTCGCTCTTCTCGGTAATGCGCTCGACTTCACCGAGATGAGGTCGCCAAACCCAGCCACGAGCCATGGTTTTACCATTGGGACGGTGTACGTTGAACGTGAACTCGATGGAGGCGATCTGATCCCACTGATCGATGCCGTAGCGCTGGGCGACCGTTGCGCCGGGGTCAGCCCATGCGGGAGTGATTAGGCCGAGGGCGAGCGAAAGCGTGGCGAGAGAGCGGAGCATGGTTTTCATTTTGAGATTTCCGTGATGCAAATTTAGCCCCCGGCGAGTCGCCGAGGGTGCCGCGGTTCACGGCGTATCAAGAGCGCGAGGTATCGTTCAATCGTAGCCCGCGACGGCCCGGGGTCACTGACCCCGGGCTAAATTTCAGAACAATTCTGAACCACCGTCAGACGACACATCTTCCGCCGGGCGGAACTTCACCCCCACGTGCTCCGCCCCCGCCTTGGTCAGCATCCGCCCCTTGCGCGTCCGCGCCAGAAACCCGATCTGCAGCAGGTACGGCTCGACCATCGACTCCAGCGTCCCCGAATCTTCACCCAACGTCGCCGCCACCGCCTCGAGGCCGACGGGCCCACCCTCGTAGGTCGTGCCGATGACGGTGAGGTACTTGCGGTCGATCTCGTCGAGGCCCAGGTGATCGACGCCTTCGAGCTTGAGCGCATCGTTCACGAGGTCCGGCGTGAGGTTGCCATCGGCCTTCACCTGCGCAAAGTCGCGCACCCGGCGGAGCAGCCGGTTGGCGATCCGCGGTGTGCCACGTGAACGGTCAGCGATCGTCGCCAGCGCTTCACGCTGCTGTTTGCCGCCGAGGTTCAAGAGTCCCGCCGAGCGTTCGAGAATGCTCAAGAGGTCGTCGTGGTTGTAGAACTCGAGGTTGTGCGTGATGCCGAAGCGCGACCGCATCGGCCCCGACAGCAGGCCCGCGCGCGTCGTCGCACCAATCAGCGTGAACGGCTTGAGCGTGATCGGGATGGTCTTGGCGTGCATGCCGGTGTCGATGGTGAAGTCGATCTTGAAGTCTTCCATCGCCGGGTAGATGAACTCTTCGACCGCGGCGGGCAGGCGGTGGATCTCGTCGATGAACAGCACGTCGCCACGCTGGAGCTTGGTGAGCGTGCCCACGAGGTCACCACCCTTGGTCAGCGCGGGCCCGGCCGTCACCGTGACGTGGGTGCCCATCTCGTTGGCGATGATGTGGGAGAGCGTGGTCTTGCCCAGGCCGGGCGGGCCGTGCAGGAGGACGTGCTCCATGGGTTCGCTGCGCTGCTTGACCGCTTCAAGGGTGATCTTGAGCTTCTCGACGAGCGCGGGTTGGCCGACGTAGTCGTCGAGGGTCTGCGGGCGCAACGACAGGTTGAACGTCTCTTCGTTCAGGTCGGTCGAGGCAGCGGTGACGAGTCGTTCGGTGGCCATAGATGTTTGATCATACCGGGTCTGTGGATCGGCCGATCGCCTGCGCGGCGGGCGGTCAGGGCTTTGCCCCGACACCCCAAAGACAACCAAGTCACAATACGCCTTGCCCTTTCACGGGGTGCAAGGGCAGAGCCCCTGCCGCTCGCCGCGTAGGCGCCGCTACATCACACGCGAATCGAAATCATCTCTCTGGGCTATGATTCACCGCATGCCTAAACCCAAGTCACAGAACCCGGGGCCCACCGAGCTCTACATCCTCGCCGCGGGCCTCTTGCTGGGCATCCTCCTGGGCCCCGCGGTGCTCGGACGTGTGGCCCCCAAAGCCCAGGCCTCGCTCTTCGGCGGCGGCCCGGCGACGCAGCAGATCATCGAGTTCGAAGAAGAGACCGCCTCGATGGTCGCCGCACTCCAGGCGACCGGCGTCACCCCCGATGCGGTGGACGAGCAGCTGGAGATGCGCGACCTGCAAGGCCAAGCGATCTACCAAGCCCGCGCCGCACTGATGGACCGCACCGCATTGATGCGCATGCTTTGCGTGTTCGTATTGCTGGGCGGGTTGATGACGCTCGAAGCAGCGCTAAGTCGAGGCGGACCTGGTTGGCGGGTTGCACGCTACGCCGTCGCGGGTTTGGGATTCGCTTTGATCATCGCCCGGCCGAGCCTGCTCGCCGCAATCCCCAGCGCCTTCGGCGTGTAACTCAATCCAACGCCGCGAGCACCGGATCCAGCGCTTCGCAGATCGTGTGGTACAGCATCAGGTGCATCTCCTGCACACGGGCGGTCACATCACTCGGCACGATCAGTTCGACATCCGCCAAGCCCTTGCACACGCCACCGCCCTTGCCGAGGAACGCGATCGTTTTCAAACCTTCCGCCTTCGCGGCGTCGAGGGCGAGCTTGACGTTCTGCGAGTTGCCCGAGGTGGTGAAGCCGACGAACACGTCACCCGCGGTGCCCTGGGCGATGACCTGCTTGGCGAAGACCTGCTCGGGGGGATAGTCATTGATGAGCGCGGTGAGGATCGAGTGATCGGCCGTGAGGTCGATGGCGGGGAAGCCTTTGCGCTCGATCTTGTACCGCCCGGCGATCTCCGCGGTGAAGTGGGCCGCGTCGCAGGCGCTGCCGCCGTTGCCGCAGCACAGCAGCTTGCCGCCGTTGGTGAGCGAGGCTTCGAGCATGGCCGTCGCATCGCGTAACGCTGGGCCGAGTTTGGGCATCGCCTGGGTCAGCTCGGCCAGCGCGCTGAGGTTGTCGCTCAAGAGTTTATCTACGTCCATCACGGTCCTTTCGTCGGCTCGGCTTCTCCCGAGGCGGGTGCCGGGCTCGCGGCCTTGGCGGTCTTCTTCTCGTAGCCCCGGCGGAGCGCCCACGCAGTGAAGCCGGGAAACGCGGTCGCGACCGCCGCGGCAAAACGTGCGGTGCGCATCGGCCAAACCTCGGCCTTGGGGCGCTTCAATGCCCCGACGATCCGCTTGGCCACGTGCTCGGGCGTCTGCATCAGAAAACTTGGGGTCTCGATCCGGTCCTGATGCTCGTCCGGCGTCTGCCGTTTGGCCTGCTCGAAGAACTCGGTCTTCGTGCCCACGGGGTGGACCGAGGTCACGCTGAACCCCTCGCCCGCCAGCTCGGCCCGCATCGATTGGGCGAGCATGTCCTGCGCCGCCTTCGTCGCGGCGTACACCCCCGACCCCGGCGGGCCGACTTCGCTCAGGCAAGACGAGCACACCAGCATGTGCTTCAGCCCGTCTTCGGTGTTCGCCAGGTAGGGCATGGCTTCACGCAAGAGGTGCACGGTCCCGAAGTAGTTGACCTCGAACATCGCGCGGTGTTCGGTGAGGGTCATGTCCATGGCCGGGGTGATGAAGCCGTAGCCCGCGTTGGCGTAGACCGCATCGACCCGGCCGAAGGTGTCGTACGCCTCGCTGACCCAGGCCTTCACATCCTCGGGGTTGGCGATGTTGCCGGTGAAGAAGTGGGCCCGCTGGTTCAGGTCCGAAACCTGCTTCGCGACGCTCTGCAGCTTGCTCGCCCGGCGGGCGAAGATCGAGACGTGCATCCCCTCCCACGCGCAGGCGAGGGCCGTGGCCTTGCCGATGCCTGCACTGGCGCCGGAGATGAGGATGACTTTGTCGCGGAGGTTGCGGGGCATAGGGAGAACAGTTTAGCGGGTGCGGCGAAGCCGCCCGGCTTTTGGGGGGCGACCCACGTGGGACGCTTCGCGTCGCCCGCTAAACGTATCCTGACCAATCACGAAATCGCCAAATCGCTAAATTACCCCCATGACCCACGACCAACTCATCGAACGCATCCGCGACACCGCCCTGCTGCACGGCGACTTCACCCTCCGCTCGGGCCGTAAGAGTAAGTACTACCTCGACAAGTACCTCTTCGAGACCCAGCCCGACATCCTCGCGGCCCTGGGCGAGAAGTTCGCCGAGGTGATCAAGGCCGACGATAAGGGCATCGACCGCCTCGCGGGCCCCGAGCTCGGCGGCATCCCGCTGGTCACCGCCGCGGCCATGGCTACCGGCCTGCCCATGGTGCTCATCCGCAACGCCAAGAAAGACTACGGCACCGCCAAACAGTTCGAAGGCAAACTCCACGAAGGCGACCGCGTCCTCATCACCGAAGACATCGCCACCTCCGGCGGCCAGTCCATCGAAGCCGCCAAGCTCCTGCGTGACGAGATGAAGGCCGACGTCGCCAAGATCGTCGTCGTCATCGACCGGCAGGAAGGCGCCCGCGAAAACATCGAGGCCGAGGGGTTTGCGTTTGAGGCGTTGTTTACGAAGAGTGATCTGGGGATCGATGAGTAGGTTTACTCGGGAGTCGGATGCCCAGGAAGCCCTTGAAATTACCCAAAGTGGTCACCGCAGACACACGTGTCTGGCTGCACCTGACCGATGATTCGCTCGTGCTGAGCGACGCCAAGCGGAACCGCAGGATCGCACTCGGGGTATTTGTCTGAGCGATGGCGATGATTGCCGCTGGGGGCATGCTCTGGCTCATGTATCTCAACTCGCTTCCGCATAAGAACGGGCTAACGGACCAGATTTTTTTGAGCATGAGCATCATCGTCCTGGCCTTCTTCGCTCTGATGCTGATGCCAATCTTAATGCTGGCCAAGGGTTGGCACCGCAGCTTCCGGGTCCGCGTCGATGTACTGGCGCGGAGCTGCCGATGTTCTCGTCGTGTCTTCGGCATCCGCGTCTGCAAGCGCGAGATCGACACCCGCTACGCCGAGTGGGACGTCGAGTCGGAATACGTTCCGTATCAAGCGGGTGGCCCCCGGGCGGACAGCTCGAGCATGGTTCTCGCCGTGGTCTTGTTGCTGCTGGGGCCGTTGGGCTGGGTGATCGCGGCGATGACAAATTCGGACCGAAACGATCGGCGTGAAAAGGTATGGACAGGCCAGGCCATGGTCCGTCTTCGCGTGTCGGATCGCGACGAAACCATCGCCCTGATCACGGTGCCCGACGAAGCGGTCGCACGGGAGTTTCTGCTCGCTTGGGACCGGCATTTCGCCCGGAATACACGGGTATAAACCTACGGCGAGGCCTGGGATGACCTCGCCTGAGAAACCCCGGGGTCATTGACCCCGGGCTAATGTCGAACCCTCGTGCGGGATCCCGGCGTGTTCGCGGAGGATGCGTTTGATCTCGGCGATCGCGTCGGGGTGATCGTGGGCGTTGTGACCGGCGGGGACGAGTTTTTCGCTGGCGGCGCCGTCGAGGTGGGACGACCAGTATTCGACGATACCGTCGGAGGTGTCGGCGAGCTCGGCGTAGTCGTCGACGCGGGTGCCGATGATGCTGTGGTAGATCACGCCGTCGCGGATCGGGCTTTCGTCGACCGCGCGGGAGCCGGGGTATCTCGGCTCGAGCGTACGGATGGACGACGGCGGGCCGTTAACCAGCAGCGGGCCGTACTCGGGCGTGAGCTTGTCGAGGTTCAGCCGGGCGACGGTGCGGGTGTTATCGACGCACTCCTGGGGCAGGCGGACCAACGATTCGCCGAACCGGCCGATGAGGTTGGTGGCGAACTCCGAGCCGCGGTGCGGCGTCGCGACGAAGACGACCCGGTTCACGTACGGCAGGTGGTCGTAGACGTAGATGTCGCGGATGAACTGGATGACCTGGGGGTCGCCCTCGAGTTCTTCGGGCGGCGCGGTGAAGGCGAACGACCAGTTCTTCTCGGTGCCGTCGGACACGAGCGTGCGGGTGAGGATGCCGCCCATGGAGTGGCCGATGACGACGATATCCTGCGTGGCGAAGTCGTCGAGCTCGGGGTCGAGCTCGAGGCGGAGTTCGTCGAGCTTGGTGCGGAGCATGAAGGCCGAGTAGTACGGGCACGGCGCGGTCGGGTAGAGGAAATGCCAGACCTGGTAGCGTGCGCGGAGCTCGGGGTCGCTGTAGAAATCGTTGGTGGCCTGGATCCAGGTGAGGGGCGTGGACATCAGGCCGTGCACCATCAGCAGCGGGGTCTTGTCGGGGTCGTAGGGCTCGAGCAGGTAGATGCCCAGGCGGTCTTCGCTGGCCGTGGGGTTGAGCATCCCCGCGAAGCCGAGCGAGGCGAGCTCCTGCGTGCGCGAAAGCAGCTCGGCGTAGGGCGCGGAGTAGTCCGCGGCGAGGGGCAGCGTCAACTTTTGGGAAGAGTCGCCATCGGCCTGACCGGCCAACGGAAGCGCGACCTCCGTGACCCGGCGCGGGTCGTAGACCGCCAAGCGGGGTTGCTGGGGATCATCGAAGTGCAGCACCGCGGTGAGCGGGCGGACGATGCCTTCGGGCGGATACCGTACTTCGATCGGGTCTTCACGATCGGTCGGACGCGAGGCGATTAACGCCGCACCGAAGCCCTGATGAACGTGGTGCTCACGCAAACCTTCGATGCGCACATCCGCGGCGGGCGTGTAGGAGTCGAAGTAGTCCGGGGTGATCCAGTCCTGCTGGCCGTTGGCGGAAAACACCTGGGTATCAAACCACACCCGTTCGTCCGACTTGCTCGGCGGGGCGTTGCGGATGTAGCCCGCCACCGCGCGGTTGTAGAGCTCCGCCACGATCAACGCCCGGTCGTCCTCGGACGTCGCGGGATCGGTGATCAAGCGGTACGCCATCTCCGCGGCCTCGAGATAGCGCTGGGAGGCCAACGACGGGAAAAGCCCATCGACCCGCTTGGCCCGGCGGAGAGTGTCGATCAGATCAGGCGCGTCGATGTCATCGGCGAGGTCGGCCGGGACGTGCTCGTAGTGCGGCGTGAGCTCGGGTTGGCCGTGCGAATCGAGGGCCGAGACCTTGACCGGCGCGGTACAGCCCACGGCCACCAGGAGCGGGGCGACGAGTAGCAACACGGCAACGGAATAAGCGCGGGGGAGCGATTGCATGTTGCAACAATCATAGACACCGAGAAGAGGAAGTCGACGTTTGGGTTTAGCGAAAAATGGCGACCGCGGCGTGGCGTTAAACAGAGCGTGTGCGCTCGCTGACGCTTCACGCTCGGATTTGAGTCACTCTTCCGAGCCCGAAGCGTCAGCGAGGGACTCCGTTCGCCGGCACCTCGCACCGGGGCCGGTTGGGTTTCAGCCGATGAGCTGGGCCCCGGAGATCGCCCCGCCGGACTCGTTCTCTTCGCCTTGGATCACCACGGGGTCGGTGATCGCTTCGATCAGAACACGGCCGTCGCCCTGCACGACGCACACCGGGATCTTGCCCGCCTGCCAGTCGGCCAGGGGCAGCAGCGGCCAACGCTGCGGGGTGTGGCGGTCGGGGTCCACGGTGATGTAGGTGCCTACGGCGCCGGGGGCGAGGCGGTCGATCATCAGCCGGGGGATGGCGAGGTAGTAGCCCATGGTCACCACGCCGCGGGGGTAGTTGTGCAGGCGGTTGTGGATGTAGGTGTCGGTGTAGCCCAGGCTCTGGGAGTGGGTATTGCTCATGACCTGCAGGTCCCAGTACTGCTGGGCAGAGGACTCGCCGCCGAGGTGCAGGTAACGGGCCAACAGGTCACGCCAGACGTTTTGGGAGATGCGGGGGTTGTTGGGTTCGAGCGAAGAGTGGCCGTCGCCGTAGCGGCCGTTGCATTCCCGGTTGCTGCGGTAGACGTCTTTGGTGAGGCGGTCGCGGTCGAGCAACGGGGGCTGGCCGATGAGCTCGGGCAGGAGCAGGCCGTTGGCGGTGTAGATGGAGTAGGCGTCCCAGCCGGGGAGTTCTTCGACTTCCAACGGCTCGCCGGTGACCGGGTCGGTGAGCTCGACGGCGCTCTTGTCCACGGCCACGGCGTAGTGGTCGCCCAGCCAGGCGGCCTCTTCGATCTTGCGGGTGTCGCGCTCGACCAGCTGCTCGCATTCACGGGCTTTCTCCAGCTCCATGCTGCGACGGAACATACCCGCGGCGGCCCGCAGCGCTGCGACGCGTTTCACTGCGAGGTACGTCTGTTTGCGGGCGTATTGCATCGCGGCTGCCGCGTCGACCATCGCGTTGGCCACGCCCTCGGTCGGGAAGCCCGACTGGTCGCGGTCGGTCCAGATCAGGTAGCGAGCGAGTTTCCAAGCCACGTCGAGATACGTGTTGGAGAGCTGCTTGTCGCCGGTCCAGCGCACTAGCGTCTCCAGCAGCAGCAGGAAGTTGGAGTTCTCCTCCACGGGCATGCGGTGGTCGTAGGCGCTGTCGGTCGCGGTCATGCCCACGCCCAGGTCGTGCCGCATGACCCGCCCGCCGGAGGCTTCGTGCGGCTCGGATCGCTCCACCCACTGACGCAGCTGTACCTTCAGCAGCCGCGGCCAAAGCGCGAGATAGAACAGCGAGTTGTTGTATTCCACATCCAACGGCGAGTGATACGTCGGCGAGCCGTCCCACACGCTGAACCACTCCAGCGGGTCCGAGAGCAGCCCCCCGCTCGCCTCGGGCGCGGGGATCGTGTCACACCAGAACGTGTTGCACAAAAAGTTCTGGAACGACTGATTATTGAGGTGCCGTTGAGACGCGTCCAGCGGGGCCTGCTCCAGCAGCTTCTCGAATCGGCGGGACAAGGCCAACCGCTCGTCACGCGTTTTGATCGCTTCCTGCGCCACCGCATCAACGTCCGGCCAGTGCCGGTTGTAGCGCAGCTTGGCCTGGTGGATGTCACCCGCCCGCTTCACCGTAAGCACGGGATCGGCCACATGCGAGGCCCACACCAGCCGCCACTTCGTCCCCGATCCCGAACGCGTCACCGGCAGGTCCAGCGTCAGGCCCTGCCCGCAAGGCGTCACCTCGCAGCCCGGGTTCAGCGAAACGATCCGGTCGTGCGCCCGGACCGTCGGCAACTCCTTCGCCAACTCACGGATCGGGCGTGGCCGTTCCCACGGGTCACCCGGCTTGAGCGGGATGTCGTACGCCATGCGGATCGTGTTGTCTGCGGCACTGAGCTCCGTCTCGTCGCGACGCAGACGGATGAACAACTTCACCTTGCCCGGCGACTCGCCGACCCGCTTCATCAAGCGGAACCGCCGCAGGGGATTCACCCGCATCTCCATGTAGAACGCGGGCATGATGCAGAGCCGTTCGTTCTGCGGGTAGAACACGCTGTGGATGTTCAGCTCGAACCGCAGGCCGTAGCGTTCGCTGTAGCCGCGGAAGGTGGTGGAGTTGATCCGGTCGAACTGCTCGCAGTTGGCGAACTGATCGATGCCGTCGTGGTCGTTGTCGATGGTGAACGGCAAGACACGCTCGCGGCCGTCCGGCTCAACCAGACCGACCGCCAGGTCCAACGGCCGATCCAAGAACCGCCCGAGCGCCGAGTGCATCACCCGCCGCTCGTAGGGCTCAAACATCAAGCCGAACCGGCTCCCCAACCGGCCAATCATCCAAGACATCAACTGCATCGAATCATATCCTCAACGAGGCGTATCTCTATGCATTGTGCGCCCCCCATCACGCGGGGACAACCTGAGACTTCAAATATTGATTGTGTCTTGTTAACAACAAGAATCCACCGCCTCAAACCCCGCCCATCGGCATCACCCGCGACAGCCGCCCCACCACCTCAATCACCACGTCCGCGGCCCGATCAATCTCCTCAATCGTCGTGAACCGGCTCAGGGAAAATCGCACCGAGCCGTGCGCCACTGCTTCGCTCACCCCCATCGCCCGCAGCACCGGCGAAGGCTCCAAGCTCCCGCTCGAACACGCCGCGCCCGCCGAGGCACACACGCCGCGTTCACTGAGCCCCAGCAGGATCGCCTCGGCTTCGAGTCCCCGGAACCCCAGGTTCGTCGTATTCCAAAGCCTCGGACACCCACCACTATTGACGACAAGGCCCGGCGTGCGGGCTTCAGCCCGCATGCCCCCCAACTCCTCCATCACCTTCATCTCAAACCGATCACGCAATTCTTCAAGCCGCGCGACCGCGTTCTGATCCTGCACAAACGCCGCGGCTGCATCCGCCGCCACGCCGAGCCCGAGGATGCCCGGCAGGTTCTCCGTGCCGCCCCGCCGTTCGGTCTCCTGCGGCCCGCCGAGCTGCTGCGGACGGACCCGCACACCCCGCCGCAGCCACAACGCCCCCACGCCCTTGGGCCCGTGGAACTTATGCCCCGCCAGCGTCAACAAATCCACGCCCGCCTCGGCTACGTCCACCGGCAGCTTGCCCACCGCTTGCGTCGCATCGGTATGAAACACCAGCCGCACCGCGTGACCCGCCTGCCGTGCCGACTCGCGCACCTTGCCCACCACCTCCGCGATCTCGCGGATCGGCTGGATCACCCCCGTCTCGTTGTTCGCCCACATCACGCTGATCAGAACCACTCCCCTCGTGATGCCTGCCAACGCTTCGCCCAACGCTTCGACATCCACCACCCCACCCTCGCGCATCGGCACCCACTCCACCCGCCCGCCGCGCTTCTCGATCGCTTCCGCCACCTCGCGCACCGCCGCGTGCTCGCCCTTGTCGGTCACCAGCACCGCCCCACCGAGATCCTCGCCCAGCGTGCCGTGGATCGCCAGGTTGTTCGCCTCGGTCCCGCCCGAGGTCAGCACCACCTCCCGCGGCTTGGCCCCGATCAGCTTCGCCACCGACGCCCGCGCCAGCTCCATCCGCTGCCTCACCGTTTGCCCGAAGCGGTGCACGCTCGACGGGTTGGCCCACAGCGACTCGTGCGCCTCGGCCACCGCCGCCGCGACCTCGGGCAGCGGTTTAGTCGTAGCATTGTTGTCTAGGTAAATCACATCCACGCCGATAGTCTAGACACTGTGGACAGTCTGTCGCGGCGTGCAATACCCCGCACGCCCCAAACGTTAAGCCTAAGCCGGTTGCGGATGCCGTGGTCAAGCGAAGCGCCGGCCACGACGACCCCACTAAGCGTGGCTGGCACTCGCGACGCTCGCTTGACCACGGCACCCGCGCATCTCACCTCGTATTGGAGTCCCGCCATGTCCGACGCCCGCACACGCCGATCGTTTCTCAAAAACGCCACCCTCGGCCTCGGCGTCGCCACCGCGGCGGGCCTCCGCCTCCGCACTGGCGCCCAGCCCACCGCCCCCTCCGGCGATGCGGGCGACTTCGGTACCTTCCTCACCAAACAAGGCGAATCGCTCGACACCCCGCCGACCAATCCCGCCGCCATCAAACCCGTCACCGAGCCCAACATCCTCGGCCCCTACCACCGCGAAGGCGCCCCCTACCGGGCCAAAATCACCCCGCCTCTCGAGCCCGGCCCGACCCTCCTCATCACCGGCACCGTCTGGGGTCACGACACCCAGAAGCCCCTGCCCGGCGTCACCCTCGACATCTGGCAAGCCAACGCCCAGGGCCGATACGACAACGACGACCCCCCCAACCCCCCCCAACCCCACGTGATTCTAAACCCCCCCCGCGCCAGCCCCCCCCGGCGGCGCCCGGAAGAAAAAGGGGCCAACCCCCCCCGCGCCCAACCACTCCGCCGAGGCGTACGC
>JBCCWB010000039.1:0-21296 GCA_039194345.1 Planctomycetota bacterium
CCGGCGGGGATCGAGCTGCTGTTCACCGAGACGATCGGTCGGGTGCTGCTGCTGATCTGCGGCCTCCTGATCTTCGGGGCGTTCGTCTGGATCCGGAAGATCATGGCGATCGAGATCTGAGGTGTTTGGGGTATCAATGACGGGTTTTGGGTCTGCATTGACTCGTCAAGGCCTGCCGCTGAGCAGCGTCAAAACACAAGACCACCGCACGCTTGGAACCTATACTGCAGGCAAGTCCTCCAGCCCCCACGCAAGGTACTCCCCATGGGCATCGAAGCCGCATTCCCCGCCGAAGGCGTCCTCACGACGCAGCTGCAAAAAGTCATCAACTGGTCCCGCCGATCGTCGGTCTGGCCGATGCCGTTCGCCACCGCCTGCTGCGGCATCGAGCTGATGGCCACCGCCTCGTCGCGCTTCGACCTCGCCCGCTTCGGGGCCGAGGTGATGCGGTTCAGCCCACGGCAGGCCGACCTGATGATCGTCGCCGGCCGGGTCAGCGTGAAGATGCTGCCCGTGCTCCAACGCATCTACCAGCAGATGACCGAGCCCAAGTGGGTCCTGTCCATGGGCGCCTGCGCCAGCACCGGCGGCGTCTTCGACACCTACGCCACCGTCCAGGGCATCGACCAGTTCATCCCCGTTGACGTCTACGTCCCCGGCTGCCCGCCCCGCCCCGAGACGCTCATCGAGGGCGTCATGGCCATTCAACGCATCATCGACAACGACGGCATCCCCCCCACCGGCCCCGACGGCCTCCGCCGCCCGCTGAACATCACCGTCGAGCCGACGCACACCGTGGGTAGCCAACCGACGTCGTTGACGGTGGGTCAGAGCTGACATTGCGTAAGTAGCCCTTCCGGACATGTCCACTTACGACCGCCGCAAAACCTCACTCAACCTAGCCATCGCGCTTTGCCTGATCACGACAGCCCTAGGCATCTCATGCTTAGTTGGCTACAGCTTGACACGCCACGATAATTTCGCCACTGCAGGACTTGCGGTTTTTAGTTTTCTTCTCCCCGCCGCCGGGTTGATCACGTTCGGACTAATCGGGTTTAGTGTTTACCTAGGGTCCAAAGCAGAACCCGACGACAAGTCGCAAACAATCCGTAGCACGATTGCCGTATTTGCACTTGTTTTTATGTTTTTCGCCGCGGTTATATGTTTCGGTATCGGATCAAAAATAGCCACACGATATGATCTGACTATCTCAAACCAGAGTGGGTCTGTAGTCAACAACGTCACCATTTCGGGAGGTGGCGTAGATGAGCGGATCGAACAGATAAAAGCAGGGGCAATTCATGAAGTTTCGCTTCACTTTTATCTCGATGAAGAATTAACCATCGAATTTGAATCCAACGACTCAGTTCCGCAACGGCATGTCGTAGAAGAATACGTACACAGTCTGTTCGGCGGTGTTACCGAGGTAAGTATTCAGAGCGATCTCAGTGTCGAGATTAAACGCTAGCTCGCCGCAGCGAGGAGTTCCTTCGCCTGCTTCTTACTCGTCGCGGTGACCTTCTCACCGGCCATCATCTCGGCGAGTTCGTTGATGCGGGCGTCGCCTTCGAGGGTGCCGACGGTGGTGTGGGTCTGCTTGGCTTTACCCTTGCCCACGACGGTCTTGACGATGTGGAAGTGGCGGTCGGCGAAGGCGGCGATCTGCGGGAGGTGGGTGATGCAGAGGATTTGGTGATTGGGTGATTTCGGTGTTGGGCGATTGGTTTTGCCCGCCGCTTGCGGCTTAGCGAGGGCGCGGAGTTTGCTGCCGATGACGCTGCCCAGACGGCCGCCGATGTTGGCGTCGATCTCGTCGAAGACCAGGACGCTGATGCTTTGGCCGTCCCCGGTGGTGGCGAGGACGGACTTGATGGCGAGCATGGTGCGGGACAGCTCGCCACCCGAGGCGATCTTGCGGATCGGGCGGGCCTCCTGGCCGGGGTTGGTCTGGACGATGATCTCGACCGCGTCGAAACCCGTCGGCGAATCGTCGACGCGGTCGAAGGTGACCGACAGCTTCGCCTCGGCCATGCCCAGGTCGGCGAGCTGCTGCTCGATCTGCGGCGTAAGATTCTTCGCGGCTTTCCGCCGGGCGAGCGTGAGCTTCTCGCCGAGCTGGGCGAGTTGCTTGTCGAGTTGAGCGATGCGTTCGTCGATGCGCGACTGGTCGTGGTTCTGGCCGCGCAGGTGGTCGAGTTGTTCGCCGAGCTCGTCGCGGAAGTTGAGGACGGATTCAACGGGGTCGGGTGAGGGCACGCCGTCGCCGTACTTCTGGACGAGGCGGTTGACCGTGTTCAGACGCTCGGCCACTTCCGCCGCTTCTTCGGGGTTGTGCTCGAGCCGATCGACGTAACGCCCGAGTTCGAACGAGGCTTCCTGCAGGCTGAGCGTGCAGGTGCGCACCTGGTCGGTGACTTCGGCGAGCCCCGGGTCGAGCTCGGCCAAGTCGATCATGAGGTGGGTGATGGCCTGCAGCCGTTCGGTCACCGAGCCCTCGGCGTCGTAGAGCGCGCTGTGCGCTGCACTCGCCTCGCCCTTGATCTTCTGCACGTTGCCGAGCACGGTCTCGCGAGCCTGCAACTCGGGGAACTCGCCCAGCTGGAGCTCAGCCGCATCGATCTCCTCGGCTTGGAACTCGTAGAGTTCGAGCTGCTGCCGACGCAGCGTGGCGGAAGCGGCGAGCTCTTCCTTTTCCATCCGCAGCTCACGGCGCGCGGCGAAGGCGGTGGCAAACTTTTCGCGTTGCGCCACGCAGCCCGCGAAGGCGTCAAGGATGGTCAACTGGTTTGAGGGCTTGAGGAGGAACTGGTGGTCGTGTTGGCCGTGGATATCGACGAGCAGATCGGCGACCCGGCGCATCATCGCGGCGGTGGCGGGTTGCCCGTTGACCGAAAGCGACGATCGGCCGGAGGCGAAGAGCTTGCGGGTGATGAGCATCTCATCGCCCGGCTCGATGGTCTGGTCGAGGGCGGCGGTGAGTGCAGCAGCGAGCGCGGGCGAATCGGCCTCGAAGACGCCGGAGATGCGGGCCTCGTCCGCCCCGGGCCGGATCATGTCGGTGGCTTTTCGCAAGCCGATCAGGGCTTCAAAAGCGCCGATGACCAGCGATTTGCCGGCCCCGGTTTGCCCTGTAAATACATTGAGCCCGGGCTCGAACTCAACCGTCGCGTCTTCGATCACCGCCAGGTTGGAGATATGCAATTCGCGGAGCATCCGTGCACCTCGTTTCGGGTTATGTTTGGGTTCCGTTTAGGGTAGCATACCACGCGATGCGGATCATGCTAGCCCCGGATAGTTTCAAGGAATCGTTATCGGCCCGGGAGGCGGGCGAGGCGATGGCGGTAGGCATCGCCCGCGTCGATCCCACCATCCAGACCGACCTCTGCCCGATCGCGGACGGCGGCGAAGGCTTTGTCGCGGCGTTCGAATCGCTCGACGGATTCCAGCCGCACCATCTCACCGTGGCGGGCCCCATGGCCCAGGCGGTCGATGCACGTTGGGCCACGCTTGGTTCAGATACGGGTGTGATCGAGATGGCCGCAGCATCAGGACTAGAACTCCTAACTATGGATCAGCGACACGCGTTGTTTACCACCACGCTCGGTACCGGCCACCTGATCGCCGAGGCGCTTGACCGAGGATGCCAACGCATCATGGTGGGCCTGGGCGGCAGTGCCACCAATGACGGCGGCACGGGTATGGCCCAGGCATTAGGGGTCCGCTTCTACGACCGAAACGGACTACTGATTTCTGTGCCGATGTGCGGCGGATTACTCGAGAAGATCGCACGCATCGATATCGCCCAAACCAAGCCGAGCGTGTCAAGCGCCGTCATCCAGGCCGCGTGCGACGTAACTAACCCGCTCACCGGCCCCAACGGTGCCGCAGCAGTGTACGGCCCACAGAAAGGTGCGAAGCATGAACAGGTGATCGCCCTTGACGAGGGACTACAACACCTCTCCCGGCTGATCCGTGAACAATTGGGTATCGATGTCGAACACACACCCGGCTCCGGCGCTGCGGGCGGGCTCGGGGGGGGGCTAATCGCGTTCGCTGGAGCCACACTAACTTCAGGCATCGATCTCGTGCTGGACGCATCCTGCTTCGTAGAGCGCGTGGCAAAGTGCGACCTGTGCCTCACCGGCGAAGGTCACTTGGACACACAATCGTTATCGGGGAAGGCGATGCTGGGTGTCGCCCAGGCCGCCAAACGATGCGGGGTTCCCACGATCGCGCTGGTGGGCATGGCGAGCCAACCCGCTCAAAAAGCATTGGATTACGGTTTAGATCATTACCACGAAATTTCTGCCGGTCACTCATTGGCTTATGCCTTGGAACACGCGGCCGAACTGCTAACCGAGCATACCGCTGCCACGGTTCGTCATTGGCTCGATCAGCGAGCGAGTTAGATGTGAGCTTTTCGGTACTGCGTAGGCGTCGCGTCCATACACCGGCGGAACTGGCGGGCGAAGTAGTTGCTGTCGGTGAAGCCGACCTGGTGGGCGATCTGTGTGATATTCAGGTCGCTGTCTTCGAGCAGCCGGGTGGCCTGGCGGATGCGCAGCTGAATGAGGTAGTTCATCGGCGTCTGCCCGGTGGCTTTTCGGAACACACGGACGAGTTGGCTTGGCGAGAGGTGCGCGAGCTCGGCCATCTCTTCGATCGTCCACGGCTGGTCGTAGCTGTTCTCCAACTCACCGATGACGCTGCCCAGACGAAGCAGCGATTGGCCTTCGGTCGTTTCGGTTCGGTCGTATTGGCGTGAGACAGAGATCATGAGTTCGAAGAGCTTGGTCTTTGCGGCGATGGCGTAGCCGGGGCGTTGCTGTTCGACTTCGTCGAGGACGGCCAATGCCAAGCGCGCGGTGCTTTGCAGTTCGACCGGCGCGAGGTGCAAGCGACTCTCGAAGCGGTGTTGTTTGCGGTACATCGGCTCGAAGAGGAACATCGCGTTGAACCCGGGGATCTGCCGCAGCTCATCAGTGGGCATCTCCAGGAGCGCGGGGTCGTACATGATGTTGATCAGTTCGAGGCCGTCGCGGTCGCTGTAGTAGTGGCGGTCTTCGCGTTGCAGGAGAAACACATCGCCCATCGCGATGGGGTACGCAAAGCCCTTGAGGTGGTGCAGCGCTCGGCCGGCCGTGACGATGACCAGCTCGTTGAAGTCGTGGTCGTGCTCGACCTCGGTCAGGTCGTGGGGGTGGGCGGCTTTTTTGCGTCCGTCGGTTTTTGGCGCGGACACCCGCACCCCGCCGACGGGGCAGGCCTGGGGGTTGAAATAGTGACGGCCTTGAGCTTTCACCGACATGATGCGTTAATCGTGCTAAAGATTGCCCGGATCGTCAAGGTTTGTCTGCGATGGCGTGGCACAATACCATCGCATCAAGCAGGCGCATCGCGTCGCCGCCTTCGTCCAGCATCATCATCTCCTCACGGCACACGATCATGGTTCTACTCGGCATCGACCTCGGCAGTTCATCGGTCAAAGCAGCGTTGGTTCAGGCCCACACCGGCCAAATCCTCGCGACCGGGCAATACCCCCCCACCGAGATGGCGATTGATGCGCCCCAGCCCGGTTGGGCGGAGCAGGACCCCGAGGCGTGGTGGGACGCCGCCCGTCGGGCCGTGGCCATTGCGATGAGCGATGCCGAAATCGCGGGTGACGAAGTCAAAGCCATCGGGATCGCGTACCAGATGCACGGCCTGGTTTGCTTAGACAAGCAAGGCCAATCGCTTCGGCCAAGCATTATCTGGTGCGATAGCCGGGCGGTGGAAATCGGCAACGACGCGTTTGAAAGCCTGGAGGCCGAGGCGTGCCTGCCGCGGCTGCTCAACTCGCCGGGCAACTTCACCGCTTCGAAGCTGCGCTGGGTGCAGCAGAATCAACCCGACCTCTTTGAACAGATCGACAAGGTCTGTTTGCCCGGCGACTACCTCGCGTCGCGTCTCACCGGGCAGACCATGACGACCGTCTCCGGCTTGTCCGAAGGGATGCTCTGGGACTTCGACGCCAAGCAGCCCGCGGGCTTCCTGCTGGAGCACTACGGCGTACCCGAATCGATGTTGGCTCAGCGCGTCCCAACATTCGGATTTCAGGGGGAACTGAACTCTGAAGCCGCCGAGTTGTTTGGCTTGAGTGCGGGCGCCCCCGTGACCTACCGTGCGGGCGATCAGCCCAACAACGCGTTGTCTCTGAATGTGCTAAACGCCGGGGAGATCGCCGCGACAGCGGGAACCTCCGGCGTGGTCTACGGCGTGGCGGACACGGTCAAGTACGACCCGCAGTCCCGCATCAACAGCTTCGCCCACGTGAACCACGCCGACGACGATCCGCGGCTGGGCTTGCTGCTGTGCATCAACGGCACGGGCATCGCCAACGCGTGGGGCAAGCGCATGATTGGGGGCGACGTCGACTACGCCCAGCTCAACGATCTGGCTGAGCAAGCCCCCGTGGGCAGCGACGGCCTGAGCGTGCTGCCCTTTGGCAACGGTGCGGAACGCATGCTGGGCAACGCCGAGGTGGGCGGACACCTGGGCTTTGCCGACTTCAACCGCCACGGCCGTGAGCACATCGCCCGCGCGGTGCAAGAAGGCATCGCGTTCTCCTTCGCCTACGGCATGGACATCCTGCGCGAGACCGGCGTCGACCTCGGCGTCATCCGGGCCGGCCGGGCCAACCTGTTCCTCAGCCCGCTTTTCCGCCAGACGCTCGCCAACATCGCGGACTGCCAGATCGAGCTGTACGAAACCGACGGCGCAGTCGGGGCCGCCCGCGGCGCGGGTATCGGGGCGGGCATCTACGCCTCCCACGCCGAAGCCTTCGCCCACCTCGAACGCGTCGGCGGAACCGAGCCCAACCCCGCGGATCAAGAAGCCACCCGCGCCGCCTATGCACGCTGGTCGGACTACCTGCAGGCTCAACTCTAACACGCCCGCTTCTTCAAATTCCCCCCTCAAACCCCACACCTTCAAGTCACCACAGGACCCCCCATGAGCGTCACCCTCGGCGACACGACCTACTTCCCCGGCATCGAGAAAATCGCCTTCGAAGGCACCGACTCGAGCAACCCGTTGGCTTACCGCTGGTACGACGAGAACCGCGTCGTCGCGGGTAAGACAATGAAGGATCTGTTCAAGTTTGCCGTGGCATATTGGCACAGCTTCTGCGGCACGGGGGCTGACCCCTTCGGCCCGGGGACCAAGGACTTTGCGTGGGACGCCGCGCTGGCCTCGGGCGACTGGGAAACCGCCGCCAAAGCCAAGGCCGACGCCGCGTTCGAGTTCATCACCAAACTCGGCGTACCGTACTACTGCTTCCACGACTTCGACCTTGTACAAGAAGGCCCTACGCTCGCCGAGTCGCAAAGCCGTCTGTCGACGATCGTGGAATACCTCAAGGGCAAGCAGGCCGAGTCCGGCGTCAAGCTGCTCTGGGGCACCGCCAACCTCTTCAGCAATCCGCGCTACATGAACGGCGCCTCGACCAACCCCGACTTCGGCACCGTGGCCTATGCCGGGGCCCAGCTGAAAGGTGCGCTCGACGCGACCATCGCGCTGGACGGCGAGAACTACGTGTTCTGGGGCGGCCGTGAGGGTTACATGTCGCTGCTCAACACCGACATGAAGCGCGAGCAGGACCACTTCGCCCGCTTCCTGCACATGGCCAAGGACTACGCCCGGGCCAACGGCTTCACCGGCACGTTCTTCATCGAGCCCAAGCCCTGCGAGCCCAGCAAGCACCAATACGACTTCGACTCGGCGACCGTGATCGGCTTCCTCCGCGAGTACGGCCTCCTGGGTGACTTCAAGCTCAACCTCGAGTTCAACCACGCCACCCTCGCGGGCCACACCATGCAGCACGAAATGGCTGTGGCAGCCGGTGCGGGTCTGCTCGGCAGCTTGGACGCCAACCGCGGCGACTACCAGAACGGCTGGGACACCGACCAGTTCCCCGTAGATCTCTATGAACTCACCGAGTGCATGCTCGTCTTCCTCGAAGCGGGCGGCCTCCAAGGCGGCGGCATCAACTTCGACGCGAAGACTCGTCGCAACTCGACCGACATCGAAGACCTGTTCATCGCCCACGTCGCGGGCATGGACGCCTTCGCCCGTGCTGCGATCACCGCCGAGGCCATCCTCGAAAACTCGGACTATAAGAAGCTCCGCCAAGCCCGTTACGCCAGCTTCGACAGCGGCGACGGTGCCAAGTTCGAATCGGGCGATCTTTCCCTGCCGCAACTCGCCGAGATCGGCGGCTCGCTGGGCGAACCCGCCCAGATCAGCGGCAAGCAGGAGCTGTTCGAGTCGATCATCAACCGGTTTATCTGATCCCCAGAACAAAAAACAAGAAATGCCCACGGCAGGATTCGAACCTGCGACCTTGGCTTTAGGAAAGCCGTGCTCTATCCAGCTGAGCTACGCGGGCAGCCCCATCTTCAACCCCGTGAGCGTTGGCAAAACGCTCGCGGGCTTTTGATTGGCTCGGCATTATCTGTGGGCGTCGGGGCAGGGTCAATGCTGATCGAAAGACTCCGCGTTGACGCCGATGCGGCCGTGTCCTACAAACGAAGCATGAATACGGGAATTGGGGTTGTAGTTCTAGCTCAGGAAGCGACGGAGACGCCGTGGTGGCACATCATCATCGAGCAGGCGTTTGGCCTAACGATCGTCCTGATCTTCTTGGTTGCGCTGGTCAGTGTACTGGTGAATCAGTGGCGCAAGGACAAATGCCTTAAGCTGCTGAATCGCTACCACGCGACTTACATGAACAAGAACGGACGGTCGATGTGGGGCGACCTGATCGTGTATTCCAAGGGCCTAGAGCTTGTGTTTGATGCCCCGTACACAAGCTCCCGTGGGCTTAGGAAAACCAGCTCTCTGATCTACCCCAAACAGATGGAAGATTGCGTTGCGGTCGCACGCATCGCCGAACGATTGGCCCACCGTGAATCACGGCGACGGATGAAACAGATCCGACGGAGCTTCAGGCCGGGCCCAATCCGCAAAACACGACGCAGTTTCCAGAATCTCATCAACACATTTCGTGACGCGTTCAGCAAAGCCCTGACCGCGTTCATCGGCCAGATCGCAGCGCACACGCAGAACGAATCCATCACCAGCAACCAGGGCCACGTGCAAGAGCTCGGCGACGACCTGCTCGGGGCAGCCGCCAACGCATTTGAGCCGCTGCTCGAACGGCATATCGGCCAACCCGTTGTCGCCGAGGTGCAATACCCGGGCGCTCAAGCCGGGGAGCGAATCGATATCCCGGGCTACTTGGTCGACTACTCGGATAAATTCCTCGCCATTTTCAATGTCAAACACGAGCCGATCGAAACGCTGCAGCTCACAGTCGAGGGGCAAAGCGAACACGAAGGGTTTACCGCGTCCTGGGTGGATGGCCGATTCACCCTGACCTGCAACGGCCCCGACCTCATCGTCCTCCGCAGCCTGCACGCCAAGGAAGTATTCGGCCAACCCGACGCGGTCCTGATCCGCGGCACGCACCTGTCATTGAATCTGCCCAGCGACACCCCCCCCACCATCGAGATCGCCCGCACCCGCCGGGTCGACCTCGTCTGCGCACGCGAACACGCAACGATCCGATACGGTGGCGAATACGCTGCCGGGGATAAACGCCAAGCCGAAAGTAAGCCCCAAGGCGTAGCCCCCGGGGAAATTGAAGACTGAACCGGCTCAGTCCGCTCGAAAATTCAGAGCTGGACCTTGGGCACCCAGGCGGTGGTTCGTCCGCCGACGGTATCGAACTCGATCTCTTCTCCCCGGCCAGTCAACGCCTCTTCGTTTTTGCCCCAGCGATGATGAAACAACCACGTCCGCGGGAATTTCCTGTAGTCGGCTTCCCAATCGCAGGCTTTCTGCAACACGTGCCTGAGTTTGCCTCGCAGCTTTTTGATTTCTGCGGGAGATAAGTCGTTCGCCCTACGCTGCGGAGCGATATTGCTCTGGTAGCAGACCTCATCAGCGATCCAGTTTCCGACCCCCGCCAAGAACGATTGATTGAGAAGCAAGGCTTTAATAGGGGGTTTTCGGCGAGCCAATTGCTCAGTCCACCAGGCGTGGCCCGGAAGCTCAAGCCAAGCGTCGGGACCAAGTTCGGAGAGCGGAGGCTCGTTCAGCGGATCCTCGGCTAATCGGACTCTCCCAAACCGCCGGGGATCAACGAACCCGAAACGCTGCCCGTCATCAAGCTGGAGCTCAACCTTCAAAAACTTAGGCCGCTCCTGTTTATGAGCGTAGCTACAAAAGCCGCCGGTCATCCCAAAATGCCACAGTGGACTCGGCCCACCTCCCGACAGCGTCCACCACATCTGCTTGCCCCGCCGATGACAGCCCTCGATTTTTCGCCCCTTGAGGGACGAGACCAACTTTCGTGGTGTTACACCATCGATGACGATGCGCTCATCGGGCTTAGCGTAAGCCGACTGGATCGTCCGCCCCAGGCAATACTTTTCCGCAACGCGTCGTCCCCAGCATTCCACTTCGGGCAATTCGGGCATAATCCGCAAATCCTTTAAGTCAGACTTTAAGAGTGTAGAACCCCAACTTAAGCCCGGCACTTCAACCCGAAACTCACTTCACCTTCTTGCGTCATCAAAGTACGACTGACTCGTATTCGTCGCACCACAACAAAAAACGTTTCGCAAATCTGCAATTCTTTATCGGTCAAAAAGTCGACGCCAAGGGTAACAGCCGTTAATCTATTCCAAGTCTCGGGTCTAAATTCCGGCCCAAATATTCTTACTGATGGGGAACATCCATATGATCAAGTCTGGGATCGCTTCACTTCTAATCGGCTGCGTTTTGGTTTCTTTTCCTCAGTCCCAAGCAATTGCCGACGATTACAGCGACTACGTGTTTACACCACGCAGCGGGCTTTATGTTGCTGGCACACTCGGCTTCACCACGGATTATGACATCCGCTCAAACGAGTTGACGGCATCTTCGAACGAAGCGGTCTTCGAACTAGACAGTGGCATGGCCTACACCGGAGCGATCGGGGGATATCTGGGCCAGGCTCGCATTGAGTTCGAGGTCGGGTGGCGGGATCCCGAAGTTGAGGCGTTCACGCCTGACGCCCTGGGTTTTAGCACCGATGGTGAGTTGGAGTTCCTGACCTTCATGGGCAATATTTTTTACGACATCCCAACGGGTGCTCCTGGCCTAGATATCTATCTTGGTGCCGGTGCGGGTTTGGCGTGGATCTCGGGTGACTTTGAGTTCACCCCGCCGGTGACGGTCACTAACCTCGGTCCTGGACCGGATGCGACCACCGATAAATTCGACTCAAACTTTTCGACCTTCGCATACCAATTCATGGCTGGTTTGAGCCTCGACGTCACCGATGACCTAACTTTTTATAGCGGCTATCGTTTCCGCGGATTTACTGAAGTCACCGACGACGGGTCGTTGCTGGTGTTCCGTGAGCACGACGTCCACGCGATCGAACTCGGCCTTCGACTCGACTTTTAAATAAATCTTCACTAAATAAATAGGCCATGATGCCACCCCGAACCTACGCCATCCTCGGTACCGGCGCTCTCGGCGGTTACTACGGCGGCATGTTGGTCAGAGCAGGTTTAGAAACCCACTTCCTTCTGCGCAGCGACTTCGACCATGTCCGTGAACACGGATTGATTATCGACTCGGTGCGCGGTGATTTTGCGCTATCCGTTGATCAAATAAATGCATACGGCGAACCGTCGAAACTACCCGCATGTGATGTCGCAGTGGTGTGCCTAAAGACGACCCAGAGCGATCGGCTGCCGGAGTTGTTGGCACATTGCGTTAAGCCCAATGGTGTAGTGCTGGTATTACAGAATGGCCTCCACCCTGAGGCTGATGCGGCTGCAATCGTTGGCGATGACCGGGTTTTGGGCGGGCTCTGCTTCCTCTGCTCCAACAAGATCGGCCCGGGGCATATCCAGCATCTCGACTACGGCCACATCCACATGGGCGTGTACCAGCCCGAGACCTCTGACTCCCCCGCCACCCGCCACTTCCCCGGGATCGTTGAGGACTTCAGTGCCGCGGGAATCGAGACCATCGCCGTGGACGATCTCCGGCTGTCCCGCTGGAAAAAGCTTGTCTGGAATATTCCCTACAACGGCCTGTCGGTAGTGCTCAACCAGACCACCGACGTGATGATGGGCGATCCCCACACCCGCAGACGGATCGAAGCCATCATGCACGAGGTCCAGGCCGCCGCCCTCGCGGTGGACGGCAAGGTAATCGAGGATGCCTTCATCCAGAAGATGCTCGACTACACCGCGAAGATGGAGCCATACAAGACCAGCATGATGCTGGACTACGAGGCGGGGCGCGAGATGGAGATCGAGGCTATCGTCGGCGATCCGTTGCGTGTCGCCCACAGTCAACAGATCAGTTGTGGCGAAATTGAGTCAATTTACAGGCGATTACTTCAGAAGCGATACCATAGCCCACATGTTCTAAATGCGCCCAAAGTAGAAGCCCATTTGCTTATCGATCGTACCGAGATACGCATTCGACAATACTTCTTGAGCCGCTCTCGAACGGATCACTTTGCTAAATACTGGCGTCCCCTCTTCGTCCGCTTACGCGAACACGTAGCAGATGAAACGCTCACTCGTAAGCATTGGGTAGGGCTCTCGCGGATCATAGCTGACTCCATCGCTCCCCCCGAACACGGTCTCTACCATGAATTAATGGCTTTGCTCACCTCTGCTCAGGGCAAAGTGGATCGTGCACTTAAAGACGATACTTGGCGAGAAAATTGACCGTTTCGGGCATTTTTGGCATACTACATCGCTCCACCGAGATACCGGCCGCCCCACGGGAGCGAGCCTGGCGCGGGTCGGTGGATCGCTCGCGGAACCTTTAATCCGCCAGTCAGACGCACTGTTGCACTCCCGTGCCTTTCACTGCAACCCGTTGGCAATGCCAACATCCATAGATAGAAAGATTGAATCGCCATGGCCGATGAATCCGCTGTTGTTGACGCCCCCGAAGCCGAAGAAGCCCGCCCCGAGCAATCCGTCAAGGTCGAAGACGCGGGCCCTGCCCTGAAGCGTTTGACCATCGAGCTGCCCGAGTCGCGCATCAAGGGCAAGATCGAAGACACCTACACCTCTCTGAGCAACGACGCCGTGCTGCCCGGCTTTCGCAAGGGCCGCGCCCCCCGTCGATTGCTGGAAAAACGCTTTGCTGAATCGATCCAGGGCGACGTGAAGAACCAGCTCCTGAGCGAGTCGTACCACCAAGCTCTCGAAGACGAAGGTCTCGACGTCATCGGTGAGCCGGACGTGAAGGACATCGAGGACCTCGAAGTGCCCGAGTCGGGCTCGCTGACCTACACCGTCGAGGTGGAAGTCACCCCCGACTTCGAACTGCCCAAGTTCGACGGCATCAAGGTCGAAAAGAAGACCTTCGACGTCACCGATGCCGATGTCGACGCCGAGATCGAGCAGTACCGTGAGCGTTACGGCCAGATGTCGGCCGTGGAAGACGCGACCGTCGCCGAAGGCGATTACGTTCAGTCGGACGTGAAGGTCCTGGCCGGTGAGAACGCTGGTGACGACGCCGAAGTCGTCCACGAACACCCCGGGGCCTACACCCTGGTCCACGGCGAAGACAAGGAATTCAAGGGCCACGTCGCGGGCATCCTCGTCGAAGACATGGGCAAGCAGCTCGCGGGCAAGAAGGTCGGCGACACCGTGTCGATCTCGATGACCGGCCCCGAAGGCCACGAAAACGAAGGCATCAAGGGCCAGCCGATCACCCTCGTAATGGCTCTGACCCACGTCCACCGCCTCGAGCCCGCCGCCGTCGAAGACCTGCTCCCGCAGTTCGGCATGCAGACCGAAGACGAGCTCAAGGAGCGCGTCAAGACCATGCTCGAGCAACGCAACGAGCAGACCCAGCAGGCCGATATGCACAAGCAGGTCACCGAGCAGATCGTCGAAGCGGTCGAGCTGGATCTGCCCGAAGGCCTCAAGGGCCGTCAGATCGAGCGGACCCTGCAACGCCAGCAGATGGAACTGCTCTACTCCGGCAAGCAGCCCGAGGAAATCGAAGAAGAACTCGCCGAGGCCCGTACCCAAGGCGAAGCCGAGGCTGTAAAGCAGCTCAAGACTTTCTTTGTCCTCGACAAGGCCGCCAAGGAGCTGGAAGTCGAAGTCACCGAGAACGAGATCAACGGCCGTATCGCGATGATGGCGATGCAGCAGCAACGTCGCCCCGAGAAGCTGCGTAACGAGATGCGTCAGCGTGGCGAGCTCGAGCAGCTCTACTTGTCGATCCGTGAGCAGAAGACCCTCGACAAGATCATCGAGCAGGCCTCGGTGACCGAAGTCGAAGGCGAAGCGGAAACCAAGGACGGGGAATAATCCCCATGGTCTACCGCCCCGCCCGGCTGAGCTTGATGTCCCTGTTGCGGTCCGCCGCAGCGGTGGGTGTCTCTCTCGGCTGGGCGGGCCGGTCGTTGGCCCAAGCACCAGGCGGCAACCCGTTCGCAGAAAATTCAGGACAGGTGCTGTTTTGGTGCGCGGTGCTTCTGGGTGCTGCGATCGCTCTGGGGCTGGCGTTCTTCATCATCCGCAAGCGTTTAAACCGCATGGATGAAGAAGCGAGCACCGTTAACCCGATGGGTTTCACGTTGGCAGACCTTCGCGAAATGCACGCACAAGGGCAGATCAGCGACGAGGAATTCGAGTTCGCCAAGCGAAAAATGATCGCCAAGGCCAAAGCCAAACTCGACGCCGACAACGCATCGGATGGCGAAGAACCCGAGATCACCGACCTGGGCGACCTCACAGAAGCCACTTCGGCCGATAAGGCAGAAACGCCTGCCCCACCTTCGGACGAACCCCCTGCCGATAAAAACGAGGACTCCGATGAGGAGCCCCCGCCGCCGGATGAGCCGCCAACGCCTCCCAAACCGCCCAAGCATTGGTAACTACAGCGGACTTCCTCAGAGCGAGGCCGCGGCTATAATTGGGGCTGGTGAGATATCATTTGATCTAGCCGCATCGCGAAAGCGACAAACTCGGATCGACCCGCAAACCTCTCCTAAGGGCGGCTCTCGATCTGGACGATTTCCACCATGAAGGGCTACCCCAGCCCGATTCAACGGCTCGACCGACCCGCTTGGTCCATCGCCTGATTTCAGTTTTCGTCGGCTGGTCCGTCGATCTAACGGATGCTAGAGAGTTCATATGTCCAACAATAAGAACGGTGGTCGAGGCGGCAACGATGGCAACGAAGGTGAAGAAACCTTCGGCGGCGATGCCCTCGGCAAAACAGGCGGCTCCGGCGACGGCGGCTTCAAGGGCCGACGCGTGACCACCTGCTCGTTCTGCGGCAAGTCGTCGCGGGAAGTCGGCCCCATGGTCGAAGGCCCCAACGACGTCTACATCTGTGCCAACTGCACCGAGCTGTGCCAAAACATCTTCAAGCAAGAACGCCGCCGGGTTCACTCCGGCCGGCCGAGCTTCAGCAGCATCCCCTCGCCGCGTCAGCTCAAGGAATTCCTCGACCAATACGTCATCGGCCAAGACCTCGCCAAGCGGGCGATGTCCGTGGCGGTGCATAACCACTACAAACGTCTGACCGCGGCGGAGAAAGACACCCCGGTCGAACTGGACAAGTCCAACGTGCTGCTGCTGGGCCCCACCGGCACCGGCAAGACGCTGCTGGCCAAGACCCTGGCCCGTACGCTCAACGTGCCCTTCGCCATCGGCGACGCCACCACGCTCACCGAAGCGGGCTACGTCGGCGAGGACGTCGAGAACCTGCTGCTCAAACTGCTGCAGTCGGCCGACTACGACCTTGAAGCCGCCCAACGCGGCATCATCTACATCGACGAGATCGATAAGATCGGCAAGACCTCGCAGAACGTCAGCATCACCCGCGACGTGTCGGGCGAAGGCGTTCAACAAGCCCTGCTTAAGATGCTCGAAGGCACCGTCGCCAACGTGCCCCCGCAAGGCGGCCGGAAGCATCCCGAACAGCAGTACATCCAACTCGACACCAGCAACATCCTGTTCATCTGTGCCGGATCGTTCGTTGGCCTGGAAGACATCGTCCGCAAACGCCTCGGCAGCAAGTCGATCGGCTTCGCTTCCGAAGCGACCACCGACGACCACAAGCTCGACCGCGAACAGGTGCTGGCCCAGGTCCAGGCCGAGGACGTGCTCGAGTTCGGCATGATCCCCGAGCTCATCGGCCGTCTGCCCATCATCACCCCGCTGATGCCGCTGACCGCTGAGACGCTGGTCAACATCCTCACCGAGCCCAAGAACGCCCTGGTGCGTCAGTACCAGTACTTCTTCTCGATGGAGGGTGCGGAGCTGGAGTTCACCGAAGACGCGTTGCTCGCCCTGGCCAACAACGCGATCAAGCGTGAGACCGGTGCCCGGGCGCTCCGCAGCGTGATGGAAGAGCTCATGCTGGAACTGATGTACGAGCTGCCCGACCTCGAAAATGAAGGGGCCAAATACGTGATCACCGAGCACGCGGTGCACAACCCAACCAGCCTGGTCAGTCTCCGCGTGCAGCAGAAAGAATCGGCCTGATTCTCCCGAATCCCCCTTTGCCACCATAAACCCCCTCAACCGACCCCGGTTTGAGGGGTTTTTTATGGGCGGAGCACCTGACCTGAACCTGCCGGTCACCTAAACGTATGATTTGTGACGGGTTGAAACCGACAGCCCTATATGCCGATCTATACTGTGTGTATCCCTGCCGTCCGGCCGATGGCGAAGTCTCGATTGAATGCCGAAAGGATCGATGTGCTGCAAACGCGACGTTTTTTCTCGATGACCGCCGCTGGGTGTGTCTTGGCCCTTTCCGCTGGTTTCGCTCCCCAAGTCTGTGCTGACGACACGCTGTCATCGTTGGAAACGATGGCCAGCGAGGGCCGGTTCGATGATCTGCTCGACGCTATCCAGTCCAACCCCGCCCCGCACGACGCCGAAGACGCGGCATCGCTGGTCGCCAGCCTGGAGCGTTACCACGAGAACGAACAAGTCCGCCAGCAACGCCGGACCGATGCCTACGAAGACGCCTTCGAAACCGTGTCGGAAGAGATCGAAGCGGGAGACCTCGAAGAAGCGCTGGTCGCCGCCATCGAGGCCCACAGCATCGCGGATGCCCCCCTGCTGGTCCTGCGTGACCCCGCCGTGATGGATCTGGTCAAGAAAACCGAGATCGCCGCCAAGCAAGCGGAGCTCGATGAAGACTGGGTCGAGGCCTCGGTTCTGTTCGGCCGACTTCACCTGCTCTACGAAGAAGATGCCCGCTACCGGGACGATGTGAAGCGGGTGAACTCGCACCTGCGGGTGTTGGCGCTATACGCTCCCGAAGAGCTCCGCGCTCTCCAGGAAGCCCGAGCGAAACGCGTCGGCCGAGAAGACGAGCTCAACCGCGCCCGGCCCGACGACGAAACCTGGGAGACGCGACTCAGCAACATCAACGACGAGATGCTCCGCGAGTCGCTAAGAACCGTTGCCGAATTCCACATCGACCACGAGGGCTACAACAAGCTGCTCGTCGGTGCGATCGAGCCGCTGCTCACGCTGCTCGACACCCCCTCGCTCGCCGGAACCTTTGAAGGGCTTGGCGACGAAGCGAACCGCAATACATTCCGCAGTGACCTGCTGCGCATCAAAACAGAGCTGCTCGATGCTGATCGCGAACTCACCGAGTTCCGTGCGTTGTCCCGCTTGGATGAAATCCTGGCCCAGAACCAGCGGACTGTGAAGCTCCCCGAAGCCGTGATGGTATACGAGATGACCGAAGGTGCACTGGGCACCCTCGACGACTTCTCCAGCATGTACTGGCCCGAGGACATCGACTTCCTGAGCCGCTCTACCCAAGGCTCGTTCACTGGGATTGGCGTACAGATCGCCAAGCGTAACGAACAACTCACCGTGGTCAGCCCGCTCAACGGCACCCCCGCTCAGCGTGCGGGCCTTAAAGCCGACGACATCATCGCCACGGTCGATGGCAAGGACACCTCCTCGTGGTCACTCAATAAAGCCGTGCGTGAAATCACCGGCCCGCGTGGGACCGAGGTGGAGCTGGGGATCCGCCGTATAGGCGAGCCCGAGTTGCTTCCATACACCATCAAACGCGACCGTATCGAAATCCAGTCCGTCAAGGGCTGGGCGCACACCGAAGACGGGGGCTGGGACTACTGGATCGATCAGCCTTCGGGCATCGGCTACATCCGTTTGACCCAGTTCATCCCGCAATCGGTCACCAAGATCGACCAGGCCGTGGCCGAACTCCAACGCACCGGCCACCTCAACAGCCTGATCCTTGACCTTCGGCACAACCCCGGCGGCCTGCTGACCTCGGCGATCGACATCGTCAACCGGTTCCTGGACCACGGGCCCATCCTCTACACCGTGGATGGCAACCGCGAGAGGCAGAGCTATTGGGACGCCAAACGCCGCGATACCTACCCCGACTTTGAAGTCGTCATTCTCATCAATCGGGGCTCGGCGTCGGCCAGTGAGATCGTGTCGGGGGCACTACAGGACCGCAACCGAGCCTTCGTGATCGGCGACCGCAGCTACGGCAAAGGCTCGGTCCAGGATGTGCACTGGTTCCCCCCGCGTACCCGCGAGCCCAAATACGGACTCAAAGTCACTACCCAGTACTACCAGCTACCCAAGGGGCGCATCATCCACCGCAAACCCGACTCGGACACCTGGGGCATCGACCCCGATCTAGCGGTGGATGTGACCAACCAAACGGTCGCCTGGAACCTGGAACTGCGTCAGGAGATCGACGTCATCCGCGACGCCGATGCCGATACGATTGAGGTCAAGATGACCAAGCCCTGGGTGGCCTTGGGTGGGTTTACGCCGGTCGATGTCGATGCGGACAACGCCGACGAGACCGTTGAAGTGCCCCGCCCCCAGCCGAATGACCTGCTGGATCTGGGGCTCGACCCACAGCTGGAAGCCGCCCTGCTCGTGCTCAAGACCCGGCAGATCGTCGAAGACACCGCCGTCGCCCAAGCCACCGAGTGAGACACAAGCCGTGCTCAGTGATGAGTTTCGCTACAATGCTTGATCGTTTTTCACTCATCACTGTTCACTCATCACTGTTCACTGACTTATGGCAGGCTCCACCTTCGGCACCCTCTTCCGCGTCACCACCGCTGGCGAAAGCCACGGCCCCGGCAACGTCTGTATCGTTGACGGCTGCCCGCCTGGCCTGCCGCTGTCGGTCGATGATCTGATTCCGGACCTGCAACGCCGAAAGCCCGGCCAGTCGCGTATCACCACCCCCCGCAAGGAAGACGACACCCCCGAGATCCTCTCGGGCGTCTTCGAGGGCAAAACCACCGGCACGCCTATCGCGATCCTGATCCGCAACCAGGACCAGCGCTCCCGCGACTACGGCGACATCAAAGACAAGTACCGCCCCGGCCACGCCGACTTCACGTTCGACGCCAAGTACGGCTTCCGAGACTACCGCGGCGGCGGGCGTTCCTCAGCCCGCGAGACCTCGGTGCGGGTCGCCGCGGCCGCCATCGCCAAGAAACTGCTCCATGCCGCCCACGGCATCACCGTGCTGGGCATGGTCGACCAAGTCGGCGACATCATGGCCGACATCCCCGATATCACCAAGGTCACGCTCGATCAGGTCGAATCCAACGACGTCCGCTGCCCCGATGCCGAGGCGGCCGCGAAGATGGAGCAGCTCATCAAAGACGTCCGTAAGCAGCAGGACTCGATCGGCGGCGCCGCGAAGGTCGTCGCCCTGAACGTCCCGGCGGGCTGGGGCGAGCCGGTCTTCGACAAGCTGCGGGCCGACCTGGGCAAGGCGATGTTCAGCCTACCCGCCGTGATGGGCGTTGAATTCGGCCAAGGCTTCGGCGTCGCCAACACCCGCGGCACTGGTCACAGCGACACGTTCGTTCCCGAACCCGACAAGGCCCCACCCATCGCCACCGACACCAACCGCCACGGCGGAATGCTCGGCGGTATCTCTAGCGGCATGCCCATCGTCCTCCGCTGTGCGGTCAAACCGACCAGCAGCATCCCGCAGGACCGCCCCACCGTCGACAAAGACGGCAACGCCACGACCCTCGCCACCAAGGGCCGTCACGATCCCTGCCTACTCCCACGGTTTATCCCCATGGCCGAGGCGATGATGGCTCTTACACTCGCGGATCACATGCTGCGGCAACGTGCGAATCAGAGTTTTTAATTCCACGCTACGGCAATAGCTGTGGCGGATGGTGTTTTGCCGGTTGAGGAGCGGGTTTGTCCCGCCATTCCAATGATTGTGCGTTCATCACATCAATCGTTGCTGAGTCTGCTTTAGCCATCTGCTCGGCGATCGCGACAGCTTGGGCCAACTGGGTATCGTTAAGCTGCTTGTAAGCCCGCAGACGTTTGTCGATGTGGTTGTACCAGCAGTCGGCGAACACGTGATCCAACACGATCCGCATAAAGCAGTGGTCTTCTTTGATGACCCATCCGCGTGTCCGCCCCAACGACGGGAGGATCACTCGGGTCAGATCAAGGTAGCGATCTTGGAGGTCGTAGCGGTCCACACCTAAAGGATAGCGCGCGGCCTACTTCAAACGAAGCGCGATTTTCACGATTAGCGGAATTAAAAAAGCCCACGGACATAGGTCCGTGGGCTTTGGGGTTTGAGGCTATGGGTGACCGGATCAGTCGGACGAGGCGCCGCCTTGGCCGAAGGTGATCTTGTCGGTACCCAGGTGATCGCCGTCGCCGAGGCCGCCGAGGCCACCGGCACCGCCCGCACCGCCGCCGAAGCCCGCGTTGCCGCCAGACTTCTTCTCTTGGCGTTCGGCTGCGGCGTCTTGTTCGGACGTCCACATCGCACGCTTAAGCGACAGGCCGATCTTGCGATCGTCCAGGTCGACGCGGAGGATCTTGACTTCGATCTCCTGGTCTTGCTTGACCACGTCCTGCGGGTTCTCGACCTTGTGGTCGGCCAGCTCGGAGATGTGCAGCAGGCCTTCGAGGTCGTCTTCGAGTTCGACGAAGACGCCGAAGTTGGTGATCTTGGTCACCTTGCCCATGACGATCATGCCCGGCTGGTAGGCCGACGGGATGGCTTCGTCCCACGGGTCTTCGCTCATCTGCTTCAGACCCAGAGCGACGCGTTGCTTCTCGCGGTCGACTTCGAGGACGACGCACTTGGCGTCGTCGCCCTTCTTGAGCAACTCGTTGGGGTGGCTGATCTTCTTGGTCCACGACAGGTCGCTGACGTGCAGCAGGCCGTCGATGCCGGGCTCGATCTCG
>JBCCWB010000040.1:0-21233 GCA_039194345.1 Planctomycetota bacterium
ATAACGATTGTTATTTAGCCCGTCTCACCACCACCGCTGGTTCGCACGGTACGCCGCGGGGGGGACGCCGACCTGGCGTTTGAAGGCACGAGAAAAGTAAAAGCGATTGGCAAAGCCAAAAGACTCCGCAATGTCGTCGATAGTTCGATCGGTGAAGGTCAGGTCCTGGGCCGCAGCGGCGATGCGGCGCTCCGCGATGTAACGTCCCGGCGTTTGGCCGACGACTTGGCGGAACACCTTGGCGAAGTGATCGGTGCTGTAATGGCACAACCCGGATAATTCATCATTGCTAATCGGCTCACCAAGATGCGCTTCGATGTAAGACAAGGCTGGCTCGACCACGTGTTGCCCGGCCACCGCGTGGAGCCCCTCGGCCACCGCCGGCTCACCTAATTGATCCATCCAGGACGCCAGTGCCCCGTTGACCAACGCGTGGCTGCGCATCCAGGTTGCGGGAGACTTACCTTCACCCTTTTCGTAACTGTCTTGGATCATGTCCCAGTTGGACTTCATGGCTTCATCTAGCTCCAGCGACACCGGCCGTGGCGCCAGACGGTTGGTGACGCGCGGCGTCCAACGAGCCAACTCGAAATGGCAGACGAATTGCATCAGCGTACGGCTGGCGTAGTAATCAAATGTCATCCAAGCAGGCAGCAGGTGCAGACAATCTGGACGTAACGGATAGGTATGGCCGTCCACATCAATTCCGGCTCCCGCATCGCTGTGAATATAAAGCCGCCAATACGTACTGCGCATCCCCTGATAACGCCACCGCGTGCCGATTTGGACATGGTTCTGCCAACGCAGGATCAGCCGGCAGTGATTTAAAATCTCAAACGGGTCCATGCCGTGCCTTTCGGATACATGCCCGGGCCAAGAACACCAGACACGGAAAAAGATACAAGGTTCTCCCTTCTAGGCATAGCCAAATCGCCGTACTCAGGTATCTTTTGTACATGTCCTGATTGTTTCATTTTCTCATACGAGCACCCCATGATCACAACGCCCTCCCCTACCGCCGCGGGCCCAACCACCGGGCTCCGGCAGAACTTGCTTTTCCTCTATCTAGCCAACTCCAGCCTCAGCAGCGCGGTCGTCGCGTGGAGCAACTACGACGGCACCACCACCGATCCGCCGGAGATGGACGACCCCGAACCGCCCTACACCTCGGCCCTCGCCGCGATGCGTGACGGCTGGCGTGTCCTCCAGGTTTCGCCGCTCACCGCGCCGCCGACCGGCCGGGAGTTCGACCTGGATTATCTGAAATTCGAAGTCATCCTCGAGAAATTGGAAGAGGTGTCCGTATGAAACCGACCCTGACCCCCGCCGCCGACACCAACGCCGAGCACGAAGCGATGCGCCAACTGCCGATGACCCAGCGTTCGCTGGGCAAGGAGCACCTGCTCAACTCGCTGCAGATGGCCGACTTTGTTTCGGATGGGTTCCTGCGTTTCGACGAACTCATCCCCAAAGACCTGTGCGAACAGCTCATGGAAGAGCTCAACGCCGGCCTGTATGGCCCGTACGAAACCGAAGGCGCCCAGTGGGACGAGGTCTGGCCCGAGCCTTTGGCCGCCGGCAAGATCTTCCGCCTGCCCGCGGTGCGCGGCATCATCGAAAGTCTCGTCGGCCCACACCCGCGCTACGACCACCACTGCCCCCACATGCGCAAAGGCCCGGACAACGGTCACCAGGGCCTGCACCAGGACGCCGAGATCGACCCGCGCTCGTCGGGCTTCGATATCCAGATCTCGCTGTTCCCCCACGACATCGGACCCGACATGGGCGGGACCCTTTTCGTCCCCGGCTCACACTTCCGCAAGGTCCACGTGTCGACCATCGGGCGCTATCAGAACGTGCTCGGCCAGGTCCAGACCGTCTGCAAGGCCGGCACCATCGTGTTCTGGCACACCGACCTCTGGCACGCCGGCCGAGCCAACCGCACCGACAGCAAGCGCTACATGTTCAAGCTCCGGCTCAACCCCATGGTCCGTCAGCTCAAGCTGTGGAACACCGACGATCTGGCCGACCCCGAGACCATGAAACAGGTCGTGCCGATCCTCCGCCGGTCCCAGCCGTGGATGGGCGTTGAGAACCGCATCGAACTCATGAACCGCGTGAAGCTCTGGCGTGAGATCACCGGCGACCCGACTTTCGACCTCAACATGTATTGGACCCGCACCGGCAATACACCCCAGCAAGGGTACGTGCCGTTGCCCGACTGATCGGCCAAACGTCATCGTCTCATACTCCGAGTCCTCGGTCCCAAGACCGAGGGCTTTTTCGTTCCCCGCTGAATCTCGTACACTGTTCGGCCCAGAATCCCCGAGAGAAAACGCTATGACCCTTCAAATCGCCAACCTCGCCGGTGACGGCATCGGACCCGAAGTGGTGGACCAATCCTTCGCCGTGCTCGACGCCGTGGCCCCGGCCGTCGGCCTCGACTACGCACGGACCGACTTCCCCTTCTCCGCCACCCACTACCTCGACACCGGCCACGTGCTGACCGATGACGACATCGCCACCCTGCGCGGCTACGACGCCATCATGCTCGGGGCTGTCGGCGGCCAACCCAACGATCCTCGCTTGGCCGGCGGCGTCATCGAGAAGGGCATCCTGCTCAAGCTCCGCTTCGACATGGACCAGTACATCAACCTGCGTCCGGTCAAGCTCTACCCCGGTATCGACACGCCGTTGAAGGACAAGACCTCCAAAGAGATCGACTTCGTCTGCGTCCGCGAGAACACCGAAGACCTCTACTGCGGCCTCGGCGGCATCATGCGCAAAGGTACGCCCCACGAAGTCGCTAACCAGACCATGGTCGCCACCCGCCACGGCGTGGAACGCTGCGTCCGCTACGCCTTCGAGACCGCCAAGGCCCGCAAGGCCGCCGGCTACCGCGGCCACCTGACGCTGGTGCACAAGACCAACGTCCTGAACTTCGCTGGCGAAACCTGGCTGCGCACCTTCAACGAGATCGCCGAGCAGTACCCCGAGATCGAGACCGGCTACCACCACGTCGACGCGTGCTGCATGTTTATGGTCGCCAAGCCCGAGGTGTACGACGTCGTGGTCGTGCCCAACATGTTCGGCGACATCATCACCGACCTCGGCGCCGCCATCGCCGGGGGCATGGGCATCGCCAGCTCGGGTAACCTCAACCCCGACGGCACCGGCCCATCCATGTTCGAACCCGTCCACGGCAGCGCCCCCGACATCGCCGGCCAGAACATCGCCAACCCGATCGCCGCGATCGACTCGATGGGCTTACTTCTTCGCGAAGTCGGCCGGATCAAGGGCAACGACGCAGCAGTCAAGGCCGGCGAAAAGATCGGCACTGCGGTCCAAGCCGTCACCCCCAACTTCGCCGGCAAGTCGCTGGACCGGTCGGGTTACTCGACGACCGAAATCGGGCAGATGGTCATCGACGCCTTGGCCTAAAACTGGCCTGTCATACCCCGAGCTCGGGCCACGTCTTTGTTATGACGCCGGTATCCTTAGATATCGGTGAGCGACTTGCGTTGGTGCCTTTACCCCGGGAGTTGAATCATGCCATCCACCGCGACGCAACCCATCAGCCCCAAATACCGCATCGTGGCCATCGATGTCCTGCGAGGGTTCGCCTTGCTGGGCATCCTGCTGATGAACATCCGCAGCTTCTCGATGATCGGCACGGCGTATTTCAACCCTGAGGCCGCCGGGCCGATCTCGAGCGTGGATCACACGATCTGGTGGCTGGGCCAACTGCTGGCGGACCAGAAGTTCATGGCACTGTTCTCGATGCTGTTCGGCGCGGGCGTCGTGCTCATGTACGAGCGACGCGACGCCGAGGGCCTCGGCTCGGCGGGATTGCACTACCGGCGGATGATCTGGCTGGGGGTGATCGGAGTACTCCACGCCTATGTCCTGTGGTTCGGCGACATCCTGTACGCCTACGCGATGTGCGGGCTGTGGCTTTTCCTGCTGCGCCGACGTGGTCCAATTCTGCTGATATCACTGGGCTTGGTGCTACTGATCATCGGAAGCGGTCTGAACGCCTTGATTGGTTGGTCGGTGCAGTACTGGCCTGAGGAAAGTCAGGCCGAGATGTTGGCGTTTACTCAACCCGATGCTCAGATGATCGCCGACGAAACCGCGGCACGCCGTGGCGGCTGGTGGTCGCAGATGGCTTTCCGGGCACCGCTGGCCTTGGAACTCCAGACATTTTTCTTCGTCATGTGGGGCATCTGGCGGGCTGGCGGCGTGATGCTGCTGGGCATGGGCCTACTGAAGCTCGGGGTCTTACGCGGGACCGCCCCGACCCGGGTCTATGTCACGTTAATCGTACTGGCCTGCGCGGTCGGCCTTCCACTGATCGCCTCGGACCTGTGGCGTTACCCCGCAAATGAACGTGGCAGCATCGAGGCGATGTTCCTGGGCACGCTGGGCAACTACTGGGGCAGCGTCCTGCTCGCGATGGGCTACGCCAGCGTGATCATACTCGTAGTGCGAAGCGGGGCGCTTTCATGGATCACCGCTCCCTTGGCGGCAGTGGGGCGGATGGCCCTGACCAACTACCTGGCCCAGAGCGTGATCTGTCACGCCCTGTTCTACGGTACCCTCGGCATCGGGCTGCTGGGGAAACTCAATTGGAGCCAGCAGATGGGTATTGTCACCGTGATCTGGGCTATCCAACTGGCCTGGTCCACCTGGTGGCTAAAGCGACATTCCATGGGGCCGATGGAGGCACTGTGGCGAAGGCTGAGTTACGGCAAACGTCCTTCAACTCCACCCAGGGTCACCGCCGGCTGATCGCATCTTCAATCGGTTACTCCGCCGACTCGATCTCGTAGCCCGCCGCGGCGAGCTGTTTCTGGATCGCCTGCAATACCGCGTCGCCCAGCGTCGCGTCGCCGCCGGCTTCGCTCAGGCGTTTGCGTTCCTCGGCCACGAAGGCTTCGCGTTTCGCGGTTGCCTCGGCGATCTGCGTCTGGAGCTCCGCACGTTTCTCGGCGTTTTCTTGCACGAACACCCAACGTTCGTCCGCATCCATCTCTTTCATCGCCTCGGGCAGCGCATCTTCTTCCAGCTCGGCTAAGCCTTCGGCGTCGGCTTCACCACCAAAGGGGAGACCCCCAAAACTATCGACCAGGTCACGGCCGCGGTTGTTGTATGCACTCGATGCCTTGGTCTTCGCACGTTCAAGCGCAACGCCAAGGCCCACCGACGACGCATTAGCGTCTTGAGCCAACTGGTTCGCGCCGTACCCTGCCGCCTCGTCGCCGTACCACAGGTACGTTTCGTTCAGCTTGGCGTTGAGTTCGATGATGATGCGGTCGTGTGGCGACTCGATGTCGATCACCACGCGGTCTTGATCGATGTTGAGGTACTCCCCCTCAGCCACCCGAGCACCCATATTCCATTGCCCTTGCAAGCCGGCGTCGTAGGAACCGCAGTGGATCGTATTGACGATCACGCCGTGTTCGATCGCGCGTTTGCACGCCTCAGCCGGGTCGACGTTCCCCTGAGTGAACGGTTCATTCCCCGCGATAAAAATCGTGCGATAAGCGTTGGGATCCTCTGACCAATCCAGCCGGGTGATCGCTTCATCGATGACCTGGCCGCAGTACTCGTCGCCGCCGTTGGTCGTTAAGGCAAACAATTCTTCGGAGACCACATCGAGGTCGTCGGTGAGCGGCACCACTTGGCGGAGGTAGCCCTCGGTCGCGGGCAGGCGGGTGTTGCCGTATTCGAACAGCGCGACGCGCAAGTGCGGCGTCTGCCCAGCCTTCTTGGCGGCGGCGAACTGGCTGACAATTGTCCAGAGCTGGCTACGAGCCTGATCGATCAGGCCATCCATCGAGTTGGAGGTGTCCAGGAGGATCGCCAAATCCACCGCGGGCCGAACACCCTCGAAGGGCGGGGTCTGCGGTGCAGGTTCAACAGGCAACGGAGCGATGGGGTGAACCGGCTTCTCGATGATGATGGTGACATCATCCGCCAGAGCAGAGGATGTCAACCCCAGGCTGGCCGCCAACATACAACCCGAAACGTTCCGTAAAAATCGACCGCGCGTAGTTTTCATATCCGGGCTCCTGTGCAAGGGAATAGCTACATCCACCCAGCTCAGACGCACGAGATCGTTCGGAGTTCCCGACTCAACAAAAGAAATGAAAACTAACGACCGTACCCACCGCGATCTATCACTCAGATTCCGTGCCAGACCCACGCTCACGTTCGACCTGCTCGGCCCGTTGTTTGAGGGTATCCAGCTTTTCGGTGATCTGCGGCTTGGCTTCGGGTTCCGCTTCGCGGAGCTCACCTTCAAGCTTCTTGATTCTCTCAGCCAGCGTCAAGGCCTCTTTTTCCTTCTCTGACGCCGCGTCGGCTTTGTCGAACGCTACGCCCTCCGCGGTCGATTTGGAGGTAATACGATCCTTCTTCCGCACCGATTCAGGGATCTCGGGCTCATGGTTCGGCTGGGGCCGCTGGACCATAAAGTTGGGCGACATGATCTCGATCTCGTTGCCGTGCAACGTATCAAGCACCGCGCTGTGCAAGCGGGACCGGGTGGTCAGCAATTGCTGCGGGTCCTTGAGCAAACCGCTGACCCGGTAGGTCACACTGAAGTCGTTCAGGGCCATCACGCGAACAAACGGATCACCCAGATCGATCTGACGCGCCGCCGAGAGCAGCAGAGGTTCGATGACCGCATGGTGCACGCCGTAGCCCAGCCCGACCTCCGCCGAGACGATGGTGCCCGAAGCCCGGACCACGGTGTAGGGGTGGGTGATGAGATGGAGATTGGGCAGGGTCGTCAGGTCACGGTCTTCGGTCTGGATCTCGGTGTGGATCAGGCCCCGCTCGGTGACCCGGCCGAAGTGGTCGCCGATCTTGATGAAATCGCCAACGTGAAAGCTCTTGGTCGAACGCAGCATGAACCCCGCCAAGGCGTGAGCGACAAACGTCGTCGATGACAAACCGACCACCGCGGTCGTCACCAAACCGACAAGCTGCAAGAGCTGCTCTCGCGTCGAAACCGGAGCCGGCAACGCGATGATGGTGAGCACCACACACACCGCGATCACCCCGAGCAAGATCAGCTGCCGAGACCGGCGGGCTTCGTAACCCAACAACGGCACCCGCCGCAGTAAGACCCACCACGTGAACCAGATCGTCAACGCGATCGCGAGCAAGGTCAACGTAAACGGTAGAGCTGCCGGGATGAGGTCGAGTAGTTTTTGCGCCATGGCCTATCCGATATGTTAAAGCCGCAAACCAACACGCGTCGACCCTCAACCTATTCGCCGACAACCGTCACGACCAACCGCCGCGTATGCGGGTGGTCGCGATGCTCCCATAGAAACAAGCCCTGCCATGTTCCCAAAAGCAGTCGGCCATCTGCAAACGGAATCGTCTCACTGGTCCGTGTCAGCGCCATCTTGATATGCGACGGCATATCGTCCGGCCCCTCCGCGGTGTGCACGAAGTACGGCTCATCCTCGGGCACCAGCTTCGACAAAAACGCCTCGAGGTCCTGCCGAGCCGATGGGTCGGCGTTCTCCATCAGCACCAGTGAACAGGACGTGTGCTGGCAGAACACATTCACGGTACCGGTCGTCAGGCCCGACTCGCGGAGGATGTCGCGGACGTGGTGAGTGATCTCGGTTGTGCCCTGGCCATGGCTGGATTGCTGAAGCTTGGTTTGATAGATCTGCATGACACTATTGAAACGTTCACACACGCCATCAACAAGAGCCTTAATCCGTAATACGGCGGTTAATCGACCGAAACCTCTACATAATCAAGCCTCATTGCTTGGGCAAACCGCCGTGCGTGTTTACGGAAATGGTTGTAGGTGCCGCCAATAACTTTCAAGACTTCACCACGATCGGTGATGAGATGGAGCTCGTCCACAGGAGATCGCGCTTCCCCTCCGTCGATCCATCCCGTTACGTATCGCAATTCTCTGACCTGGGTGGCTTGAATCGTGCGAGACAACCGCGGCAAATCGATCGTTCCTTTGAATCGATTTCCCCGTAGATAGGGGCCACGCGATCGGGTGATAAACCAGGTCACATGGCTAATCGCCAACACCAGAATCGTCGTGAGTGCTCCAATCACATACCAGCCGATCGCGATGAACCCGAGATCAATGTCATACCGTTTCAACACTGTTGGGAAGGCACAAAATCCAGCAATCAACAGCACGGTGACCCAGCCGTGGATGAGGATTTTCCGACTGGGAACTAATACGGGCTTCTCACGATCGTCCCGAAAGACAACGCGAAGGACATTGCTGGTCCCCCTGCTAAAAATCCGAGCCGATGGAGCCGGCTCGGATTCATTGGTGGTTTCGGAAGAAGCTTGCATCTGATTTATGCCTCACTTGCCCCGGTGCCCGGTTTCGCTTGAGCTGATTTGGTGCTTTCAACGGGTTCGGGTTTCTTTTGCACCTCCGGCTGCACCTTGCCCAGCACCTCAGGCAAGTCGATACCGGCTTGATCGGCCAGTTCGTGGATCGGAGGCAGCGAGCCGATGAGGCCCTTGAGGAAGTTGCCGGTTGAACCGGTCGAGCCGTCGCCGCTTCCCGAAGCGCCGCTGTCCCAGACCGTGATCTTGTCGATCTTGAGGTTCTGGATCGCCTTGACCTGCTCGGCGACCAGCTCAGGCAGCTTCTCAATGATGAGCAGGCTGGGGGCGAGGTCGGGGCGAGAAGCACAAGCTTCGATCAGGTTGTGGTAGCCCTCGGCCTTCGCGTCGAGGACCTTCTTCAAGCCTTCGGCCTCGGCGTTGTACTTGGCCAAGACCGCATCCGCTTCACCCCGGGCCACGCGGCGGACCCGCTCGGCCTCGGCCTCAGCGTTGATCTCGATCTGTTGACGTTCGATCATCTCGCGGGCGATGACCTCTTTTTCCATCCGGGCGAGTTCTTCTTCCTTCTCGGCGGTCAACACGTCCCGGCTCGCCTGAGCCAGGGCCACGTCACCGCGACGCCGCGCCTCGGCTCGTGCCTCAGCAAGCGTCGCTTCGTACGCCGCCATCTCCGCCTTGGATTTATTTTCACCCTCAACCGATGTGGCTTCGAGTTCCGCGACCTTGATCCGCTGGTTGGCCTCGGCTTCTTTCTTGCCCTGGATCGCGATCGCGTTCTGCTGCGCGATGGCGATTTCTTGTTCACGCTGCGCGTTTGCCTCACCGCTGATACCCTCGGCCTCGAGGGCCGCGGTGCGGATCCGTTGGTCACGCTCGGCCTGCTTCTGGCCGATGTTCGATTCTGCCACCTGGGCCGAGACCTGGACCTCGCGTTCCTTATCGGCGTTCGCGGTGCCGATCGCGCCTTCGCGGTCGGCATTGGCGGTATCGATCTTCGCTTGGTTGATCGCCTCGGCCGCGGCCTTCTTACCAAGTGCTTCGATGTAGCCCGATTCATCCGTGATGTCGCGGATGTTGACGTTGATCATGTACAGACCAACTTTGTTGAGCTCGAAGTTCACGTTCTTATTCACGAGGTCCAGGAACTTCTCGCGGTCCTGGTTGATCTCTTCGATCGTCAGCGTCGCGATGACCAGACGCATCTGGCCGAGGATGATGTCGCGGGCCTGTGCGGCGATCTCTTGATCCCGTAGACCTAGCAGACGCTCGGCCGCGTTGTTCATGATGTCGGGCTCAGTGCTGATACCCACGGTAAATGTTGAGGGTACACCCACGCGGATGTTCTTTTTCGACAAAGCGCTGGTCAGCTCAATGTCGATCGTCATCGGCTCGAGGCTGAGGAACGCCCAGTCCTGAATCACCGGCCAAACAAAGGCGCCACCACCGTGTAGAGCTTTAGCAGCCCGCTGCCCGCCCACCTTGCCGTAGATCACGAGAATGCGGTTCGAGGGGCAGCGCTTGTAGCGTTTCACGATAAACGCGAACGCGGCGAAGAGAACCAGAACAACCAGCCCGATCAAGATGAGTGGGCCGATGGTCAGTCCCTCGGCGACCTCTTCGAACTGAGCCAGTGTGAGTAAGTTGAGTGCAGTCATGGAGTGGACCCCTGGTTGAGAACATGGATTAGATTTTGATGCTTGAGCTTATTCGAAGCGGTTATCGCAGTGCTGAGACAGATGGCGAGCGATTACCCGTTGATGCGGCAGCGTTAGCCGTCGACTTGTTGAACGACGAGCGTTTCGTCATCGCGGGCATCCACGACAGTGATGTCTTTGAACGCTTCGATGGCTGCGCCGTTGGAGATTGCGCTCACGATCATCGATCGGCCCGACACACTGACGCGGACCTGGCCGCTGCCTTCGCCCTTCGCGGGGATGGCCATGTAGCATTGCCCGGTTCGGCCGACCGCGGTCTTCACGTCGTAGGTCACGTCTTGCGTCAGCCTTTTCGCACCGAACATCAGGCTCGCCGAGAGCAGCATCAGCAAGAAACCGAAGCCGCCCGCCGCGAATGCGGATGCAGTGGGGGATAGGCCCCAGTCGACCCGGGCGATCAACCCCATCCAGCCCGCGCCCATGAAGAACGCCGTGAGCGAGAGCAGTGAGATCAGCGGGAACCCGCCGCCGTGCTCGAGGTCGCCGGTATCGAAATCCATCTCATCGCCGATGCCCAGCAGTAGCGACAAGCCGAGACGCAGCACGAACAGGGCGGTACCCGCCAGCGCGAACGCCGCGTAGATCACCGCGTCAACGCCGAAGTCGATCCGCAGGTTTTGCCAGTCCAGAAGTAGTTCGAGAAATTTCATCAAGAGAGGAGTCCCCTAAATAAGACATCTCAAGGATACCAGCCCGCCGGTTCGCAAGCATGCGAATTCCAGGGCCAGAACTCCTGAGCCTGCTGCAACTCGACGGTTATTTTGATACCCGTCAGATCATGCCGTTTGCCCCGCAACCGGGGTACAACGGCGGGCGCAGCGCATGAAGATGTGATGGGATCAGGCTGATGCTTGTGCATCGGCGGAAGAGTACCGCCGTCCCTTCCAGGCGTTGCCCTTGGTGTGGTACTGCCAAACACTCGCAACGATGATCAGCGCGTAGATCGCGCTGCCGATCGGGAGCGTCCACGCATAGGGCCATGGCATGTTCATCAGCTTCCGCCCCGCGTTGAGGGCGCGGGCCTGCCACGCAACGGTCAACAGCGATACCACCAGAGTCGCCCCCGACAGCCAACCGGGTGCAATCGCCAACCACACCACACTGACCAGCGCATACAACACGGGCCCGACGTTGAGCAGCAGCGTGGCGAACACCACGCCCGCTGCGGCCCACCACCGGTGGCCCAGCCCGGCGTAGGCGTTCTTGGTCAGCCCCTCCCACATGTCGGCCCAGCCGTTGTACATCCGGCACCACTGCAGCTCACCCGCCGTCGCGACGCGGTGTCGGGCACCCGCGGCTTTGAGGGCCGCGCCGATCTTGAGGTCTTCGACCATCTCCCCCTTGACCGCTTCGTGCCCGCCGATGTCGTCATAGAACTTTTTACGAACCAGGATGAACGCGCCCCCCGTCAGGGCCACCGGCGAGTCGGGGTCCATCGCTTTCTCGAACGGCAGCATCAAGCCCAACGCCAGAACGAGTTGCAGTTGCACGATCGCCTCGCCCGCACTGCCAAAACGCAGCGTCGGAGTCACACCCAACAGGTCGGCATCGTGTTCCTCGGCGTGCTCGATGGCGGTGCGCAGGAGCTGGGGGTGCCAATGGATGTCAGCATCGGTGAAGCAGAGCCATTCGATATCGGATGGCTGGTCTCGGATATCGTCTTGGAGTGCTTCGTAACCCTGGTGAACCGCCCAGCATTTGCCCATCCAACCAGCGGGGGGCTCCTGCTCATTGCGTAAGACCCGTAAGTTCGAATAGCGGTCGGTCATTTCCGACGTGATGCGGGGCGTGTCGTCCGTGCTGGCATCATCGATGAAGGCCACCCGCAAGTTAGGGTAGTCCTGCTCACACCACTCGGGGATGACCGTGGGCAGGTGGTCGGCTTCGTCTCGGCCGGGCGACAGCAGGGCAACGCTAGGTAAGGCTTGGTCAGGCTGTTTCGAGTCAGCGCTTTCCTGCTCGTCGGGCTGCGGCAATTGATACCGCAGCGATTTCCCGAAGCCGCCGTAGTTGATGTACGCCCAGACCAAGGCGGCCAGACCCGCGACGCCGGACAGCAGGATGGGGAGCCAAGCGAGCATAAAAAAAAACGCCTCCGAACGGAGCCCGCGGTTTGTCCCCCAAACCGCTTTCGGCCTCGCCACCATGGTAGGCAGCGGCAAGACCAGTTGGCTCTACGCTCGAAAGGCGTTCTAGATCCCGGTTCCTCCCATTGGCCGGGACCCCCGGGCCCCACCCGCTACCCCCGCGTTAACGGGGATTGCGAATGATTGTGTCGGCTGGACCTTAGGCCATGCCGTAGAGATATTCCTCCAATGCGGCGATCTTCATTTCCTGACCGTTGAGTTCCCAGGCGTTGAGGTCGCCGATGGAGATCAGGCCGATGAGCTTTTCGTTAGCGTCCAGCACCGGCAGGTGGCGGATGCGTTTTTCCATAAAAATGTTTCGGGCACAGTCGATCTCGATCTCCGGCGAGCAGGTCACGACATCCACCGTCATCACATCGCCCACGCGGGTGCTGGCTGGGTCACGCTGATCCGCGACGATACGTCGCAGCACGTCACGCTCGGTGAACATCCCTTTCACCCGATCGTTCTCCAGCACCACCAACGCCCCGATCTTGTGCTCATTCATGAGCTTGGACGCATCGAGGGTGCTAGCCTCGGGCCCCACCGTGAGGACCGCTGAGCCCTTACGAGTAACAATTGTTTGCACATTGGCCATGTGTAAACCTTTCGAAAATCGAAATGTAATGACGTAACTGCGCTAAAGAGCTAGAGAACTAAAAAAGAAAAAGAGACGAAACAAGAAGTGAAACAAAATTTGACGCCGAGAATCGGCGGTGAAATGTGCAGGCGAACACACTCATGTTAAGGTTGCTAGGCAATCGAATGCAAGGTTTATTTCGTCACAATCTCGTAAGGGTTATCCTCAATTTTTCCGCTGGATTTCTCCGACTCAAGGGGTCGTTGTTGTGCATCGTCTCGATGTTAGGCCACAAATTATTTTCATGCAATGATTTGCGCCTGTCAGCTTGCGTGGTTGTTTGCTTCGTATCTGGGGGGTGTGAAGACCCTGACCGTGGATCGACGACTGTACAAGTCTCAGCAGCGGCGAGTTTAGGGCCGACCCTTGAATCGCTGCGTTCGCAGATCGAGCACGAGCTCGGATTAGAAGTCCAGCTCAATCTCGCAGGCTCGGGAACACTGACGCGGCAGGTCATGGAGGGTGCCCCAACAGATCTAATCATCCTCGCCCACCCTCAATGGATGGACCCGCTGATCGAGGCGCATCGCGTCCTGCCCAAGAACCTAGCCGCATTGGCAGGTAACCGCTTGGTGGTCGTGGGGCGGGGCGACCCCATCGAGCTCGACCAACTCGGTGATCCGCGTTTTGGCCGCATCGCGCTCGGCGACCCCGCCTCGGTCCCAGCCGGGCACTACGCTGAGCAAGCATTGAGGCAGGCCGGAGTGTGGGAAAAGATTCAACCGCGTCTGATCACCACAGCCGACGTCCGCGCTGGGGTTCGCTATGCACAAACCGGCGACGTCGATGCCGCTTTGGTCTACCGCAGCGACCTCTCCGACATCTCGGATGAAGATGTACGTGTGTTGTGCATCGTGGATCCGGCGAGCCACGACCCCATCGTCGTGACAGCCGGGGTGGTCGACGCGTCCCCCGCAGGAATACGGCTGATGGAATGGCTTCGAAGTGAGCCGATTCAACAGCGCTTCACGGAAGCGGGTTTCGATTCCGTGAGGCGTTGACCTGCTATCGTCGTGGGGATGGATGTCGGAGCGATTATCTCGGCGGTCGGCTTGTCGCTGCTTTGTGCCTCGGCGGCGGTGGGCCTTTGTCTCGCGCCCGGCGTCGCGTTGGCGTTGGTCTTGGCCCGGCGAACGTTTCGGGGCAAGGGGTTGATCGAGTTGACGGTGATGCTGCCGGTGGTTGTGCCGCCGGTGGTGACGGGGTATGTGCTGTTGAAATTGCTGGGCAACTCGGGCCCGTTGGGCGGTTGGTTGCCGGGCAACGGCGTCGTATTCACTTGGATCGGCGCGGCGATCGCCCAAGCGGTGGTGGCGTTCCCGTTTCTGGTGCTGACTTTGCGGGTGGCGTTTGCCGGGGTGGATCAAGACCTGGAAAAAGCAGCGCACACCTTCGGGGCGGGGCAGTGGCGAACGTTTTGGAGCGTGACGCTGCCGTTGAGTTGGCATGGATTGGCGGCGGGCTGCCTGCTGGCGTTCGCCCGGGCGCTGGGCGAATTCGGTGCAACCATCATCGTCGCGGGGAATATCGAGGGGCAAACGCGGACATTGCCTTTGGCGATCTACGCGTCGCTGCAGCGTCCGGGGGGTGACGCCACCGCGATGGGGTTGGCCATCATCGCAGTCGGGCTCGCCTTCGCGGCATTGGGGTTACGGAAGTTGCTGGGTGAGGGGCCCACGCGGTGGTGAGTTTCAAACCACGGCGATCTTTGATCGCCCGCTAAACGAAACAACAGCACTGACTGCTTGTCTTGGGGGTGCAGGGGTAAAGCCCCTCCCGCCCGCCGCGTAGGCGCTTGCCTCGAAAATTCTTCACTCGTTGAACAAAAACCCTTGATCCTTCAACGGCGGCTCGGGCTGATTTTCTTTGACCTCCATCATCTCTTCGAGCAAGTCGTCGATGTTGGCAATCTTCATATAGACGCTGGCGAAGCGGACGTAGGCGACGTGGTCCAGTCGTTTGAGCTTCTCGACGCACAGCCGGCCGATGTCGGTCGACTCGACCTCTTTCTTGCCGCGTTTGAACAGCTCGGTCTCGATCTCGTCCACCACCGTCGTCAGCTGGTCGGCCTTGATCGGCCGTTTGTACGCCGACTTCTGCAGCCCGCCCAGCAGCTTCTCGCGGTCGAAGGGCACCCGGTTGCCGTCCCGCTTGATCACGGTCAGCCGGGTGTTGGTTTCGACGTGTTCGTAGGTCGTGAAGCGTTTGCCGCACCGCTTACACTCCCGCCGACGACGGATCGAGGCCCCGTGCTCCGCTTCGCGGGAGTCGATGACCTTGTCGTCGTTGGCTTGGCAGAAGGGACAGCGCATAGTGATTGATGATAGATGATTTTTGACTGATGATTTGAAGGCAATCAGGCAAGCCAACGGCGATGTGCTAGGGTTTAACCTTGCAGTTGCCTAACCTGTGCCTGCACAATCATAAATCATCATTCATCAATCAGAAATCACTCCCCATGCGTATCGCCTACCTCGGAGACATCGTCGGCACGCCCGGCCGGCAAGCCCTGACCCAGCAGGTCAAAACCCTGCGCGAGCAGCACGGAGCGGACCTGGTCATCGCCAACGCCGAGAACATCGCCAACGGCTCGGGCATCACCCCCGAGCAGCACAAAAAACTCTGCGCCGCGGGTGTCGACGGCATGACGCTGGGCGATCACGCCTTCCGCAAACAGCAGATCAAGAACACCCTCAACACGGCCAACAACCTCATCCGCCCGATTAATCTGCCCGGCCAGGCGTGGGGCAAGGGCTATATGCGTCTGCCTTCGCCGGTGGAGGGCGGGCCCGATGTCGTGGTGGTCATGATCATGTGCCGGCTGTTCATGAATTCGGTGCAGGCGGACGATCCGTTCGCGGCGCTCGACCGCTTCCTCGAGTCGCTGCGCAGCCAGCCGCCCGCCATCATCATCGCCGAGATCCACGGCGAGGCCACCAGCGAAAAGATCGCCTTCGGTTGGCACGCCAACGGCCGCGTCGCCGCCGTGCTGGGTTCGCACACGCACGTGCCCACCGCCGACTACCGTGTGCTGCCCACTCCCGGCAGCGACACCTCGATCCCCGGCTCGCCCATCCCCGGCCTGGGCAAAGGCACCGCCTACGTCACCGACCTGGGCATGACCGGGCCGCAGGATTCTGTGCTCGGCCGACGCGTCGACCGTGTGGTCCACCACATGTCCACGGGCCTTCCCGCTGCGTTCGACGTGGCCGAGGGCAACCCGGAAGTGCAAGGCGTTCTGATCGATATCGATCCGGTCTCACGATTGGCCACCAGCATCGAGCGTGTTGCGTTACCCGCTGATATGAACCAGCCGCCATTTGTGGTCTGATAACTCCGCCAGACATCCCCCCAATCGGCACAACCGTTCGCCTGCTCGCTGCTTCATCCGGGCAAGACTTCGCGCAACGCAATCGCACCAAACCGGTCACGATCGCTCGCCGATACGAGCGTGTGGTCGAAACCATTGCCGACAACCCGCACCCGATGGGCTCTCGCGCCGAAGCGAAGCTCGATCGAACCAAACGCCGCCGCGCTACGCTCTATAGCCAACTCACCCTGGTTGTTATCGTGACGCTGAGCGTCGGCTTCGGCTTGGGGCAACTGCATTCAGCCAACGACCTCAGCACCATGGCGGCGTCCTTGGGGGTTTTGATCGCCGTGAGCCTGGGCATATGGTTTGTCTGGTCGCAGATCGCCCGGCCGATCTGCCGCTTTGCCGACCAACTCGACTCGCTCACCCTTGATCAGCGACAAACCCAGATCCGCGATCTCCCTACCGGCCGCGGTGACGAAGTGGGCCGCATGGCCAGGGCCGTACGCAGCCTCGCCGTGGACCGCATCCGTGATCATTACGACGCCCGCCAGCTCCGCCGCACGCTCGACGACCGTATCACCACAGCAACGAAAAAAGCCGTGAGCACGCTCAGCAAACTCGCGATGCGTGATGCTCTCACCGAACTGGGCAACCGCCGCTTCCTCGACACCCACCTCCCCGGACTGATCGAAGCGTCCCGCGAGTCTGACACCGACCTGCTGTGTGTCATGATCGACATGGACAACTTCAAACAGGTCAACGATTCGCTGGGCCACAACAAGGGCGACGAGCTGTTAGTCCTCTTGGCTGAACTGATCCGTTCGTCGATCCGTCACCACGAAGACCTGGCAATCCGCCTCGGCGGAGACGAGTTTGTGTTGTTCATGCCCGGCGCTTCACTCGAACGCGCTTCGGAGTTGACCCAACACATCCGCACGCTTTATCGCCAACAAGCCGCCAGCCTGTTGGGTCCGAGCTTCCAAGTCGACCTGTCGGTCGGCGCTGCGTCGCTCCAACGCGAGGGCTGCCGTGACGGCGAAGAGCTCATGGAACAGGCCGACCAACACCTCTACCAGGCCAAGCGAGCGGGCAAGGGCATCACCTGGACCATGCACGGCCAGACCGCCGCCTGACCCACGCGCCTCCACATCTCAGTAAAATTATTCACTATTCCCGATTTGCCTCGGCCCTATCCCATGACTGTCGCCCACCGCCCACGCTACACGCTCACGCTCTCCTGCCCCGACAAGGTCGGCATCGTTGCGGCGGTGTCGTCGTTCACCGCGTCGTTCAACGGCTGGATCGTCGAGGCCGCCCAACACGCCGACGGAGAGACCGGCCTGTTTTTCATGCGGCAGGAGATTTACGTCGATTCCGTTCCCTTCGGCATCGACGAACTCCGCAAGCGTTTCACGCCGATCGCGGAACAGTTCGATATGAGCTGGAAGATCCGCGACCCCGACGTGCCACACCGCGTCGTGCTGATGTGTAGCAAGCAAGGCCACTGCATCACCGACCTGCTGCACCGGTGGTCCACCGGCGACCTCAAGTTCCACCTCTGCGGCGTCATCTCCAACCACAACGACCTCCGCTCGCTCACCGAGTATTACGGCGTGCCGTATCACCACGTCCCGGTCGATCCGAAGAACAAGACGCCCGCCTTCACCCGCGTCGAAACGCTCTGCGAAGAGATGGACGCCGAGACGATCGTCCTGGCCCGCTACATGCAGATCATGCCGCCGCACCTCTGCGAGAAATACGACGGCCGGATGATCAACATCCACCACAGCTTCTTGCCCGCCTTCATCGGTGCCCGGCCGTACCACCAGGCTTTCGAGCGCGGCGTCAAACTCATCGGCGCAACGTGTCACTACGTCACCCCCGACCTCGACGCCGGCCCGATCATCGAGCAAGATGTCGCCCGAGTCACTCACGCCCAGGACCCCGCCGAGATGGTCCGCCGAGGACAAGACGTCGAACGCCTGGTCCTCACCCACGGCCTACGCATGCACCTCGAAGACCGCGTCCTGCGCTACGGCAACAAGACCGTCGTCTTCGCTTAACCCTGGAGGCGCCCCTTGCCGGACCAGCCCAACATCATTCTCATCAACTGCGACGACTTGGGCTACGGCGACCTCGGGGCCTACGGCTCAACCCGCAACGACACGCCGCACCTCGACCAGCTCGCCCAAGACGGCATGCGGTTTACGGATTGCTATGCGGTGTCGCCGATCTGTTCTCCGTCTCGTGCCGGGCTGATGACCGGCTGCTACCCGCCACGCGTTGGTGTCGAGCGGGTGTTGTTCCCCGGCGAAAGCATCGGGCTAGACACCTCCGAGCAAACCATCGCCAAGCAGCTCAAGCGGGCGGGCTACGCCACGCAGATCGTCGGCAAATGGCACCTCGGCGATCAGCCCGAGTTCCTGCCCACGCGCCACGGCTTCGACCACTACTTCGGCCTGCCCTACAGCAACGACATGGGCCGACAGGTCGGCCGAGAAGACAGCCCGCCGCTGCCGCTGATGCGTGACGAGACCGTCGAGCAGCAACAACCCAATCAGCGTGGCCTCACCGAGCGTTACACCGCCGAGTGCACCCGCTTTATCGAGGCGAATCAGGACGGGCCGTTCTTCCTGTACCTCGCCCACATGTACGTGCACGTGCCGCTGTTCGTACCCAAGCCCTTCCTCGAAAAATCGCGCAACGGCGGCTACGGCGGGGCGGTGGCGTGCATCGACTGGTCCACCGGCGTCATCCTCGACACGCTCAAACGACTGGGCCTAGACGACAACACCCTAGTCAGCTTCACCAGCGACAACGGCTCCCGCGCCCGGGGCGAAGGCGGCAGCAACGACCCGCTGCGTGGCCACAAGAGCCAGACCTGGGAGGGCGGTCAACGCGTGCCCTGCCTCATGCGGTGGCCCAGCCAAATCGAAGCGGGCTCGACCTGCGACGCCGTCGTCCGCCACATCGACCTCTACCCGACCCTCTCAGCCCTCGTCGGCGTGGACCACCCCAACCCCGACACCCACCCGATCGACGGTGTCGATATCTCCGGCCTGCTCTTCCGAGACGGCACCGAACCCGCCAAAGACACAATGGCCTACTTCAAGTTCTTCCAGCTCGAAGCGGTCCGCATGGGCGACTGGAAGCTACACCTCCGCAAAGGAGATGAAGCTGTGTCGGCGCTGTTCAACCTCCGCGACGACCCCAGCGAACAACACAACGTGTTTGATCAGCACCCCGAGGTGGTCGAACGCCTCAGCGCCTTTGCCGAGCGCATCCGCCAGTCGCTTGGCGATTCCGCCACGGGCCAAACCGGCACCGACCGCCGCGGCCCGGGCACCGTGGAGAACGCCAAGCCACTGACGGAATACCGCGAAGACCACCCCTACATGGTGGCGATGTACGACATGGCCGACATGCCCACGATGAGCGGCTGAGCAGGGAATAGCCTCCGAAGCGGCCGATCTCCCCCACACGAATCAGCCGCTACAATTCCCTCGCTATGGCAAACCAAACCCAATTCGATCTCATCGTCGTCGGCGGGGGCCCCGCGGGCTACGTCGCCGCCATCCGTGCCGCCCAGATGGGCAAATCCGTCGCCTGCGTCGAGCGCGACGCCCTCGGCGGCGTCTGCCTCAACTGGGGCTGCATCCCCACCAAGGCCCTCATCGCCGGGGCCGAGCTGTATCAAAAGGTCCGGCACGAAGGCGATCACTTCGGCATCAAGGTCGAAGGCCTGTCCTACGACTGGGACAAGATTATCGGCCGGTCGCGCAACGTCGCGGGCAACCTCAGCAACGGTGTGAGCTTCCTGTTCAAGAAGAACAAGATCACCCACTTCGCCGGCCACGCTTTCATCCCCAAGGCCGGCATGGTCTCGGTCTACGACCACGCCGACGTCGACGCCTCCATCGACCCCAAGCGTCCCGCCATCGACCAGGACATGCCCGCCGAGGTCCGCTTCACCGCCAAACCCAAGCACACCCTCAAGGCCGACAAGATCCTCATCGCCACCGGTGCTTCGCCCCGCGCCCTGCCGGGTGCTCCTTTCGACGGCGAAAAAATCATCACCTCCAAAGAAGCGATGAACCTGCCCGAACGCCCCGAGAAGCTGCTCGTCGTCGGCTCGGGCGCCATCGGCATGGAGTTCGCCTACTTCTATAACGCCTTCGGCACCGAGGTCACCGTCGTCGAGATGCTCGACCGCGTCCTGCCCGTCGAAGACATCGACGTCTCGCAGGCCGCCGAGAAATCCTTCAAGAAGCAAGGCGTCAAGATCCTCACCAGCCACATCACCAAGTCCATCGAGGTCACCGACACCGGCATCAAGGCTCAGGTCGCCAAGGTCGACGACGACAGCAAGACCCAAGAGATCGAAGCCGACAAGGTCCTGGTCGCCATCGGCGTCCGCGGCCGGTTCGACGGCCTGTTCGAAGAATCGCTCGGCATCGAGCTTTTCAAAGGCCACATCAAAACCGACTACAAAGCCCCCGGTGCGGACTACCAGACCTCCGTCCCCGGCATCTACGCCGTGGGCGACGTCATCGGCCCGCCGTGGCTGGCCCACGTCGCCTCCGAAGAAGCCATCCTCTGCGTCGAACGCATGTACGGCCACGACGCCCCCGACGTCGACTACACCTCCATCCCCGGCTGCACCTACTGCAACCCCCAGGTCGCCAGCATCGGCCTCACCGAACAGGCCTGCAAAGAGCAGGGCATCGAGGTCAACGTCGGCAAGTTCCCCTTCCTCGCCTCGGGCAAAGCCCAGGCCCTGGGCGACACCACCGGCTTCGTGAAACTCATCACCGGCAAAGAGCACAACGAGATCCTCGGCGCCCACATGATCGGCGAAGGCGTCACCGAAATGATCGCCGAAATGGGCCTGGCAAGACGCCTCGAAGCCACCGCCGAGGAACTCATCGCGACCATCCACGCCCACCCGACCATGTCCGAGGCCGTCCACGAGGCGGCCCTGGGCAGCGACGGGCGGATGATCCATTTTTAATCAAACGGTTTTCTCCGGGAACACAGCATGGGTCTGGCTATCGAAGTCGGGATCGTCGCGGATCTCCGCG
>JBCCWB010000041.1:0-21053 GCA_039194345.1 Planctomycetota bacterium
GGCCAGGCGGTGTTCAAGCACATCATCGAGCCGGTGATCAAGGGCAAGTACTTCAAGCCCGGCACGAAGGTCGTCTTCAACCCCACGGGCAAGACACGCGTCCCCGCGGGCGCGGTCAAGGTGTTCGTCAACCCGACGGGTCAGTTCGAGATCGGCGGGCCGCACGGCGACGTCGGGCTGACCGGCCGCAAGATCATCGTCGACACCTACGGCGGCCGCGGCCGTCACGGCGGCGGCGCCTTCTCCGGCAAAGACCCGTCCAAGGTCGACCGCAGCGCCGCTTACATGGCCCGCTACATCGCCAAGAACCTCGTGGCCTCACGCGTCTGTGATGTCTGCGAAGTCCAGCTCTCCTACGCCATCGGCGTGGCCGAGCCGACCTCGATCCACGTGGACACCTACAAGACCGGCAAGCTGCCCGAGCCCGAGATCACCCAATTGGTCCGCGACCTCTTCCCGCTCACGCCGGATGGCATCCTGAAGCACCTGAAGCTTCGCAACCCGATCTTCTCCCCCACCGCCAGCCACGGCCACTTCGGCCGCAAACCCGGCAAGATCAAGGTCAACGGCAAGAGCTACGAAACCTTCACCTGGGAAAAGACCGACCTCGCCGCGAAGATCAAGAAGGCCGCTGGCATCTAAAACTAAGCAACCGACATTTCTAATCAACTTCACAACGCCGCGGCCCTTCCCGCGGCGTTGTGCTTTAACAATCGATGATCAATTAGCGGTTATCCTATTTGCATGCTGGTGAAAAAAGGCATCCCGGTATCGCCCGGCGTAGCGATCTATAAGGCCGTGGTCCTTGACAATGAGGACCGCCCAGTGCCGCGCCGCACGATCCCCGCCGCGCTGATCGACCACCACATCCGGCGGGTCGACAACGCACTTGAAGAATCGATTCGGCAGATCACCGAGGTCCACCAGCAAACCACCGAAACGCTGGGCGAAGAACTCGCCAAGATCTTTTCCTTCCACTTGGGCATGCTGGCCGACCCGGCGTTGACCGATCAGTTCCGGGCGATGGTGCGTAACGAACGGGTGACCGCAGAGTACGCCGTGTACTCGGTGATGACGACGTACGCCCAGACGTTCCTCGCTCACGAGAACAGCTACTTCCGCGACCGCGTTGGCGATATCTACGACCTCAAACGACGGGTTCTGCGGCAACTCGTCACGTCGGGCAATAGCGATCTGTCCAAGGTCGATGCACCGTCGATCGTGATCGCCCAGGACCTCACGCCCAGCCAAACCGCGGCGCTCGACAAGTCCAAGATCAAGGGCCTGGCGACCGACGTCGGCGGCCGCACCAGCCACACCGCCATCCTCGCGCACGCCCTGGGTATCCCCGCGATCGTCGGCCTCGAGGACCTCTCAGAGCGCGTCGAGTCAGGTGACACCGTCATCATCGACGGCCACCGCGGAGTCGTCATCGTCGAACCCGACGCCGGACAGCTTCTCGAATACAAGCAAGAAGTCCGGCGGATCAAAAAGCTCTATGCCGAGCTCGGCAAGCTCCGCGATCTGCCTGCCGTGACCAAAGATGGCACCGAGATTTCGCTGCTGGGCAATATCGAGTTCCCCACCGAGGTCCCTGATGCGTTGGAGAAAGGTGCCGTGGGCATCGGACTCTACCGCACCGAGTTCCTCTACCTCTCGGCCGAGCACGAGCCCACCGAAGAGCAGCAGTACGACAGCTACGTCGAGACCATCCGCAACCTCGGCGGCAAGCCGCTGACGATCCGCACGCTCGACCTCGGGGCGGACAAGATCCCCGAGAGCGCCGAACTCGCCGCCCCGATGATGAATGAACGCAACCCATTTTTGGGGTTGCGTTCGATCCGGCTCTGCCTGCAGAACCTTCCGATGTTCCGTACCCAACTACGTGCCATCCTCCGGGCGAGCGCCGAGGGCCCCGTGAAGATCATGTTCCCGCTCATCTCCAGCGTGATGGAGCTGCGTCAAGCGAAGATGATTCTGCAGGATGTGAAGGAAGACCTCGAGGACCAAGATATCCGATTCGCCGAGAACATCCCGGTGGGGATGATGATCGAGGTGCCCTCGGCGGCCCTGCAGGCCAAGACCTTCAGCAAGGAAGTCGACTTCTTCAGCATCGGCACCAACGACCTGATTCAATACACCGTGGCGGTCGACCGGGCCAACGAGCGGATCGCCAACCTGTACTCCGCCGCCCACCCCGCGGTACTCCAGTTGCTCAAGGACGTGATCCGCGCAGCCGATAGAAGCGATACAGACGTCAGTCTCTGCGGCGAGATGGCGGGGCAGCCCGAATTCATTATGCTGTTGCTGGGTTTGGGGCTCCGAAACTTCTCGATGACCCCCCCGGCTATCCCGGAAGTCAAGAGATTGATCCGGAGCGTCAGCCTCGACCAGTGCCGACGTGTGGCCCGTAAGGCCGTCGGCTTCGATTCCGACCGCGAAGTGTTGAACTACCTCAGGGATGAGGCCAACAAAGTGATGCCCAAGGCGTTCGATGGGCGTTCCATCGGATTCTGACCTCGCCCCGCGAGCCAGGACACGCCGAGAAACTCAAACTGCCAGCCGTTTCGATCGCCGGGCGAACCTGCCCGAGGCTCGAGCGAAACCAAGGCCCAGAACAAGGAAGTTCGAAGTGGATAGCCCGAAGGACGACGTACAACCCAGCCGCGGTCCATCCGCAGGTGCCCCCCGGCTCTAAGCCGCTTGTACGCCTCACTTCAAGCTTTGCACTTCCGACTTAGCTGCCTGTGTCTACAACCGAAATGCTCATCAATTACGTCCCCGGCGAGGAGTGTCGCATCGCCATCGTCGAGGACGGCAAGCTCGAGGAGTTCTATCAGGAACGAGCCTCGACCGAATCTCACGTTTCCAATATCTACAAGGGCCGGGTCACCAACGTCGAACCCGCCATCCAAGCGGCGTTCGTCGACTTCGGCCTCGAACGCAACGGCTTCCTGCACATCTCCGACCTCCACCCGAAATACTTCCCCGGCAAAGACCGCGAAGAATTCGAGAAGGTTGGCCACAAAACCGCCCGCCACGAACGCCCCCCGATCCAGAAATGCCTGAAACGTGGCCAGGAAGTCCTGGTCCAGGTCCTCAAAGAGGGCATCGGCACCAAGGGCCCGACCCTCACCAGCTACCTTTCCATCCCCGGGCGGTTCCTGGTGATGATGCCCGACATGCAGCGGCTGGGGGTCTCCCGTAAAGTCGAAGACGACGATGCACGCAAAGAAATGCGCGACATCCTCAAGATGCTGAACCCGCCCAAGGAGTTCGGCTTCATCGTCCGCACCGCAGGCATCGGGCAGACCAAGACCGACCTTAAGCGAGACCTCTCGTACCTGCAGCGTCTCTGGAAGAACATCGAACGTAAGCGAAAGCAGCGAGGCAAGTACGGCGAGCTTTATGCCGAGTCGGACCTGGTCATCCGCACCATCCGCGACGTGTTCAGCAGCGACATCGACCGTATCGTGTGCGACGACCTCACCGCCGCCCGCCGGGCACGTGACTTCCTCGCTGTGGCTAACCCGCGGACCAAGTCCAAGGTCGTGCACTACGACGACCCCGTGCCGCTGTTCCACCGCATGGGCATCGAAGAACAGCTCGACAACATGAACTCCCGCGAGGTGCCGCTGCCCTCAGGCGGAGCCTTGGTGATCGATCCCACCGAAGCGCTGGTCGCCATCGACGTGAACTCGGGCAAATCCCGCGCTGCGAAAGACGCCGAGACCAATGCGTACAAAACCAACCTCGAAGCCGTCGACGAAATCGCCCGGCAATTGCGCCTCCGCGACCTTGGCGGACTGGTCGTGCTCGACCTGATCGATATGCGGCCGATGAAAAACCGCAAGGCGGTCGAGGCTCGCTTCCGCAATAACCTCAAGAAAGACCGCGCCCGCACCCGCATCGGCCCGATCTCGCAGTTCGGCTTGCTGGAAATGACCCGCCAACGCATGCGGCCCTCGCTGGTGAAGTCGATCTACCAGGAATGCACCCACTGCAACGGCCGCGGCTACAGCATGAGCCCCGAGTCGGTCATCCTCAGCGTGATGCGCCGCTTGGCATTGGTCATGCACCGTGACGATGTGGCCAGCATCGAGCTGACCATCAGCCCCGATGTCGCTTTCCACATCCTCAACCGTAAACGCGGCGAACTCGTCCAACTCGAAGAGAGGTACGGCAAGACCGTCATGGTCCGCGTCGGCGGCAGCACGATCGACTACGTCAACATCACCGCGATGAACGCCAAGGGCGTCGTGCTCCCCACCGACCCCGAAACGTACATGCAGCGGCTCAAGCCCACCACCGAGAGCAGCTTCCGCGAGCTCGCCGAAGCGGAAGTCCTCGAGCTGGAAGAGCTCGAGGATCTCGAAGAAGAAACCGCAGAACAAACCGAGTCCGAGGCAACCACCGCAGAAGCCGAAGCGGATGCCAACGCGGAAGACGGCGAGCAGATCAGCTCCGGCAAATCTTCCCGCCGCCGTCGCCGAGGTCGCGGCCGCAAGAAGAAAACCGAGCAAACCGATGATGCGGTGGATACGGACGCCGAAGCCGCCGCAGATCAAGAGCAAACCGCCGAAGCCGATGAGGCTGTTGCCAACGAATCGGAAGACGCAAGCACAGACAGCGATGACGACGGCGAAACCGCCGAGAAGCCCAAGCGTCGTCGCCGACGCCGCCGTGGCGGACGCGGCCGCAATAAGAACAAAGACTCGAAGCAAGACGGTGAAGACGTCGTGGCAAGCGAAGGCGACTCTTCCGAAGATTCGACAACCGATTCCGTGGCCGAGGAAGCCGAAACGACCAGCGAGGCAAAAGACGCCGGAGCCAACGACGAAGAAGCCGCGCCGAAGAAACGGCGCCGCCGTCGATCACGGGGCAAAAAGAAATCGTCGACGGCTGAGAGCGAAGCTCAGGACGGCGCCGAGGCAACTTCCACCGATGATGAGCCCGACCCGCCGCAACCCGACTCGAACGACAACGCGTCCGAGATCATGGTCGACGGCGAGCCCACCAAGAAGAAACGCAGCCGTCGCACCCGGAGCAAGAAAGCCAAGAAGACCAAAGAACCCGCCCTGCCTTTGGATGAGTTCGGCGACGTCAACGGCAACGTGAAACTTGCCGAGGACGGCAAGCCCGTCACAGCCGCCAAAGACGGCAACACCAAAGCCAAGGGTTCGATGAAGACCACCAAGAAAAAACCGCTCAAGCCCGGTCGAGGCTACGCCAACCGTATCGTGAGTGGGTGATGTCGCCGACCGCTGATCGTTCAACACCCGGTTGAAACCGGACAACCCCGACTCCGTCAGCCCGGAGCCCATGGCCCAACCCCACCCGCCAACCACCGCCCAGGCCCCCCGCCCCACCGACGCGCCGCGTCGCGTGGTCGTGCTTGGGTCCACCGGCTCGATCGGCGTAAACACCCTGGCGGTCATCGAACACCTCACCCGCACCGGGCACTGTCCGTTCGAAGTGGTCGGCCTCGCCGCCGCACGCAGCGCCAACCAACTCAACGAGCAAGCCAAGCGTTTCAATTGTGCCGCCATGGCTATCGCAGCGGCAAACCCTGGCCACGGTCTTGAGGCGTCCCACGTCTTTGCCGGGCCGGACGCCGCCGAGCAACTCGTCGAACACACCCAACCCGATCTGGTCGTCTCGGCAATCGTCGGTGCCGCAGGTTTGCCCGCAACCGTTGCCGCGATCAAACAGGGCTGCACCGTCGCACTGGCCAACAAGGAAACCCTGGTCGCAGCGGGCGACTGGGTCATGCCCTTGGCCCGGGAATACAGCGCCGAATTGCTGCCGATCGACTCCGAACACTCCGCCATCTTCCAGGCGCTGGGCCAAACAACCGACACCACCGGCGTCCGACGCGTGGTCCTCACCGCCTCGGGCGGGCCTTTCCGTGAGTGGTCCGCCGTCAAGATGCGTGAAGCGACGCCCGAGCAGGCCCTGAACCACCCCACTTGGGACATGGGCCCGAAGATCACCATCGACTCGGCCACGATGATGAATAAAGCCCTGGAAATCATCGAGGCTCACCACCTGTTCAACCTGCCCGCCGAGAAGATCGAAGCGGTGATCCACCCGCAGTCGGTCGTGCACAGCTTCGTGGAGTTCGCCGACCACAGCGTGCTGGCCCAGCTCGGCCCGCCGGACATGCGGACGCCGATCCAAGTCGCCCTCACACACCCCGAACGCCTGCCCGGCTGCTCGGATCAGCTCGATTGGAACAAGCTGCGCCAGCTCGACTTCCAGCCACCCGACGGCGAGCGATTCCCCGCCCTAGCATTGGCTTATCAGTGCATCCGCGCGGGTGGCACCGCCGGAGCGGTGCTCAACGCCGCCAATGAAGTCGCGGTGCAAGCGTTTTTGGAACAACGCATCCGCTTTGGGCGTATCGTAGAGCTGGTCGGAGAAGCGTTAACCGCGATCCCCACGATGCCGATCACAAGCTTGGCGGATGTGGTTCAAGCCGATCGACAGGCACGCGATTTCGTCTCCAGTCAGCTCAAAGCTCTCAACACCCCCGCTACCCCCAATCCCTGATCCCCCACACGACCCACCTCCCCATGATGAGCGCCATCTTCAGCAACAACTTCACCGCCGTGATCGCCCTGATTCTGGGCTTCGGCTTCCTCATTTTTGTTCACGAACTCGGCCACTTCGCCGTCGCGAAGTGGGTCGGCATCCGCGCCACCCAATTCGCCATCGGCTTCGGCAACGCGATCGTGTCCTACCGCAAGGGCATCGGCATCCGGATGGGCGGCACCGAGAAGGAATACATCACCCGGGCACTGGATGCGCTCAAAGAAGAAGGCAAATCCGTTGATGGGCTGGACGAGCACAAACGCAACCAGATGATCATGGAGAAGGCCGACGAGCTCGGCCTGGGTGAAACCGAGTACCGCTGGAACACCTTGCCGCTTGGCGGCTACGTCAAGATGCTCGGCCAGGAAGACATGGACCCCTCGGCCCAGTCGGACGACCCCCGCTCGTTCAACCGCAAATCCATCGGCGCCCGCGCTGCGGTGATCTCCGCGGGCGTAGTCATGAACCTGATCTTCGGCTTGATCTTCTTCATCATCTGCTTCCAGATGGGCGTGAAGTTCCCCGCGGCGGTGGTGGGCGGCGTTGAGCTGGATAAGCCCGCTGACATCACTTACGCGGAAGGCCACGACGGCGACCCGGCCTACCGCGGGCTTGAGCCGGGCGACATCATCACCCACATCAACGGCAAGCCGATCACCGACATGGCCGAGGTCCGCATCGCTACGGCTCTGGGTAAAGGCGGCAAGCCCGTCGAAATGACCGTAGACCGCGAAGGCGAATCCGGCCCTCTTACCTTCAATATCACTGCGGTGGCTTCGGAAAAGAACGAGGGATTACTGTCCGCAGGAATTGCTCCCGCCGAGACGCTGACGCTGGGCGAAAGCCGCAGCCTCGACCGAGCTGGAGAAGCTGCCGTCACCCCGGGAAGTGTGTTCGAAGGCATCGGTCTCAAGCCCGGCATGGTCGTGGCCGCGGTCAACGGCCAAGCGGTGGAAAACTACGGCCAGTACTACCGCGCGTTCCGCGGACTGGATAGTCCGAACGTCGAGATCGGCTTCGGTGCCTCTGCAGGCAATGCTGAGGTAAGTGCCGAAACTGTGGCCCGTCCTTCATTGATCCGCACCAAAGTCGGTGATGTTCCGATGCGTCACCTGCTGGGGCTTCGCCCGGTGACAAGTCTGCCCACCGTGGTCGAGGGTAAGCCCGCCGCGAAAGCGGGTGTCCAGTTCGGCGATCTCTTGGCTCGCCTCGGTTCGGTGAGTTGGCCCGCGATCGAAGATATCAGCGGTGTCGTGAAAGCGGCAGACGGCGAAGAGCTAGAGATCGCGGTGCAGCGTGACGGCAAGCTCATGGACCTGGGCCAAGTCAAGCCGCGACGCAACCTCATCGGCGTGGGTCTGAACCCGGCTACGGATCTGCCGCTGGTCGCTTCGGCGATCCCCGGCTCGGCGTTCGACCGAGCCGCAAGCGACCGCCCGCTCCCACCCGGCTCTCGACTGATGGCGGTGAACGACCGCGAGATCACAAACTGGACCGAATTCCAGCACGCGGTGTCCGACTCGGTCCGCGACGCGGAGACCACCGCGAACCTCAAAATCACCTTCGGCATCAACCTCGGCGACCAGCAAACCACCGAGACCTACGACCTCACGCTCACGGAAGCCGAGTTAAGCACCCTCCAAGACGAACTCGCCTGGCTACCCCCGGGTGGCTTTGGGCTCGAGCCGTTGATGACCACCGTCAAAGCCAACAGCCCCATCGAAGCCACGACCATCGGCATCGACAAGACCGGCCAGTTCATCCAGCAAACCTACATCACCCTGCTCCGCCTGATCCAAGGCACCATCGGCCTGGACAACCTCCGCGGCCCCGTGGGCATCGTGGATGAAGGCGCCAAAGTCGCGGCGCAGGGCATGGCGTACTACCTGTTCTTCCTCGGCCTGATCAGCATCAACCTCGCGGTGCTCAACTTCCTGCCGATCCCGATCGTCGACGGCGGGCTGATGGTGTTCCTGCTCATCGAGAAGATTAAGGGTTCCCCAGCGAGTCCGAAGGTGCAGACCGCGGTCGCGCTGGTGGGCTTGGTTGGGCTGGCGTGCGTCTTCCTTTACGTCACGTTCAACGATATTTCGCGGATTGTGGCCGGCTGAGCGGCGAATCTGACTCGAAACGAGAAAACATCCCAAGCCCACGGCTGATCCTTGATCACCTGTGGGCTTTTGGCTTGCCCGGGCCTCACTTCCGGGCGGCGGGTTGAGGTATACTGCCCCGCTTCACCAAGCTCCCTGAGGTTTTGATTGATGAGACTGCTGGTCCCGATCGTTGCAATCCTGATTGGCTTAGCGTTCGCCTTTGCGATCGCCACCGGCCGCTCGGGCACCGACGCCCCGCCGATCCCCGCCGACGACGCGCCAGCCGAGCAGGTCGCGTCCGCCGAGAACAGCCCTGAAACCCCCGCTGATGACGCCGAGGCCGAGGAGGAAGCCGAGCCGGAGGCTCAACCCGAGCAACCCGCTCCTGCTGAAGACGCGACGCCCGCCGCTGAAGCGGCTGAACTAGCCGGCCTCAAAGCCGTGCCCACCGACAGCCCACTCGCACCCGCCCTCGGCTCTGAAGACACGGAAAGCCCGTTCAAGTTCCGCGTTGAGTTCACCTCGTATGGAGCGGGGGTCAAGAAGATCACGCTGGCCGACTACGACCAGTTCGTCGATCCGCCCAAAGAAGGCGAAGCCAAGCCCGCTTACCACCTGCTGGATGTGACCCAAGGCGTAGCCGATGGAGCCGCTCCCGCCTTCTATCCGTATGCCGCCCAGGCCGTCACGATCAACGGCCAGGCCGTGCAACTCGCCGGGGTCCAATGGGCCTCCGACGACGTGGTCCGCAGTGACGCCAGCCAATCGGTCACCTACCGCCTGCCCGTGGTGGACGCCGAGAACCAGCTCGTCGCCGAGATCGTCCGCACCTGGGCCGTGGCCGCCGATAGCTACGACCTGTCGCTGTCACAGCAGATCCTCAACCACACCGATACCCCGCTCCAAGTCAGCTTCCAACAGTTCGGCCAAGGCGATGTCCTGACCGACCTCGGCGCATACCTCGGCGACCGCCGGATGTTCATCACCGGCCACTTCCGAGACGAGACGCCGGCGAAGTATGCCATCTACGTCGAAGAGAGCTTCATCGACCGCAACGCGCTGCTAAAGCAGAAGCGAACGCTGTGGCCCAACGAAGACCTGCCGGTTAAGAAGAACCCTCGCCTCGCCTGGTTGGCCGCCGAGAACCGCTACTTTGCGGTGATTACCCACGCCCCGGTTCCCGCCGACGCCACCCTCACCGCCGAAGTGCCCGAGCTCGACAGCACGTTCCCGTCGATCTCCTACCGCGTGCTGAATCAGGAAACCGATCAACCCCAGGCGGACCGGCAACGCATCGCGGTGCAGCTGGGTAGCGCGGCTCACACCGTCGCCCCCGGTACATCGGTCACTCTAGACCTCGCTGTTTACGCCGGCCCGCGTAAGAAGGCAGTGTTGACCGAGGAACCCTACAGCCTCATGCACTTCGACAAGCTCATCCGCTATGAGCTCGGCTGCACATGGTGCACATTCCAATGGCTCGCGAAGGGCCTCTTGGGCTACCTCAAGGGCCTGCACTGGCTGGTCAAGGACTGGGGCATCGCGATCATCATCCTCGTGCTCACCGTGCGTCTGATCCTGCACCCGATCACCAAGCGGGCTCAGACCAACATGATGAAAATGAGCAAGCAGATGGGCAAGCTCCAGCCGGAGATGGCCAAGCTCAAAGAGAAATACAAAGACGACCCCACCGCGCTCAACCGCGAGACCATGAAGCTCTACCGCGAAGCGGGCATCAACCCCGCGAACATGCTCGGCTGCCTGCCGATGCTGCTGCAGACGCCCATCTGGATCGCGCTCTACGCGATGCTCTACTTCGCCATCGAGCTCCGCCACGAGCCCGCGTTCTACGGCATCTTCCAGACCATCACCGGCGGCTCCTGGCACTTCCTCCAGGACCTCTCGGTCAGCGACAACTTCATCCGCTTCATCCCGCCGGATCAACCCGCGTATAAGCTGAGCTGGTTCCCGGTCGTAAAACCAGAGTTCCGCAGCCTGAACATCCTGCCGCTGCTTATGGCCGTGGTCTTCTTCTTCCAGATGAAGCTCACCACCCCGCCGCCGCAGACCGACCAGCAGCGTCAGCAGCAGATGATCATGAAGTTCATGCCCTTCATGTTCCCGATCTTCCTCTACTCCGCGCCGGCCGGCCTGACGCTGTACATCTGCTGCTCCACACTGGCGGGTATCGTCGACAGCTACATCGTCCGCAAGCACGTCCGCGAGCAGGAAGAAGCCGGCACGCTCTTTGAGAAGAAACCCGTCAAGCCCGGCGGCTTCCGCGACCGCATGCAGAAACGCTTCGAGATGGCCTCGCAAATGGCGGCTGAACGCCAAGCGGAAATGGACAAGCAGAAAAAAGGCGGCGGTAAGGGCAACAAGAACTACAAGAAGCGGAAGTAGCTAACGGCCTTAGGCCTTCAGTGATGAGTGAACCGTAAACAGTGATGCGTACGCAGCCGACACAGGATAAGGATCCGCGTTCGATGCAAACTCACTCATCGCTGGGGACTCGTCACTCGTCCCTTTCGACTGACACCATCGTCGCGGTCAGCTCGCCGCCCGGGAGGTCAGCCCGCGGTCTGGTGCGTCTCGCCGGACCAGACGCGTTCACCGTTTTGGCTCAGCTCATCGATTCGCTGCCCGAGCCGCAACGTATCGAATCCCGAAAACTCAGCCAGACCGATCTTCCCAAGATCCCTGTTCTGGGGGTTACGTTTCCTGGCCCCGGCAGCTACACCGGCGGGGATGTCGCCGAGTTGCAACTGCCCGGCCACCCCGCTCTCCTAGACCGCGTGATCCACGCCGCGCTGAGCCTTGGTGCACGCCTCGCAGAGCCGGGAGAGTTCACCTTCCGGGCTTACGCTGCGGGTCGACTGGACCTAACCCAGGCCGAGGGCGTTGCCGCCACGATTAACGCCATCAGCGACGGCCAACTCGCCGCCGCCGCTCACCTCCGCGAAGGCGAACTGGCGCGATTCTCAGCGAAACATGTCGATCGTTTGGGCAACCTGTTAGCGCTGGTCGAAGCGTGCATCGACTTTGTCGATCAGGAAGACGTCGTGCCCATCGCACCACGCGATTTGGCTCGACACCTTGGGGAACTGCAAACCGAGCTCACAAACCTCCTCAAGCAAAGCCGATCCTGGGGCGCCGTCGAAGCCCTGCCGCGTGTCGTATTGGTCGGCCCGCCCAGTGCGGGCAAGTCCACTCTGTTCAACGCTCTACTCGGACACCCCCGGGCGGTAATCGACGCCGATCCGGGCACGACGCGCGATGTGCTGGCCGAACCGTTGGATCTCGGCGGTAGCGAAGTGATGCTCCTGGACGTGGCCGGCTTGGAGTCCGCAGAGTCGGCCTTCGCTCGTGATGTCCAGCAACAGGCTCAGGACGCCATCCGCAACGCAGACCTCTTGCTGGTTGTGGGGGATACTCCAGCACTGCAGCAGAAGACCTGCCCTCAGCTACATGTTCAAACCAAGTGCGATCTTGCCGATGCGGTATCGACACCTCAACCACCCGCCAACACGGTCCGGGTTAGCGGCGTCACCGGCGAAGGCCTGGATACGCTTCGCCAAGCCATCCAAGACCGACTCGGCGAACGGGCGGTCAGCGTCCAGGCCGACCTGCTCGCACTCCAGCCCCGCCACGAGTCCGCGCTTCGGGAAGCGCTCGACGGCCTGCAAGACGCTCTCGCTCACGTCGACCCCCAAGCCCACGCCCTCGACGAGATCGAACTCGTCGCCGGGGCCATGCGGCAATCGCTCGACCTGCTTGCCGGGCTCGGCGGCCAGCTTACCCCCGATGACGTCATCGGCCGGGTCTTCTCAACGTTCTGCGTCGGCAAATAAACCCCGGCTCATTCAGCGGCTTCCCCCGGCTGTTCTTCCAACAGCCAGAGCAGCGCCTCTTCGAGCTTCTCGGGGTGCAGCCCCACCCCCCGAATCACGCCATTACGGTCCACCAACGCATACGTCGGCATCCACATCACCCGCCACCAATCGCCAAACGCCGTCGAAGGATCGCGGGCGGTAGGGTAGTCCATCGGATGCAACGCCAGCATTCCATCGTATTGGTCCTGGCCGGCCTTCGACCCACACACGCCCAAGATGACAAAGCCCTGATCGGCATATTGGGCCAATAGCGCATTGCGTTTCGGCAGCGACTCGAAGCACGGCACACACCACGTCGCCCAGAAATCCACCAGCACAATCTTGCCGAGCAAGTCCTCGCGGGTGAGTTCGCCGTTGCGCCAATCCTCGACCAATAGAGGCGGCATCGTTTGGCCAACCAATTCGTCTTGCTTCACCCGCTGATCTGCCGTCCCCACGAAAAACTCCGTCGGCATCGGTACAACCTCAGCGGACGTCCCGAGCGCAGGAAGCAACGGCCCCTCTGACGGGTCTTCTTCGCATCCCGAGAGCAAAAACAACATCGAGCAAAACAAGATCTTGAATCGATGAATCATGCGCAACCGGATCGTAGCAGGCCCGGGATCTGCATGATGATTTGGTCCATCCCCGAGCTGCCCCTACACTCCTGCCATGTCTCTGGAACTCCTCTTCCTCGGTACCGGCACCAGCGCAGGCATCCCCATGATTGGCTGCGGCTGCCCGGTCTGCCGATCCGATGACCCGCGTGATAAACGGGACCGCCCCAGCGTGCTGATTCGATACGACGATCCTTCGCTGAAAGTCGATGACACCCACGCCAACTTCAACGCGAAGCAAGTCGGAAAACGTCAGCTGCTCATCGACACCGCCCCCGACATGAGACAGCAGATGATCCGCGAATCCATCAGCCGACTCGACGCGGTCATCTTCACCCACGCCCACGCCGACCACACCTTTGGCCTCGACGATTTGCGCCGGTTCAACGCGGTCATGGACACAGCGCTCGACATCTACGCCGAGCCAAACGTCATCGATCAACTCAAGACCACCTTCCGCTACATCTTCGAACCCCACACCAACGTCAACAAATCGTTTATCGCCAACCTAATCGCCCACCCGATCGCTGAACACCAGCCCATGGATTTCTTCGGCGCTATATGGACGCCCCTCCGATTAATGCACGGCCGCCTCCCCGTGCTCGGCTACCGCATCGATTTCGCCGGACGATCCATCGCCTACTGCACCGATGTTTCGACCATCCCGCCGGACACCTATCCCAAACTGCAATATCTGGATGTCTTAGTCCTCGACGGCCTCCGCTACCGCCACCACCCCACCCACCTCACCGTCGACCGAGCGATCGAAATCATAGACGAACTCCAGCCCAAACAGGCTTACCTCACGCACATCGCCCACGACATCTCCCATACGGAGCTATCACCGCGTCTCCCCGCACGTGTGGATCTGGCTTACGATGGTTTGTCGGTTGATCTTGGCGATTGAGACTTACGCCGACTCACCGATGAGTTCGCGTAGGGCTTCGCCGATATCGGGCTGACGCATCAGGTGTTCGCCGACGAGCACGCGGTGGACGCCGGCCTCAGAGAGGCGTTGGATGTCTTCGTTCGTGCGGATGCCGGATTCGCTCACCAAAATGTCGGTATTGGGGACTTCTTTGAGAAGTTCCATGGTGTGACCGATGTCGGTGGTCATGGTTTTGAGGTTGCGGTTGTTGATGCCTAGGAGCTGATACCCGGGGTGGGGGAAGCCGACGTGAGACTGGACCTGGATCAACGATTCGTAGTCGTGGACCTCGACCAGCGCGGTGAGCTTCAGCTCAGTCGCGAGGATGAGCAGGTCGATCATCTGGGCTTCGCCCAGACACTCGGCGATCAGCAGGATCGCATCGGCACCCGCAGCGCGGGCTTCGTAAATCTGATATGGATCAACGATAAAGTCTTTACGTAAGACCGGGAGCGGGACCACTTTTTTGATCTGCTCGATGTATTCGAGCTTGCCCTGAAAATACTTCTCATCGGTCAAGCATGAAAGCGCCGCTGCGCCGTTCTCGTGGTAGGCCTTGGCGATGGCGACCGGGTCGAAGTCATCACGGATGACACCGGCCGAGGGGCTGGCTTTCTTGACCTCGGCGATCACACGGAGCTTGCCCTTGGGGCGCGTCACGGCGGCGAAGAAGTTGCGTGGCGGCGCGGCGTCTTGGGCCGCGGCCTTGACGTCCTCGAGCGGACGGATTTGGCGGGCGCTCTCGATTTCGAGGCGTTTGTCATCGACGATTTGGGACAGCATGTCACTCATGGGCCGCACAGGATAGCCGATCCCCGCTGGGCGAGGTCGGATCGGGTATCTTCCCCGGATGGCAAAAACCAAGACCCAATTCATCTGCCGGAGCTGCGGGGCGATCTCCCCGCGATGGATGGGCAAATGCCCCGAGTGCGGGGAATGGGACGGCCTGGAAGAAGTCAAAGCCACCGGCAAGGGCGCAGGGCTGGACCCTCACCGCGGCATCGCCCCCGCCACCGACGGCGAGCAGGCCCAGGCCAAACCCATCACCGACATCGTGGATGAGGACGAAACGGGACCGGGCCGAATCGCCACGGGCATCCGCGAGTTCGACCGGGTGCTGGGCGGGGCTGAGTCGATGCGGGGGATCGTTCCGGGCAGCGCGACGATGCTGGGCGGCGACCCGGGCATCGGCAAATCCACGCTGATGCTGCAGGCCGCGATCGTGCTCGCTCGGCGGGGCCAGACTGTGCTTTACGTCACCAGCGAAGAATCTGCGGGCCAACTCCGTTTGCGGGCCGAGCGTTTGGCCTCGACTCCCAGCAACGGCGAGGGCGAAACGGGATTGCCCCCAGAGCTGTTTGTGTTGGCGGATACCAACCTCGCCCGCATCGCGGCGCAGGCCCAGAAAATCAAGCCCGCGTTACTCGTGATCGACTCGATCCAGATGGTCTACAAGGGCGACCTGCCCGCGGCCCCGGGCAGCGTGACGCAGCTGCGGGCGTGTTGCCTGGAGTTGGTGTATCACGCCAAGTCCACGGGCAGCGCGCTGATGCTGGTCGGCCATGTGACGAAACAAGGTGCATTGGCTGGCCCACGATTACTCGAACACATGGTCGACACGGTGCTCTATTTCGAGGGTGACCGCTACCACAGCCACCGCGTGATGCGCGGCGTGAAGAACCGTTTCGGCAGCACACTCGAAGTTGGACTATTCGAGATGACCGACCGGGGCCTGATGGAGGTGCAAGACGGCGCGGGCTTGCTCGCCGCGGAGTATCAGCCACGCAGCGGAAGCGTCGTCTGTCCGGTGTTGTCCGGCACACGTTGTCTGCTCATCGAGATGCAAGCCCTGACCGCCACAGGGTTCCTGGGCTCAGCCAAACGCAAAGTCTCTGGCCTCGACCGATCACGGCTGGACATGCTCATCGCGGTTCTCGAGAAACGCGGCGGGCTACGGTTGGCCGACCAAGACGTCTTCGCCTCCAGCGTCGGCGGGATCCGTGTGGGTGAGCCCGCGGCGGACCTCGCGGTGGCGCTGGCCATCTCCGGGGCCCACCTGGAACGCCAACTCGATCACGGCACGTGCGCCGTCGGCGAAATCGGGCTGGGAGGAGAGATCCGCGGGGTCCAGCAAGCTGAGCGTCGCATCGTGGAGGCGGCCCGGATGGGCTTCAAACGGATTATCTGTCCGGACGCCCGTTGGCCGAAGGTAAAGGGTGCCGAGCTGGTGCCGGTGAAGACGCTGGACCACGCGTTGCAGCAGCTAAACTAATCCGCGTGATGTTTCGCAGATGAACAGGGGCAAGACGATCAGGAATCAGGGCAACAACCGAATGTGGGCGATTGGCTTGCTTGCGCTGCTAGCGGGTTTGTGCGGCTCGCCCGTGACGGGCCAGTTCGTGGCGGGCGATTGGGTCCAGCGTGGCGAAGCCAGTATCCAGAAGTACCGCACGACGCCGGTGTCTTTTCTGGTGTTTGACGCCGAGGGCAATCTCGCCCCGAACGCCGAGATTCGGATTGAGCAAGTTAGCCACGCGTTCACGATCGGCTTTGTCGCCCACGGCGGTTTTCCGGATGCCTACGACGCCAACGCGGAGGGTTGGCGGGCGTTCAACGCGGTGTCGTTGGCCGAACTGACCTCGTGGCGGAAGATGCAGCCCACGGGCCCACAAGGCCTGTCGACCGCAGTGGTGGACGCCGCGATCCAGGCAGCGGAGGATGCGGCCCTGCAGGTGCGCTGGGGCGCGTTGCTTTCGGCCGATGCTTTTGACCTGCCGGAGTGGGTCGTGCCGATGCGCGGCCAGGCGTTGTTTCAATCGGCGCGGCAGTACCTGCAACAAGTCGCCGAGACTTACGGTGACACCGTCGACGATCTGGACATCGCCGAAGAAACACTCGACCATAATCGGCTCACCCCGGCCATGCTCAGGGTGTTGTCTATGGACGCACAGAACGTTTGGCCACAAACCCCACCCCGCCTGCAGTACGACGAGGCGTTGTACGGGCCACGCGCTTTCGATGTGATTCGTGGCATGGACAACGCGATCAAGCAGAAGCTGAACATCCCGGCGTTCACACTCAACCATACCTTCCCGCCCCGCCCCGTTCAGCAAGACCTGATGGAGCCGGCACTGCAACGCTTGGCCAACCTGCAACACCCGTTGCTCATCGGCTCGTTAGAGATCGGCGGGGCGCACTCGATCGAAACGGCAGTCAATACTGAAACGGTACTGCGGACGCTCTTCGCCCAGCCAATGATTCGGGGCGTGTACTTCTCCGGCCTCTATGCCGACGACACCGACGATCCCTCCGCCGCTCTATTCGATGAGCAACACGAACCCACTCCCGTTTCTCGCACACTGGATCGTCTGTTTCGAGACAACTGGTGGACCGACGTGACCGTCACCTCCGACGAGTTGGGCCAAGCCAAGGCCCGTGTGTATCTCGGAAGCCATTGGGTTACCGCAACGCTGCCCGATGGCTCAAACGTCAGCGTCACGATCGATCTGTCTGAAAGAGAAAACACCGCACGTCTGTTCGTGCTGATGCCCATCGCGGAATGAGTTTGGATTCGTTTGGATCGCGTGAAGAATCAGACCGCGTGGCTACGAGCGTGGAAGATGGCTTCAATGATCTCATCCAAGCCGTCGCGATGCTTGACGCTACCCATCACCAACGGCCCGTCGCCACGCATCTTCACCGCGTCGTTCCGCATCACCTCAAGGTCAGCCCCCACCGCCTCGGCTAGGTCGATCTTGTTGATCACCAGCAGGTCGGACTGCGTGATGCCGGGCCCGCCCTTACGCGGCACCTTGTCGCCGCCCGCCACGTCAATCACGTAGATCGTAAAGTCGGCTAGCTCTCGGCTGAAGTGGGCGGCAAGGTTGTCACCACCCGATTCGCAGAGCAGCAGCTCGGGAGTATGCTCGACGGTGAGTTGTTCGAGCGCGACGAGGTTGGGGGTGACGTCTTCGCGGATCGCGGCGTGCGGGCATCCTCCGGTCTCCACCGCACGGATGCGGTCGGCGGGCAGTGCGCCTTGGCGGACCAAGAACTCAGTGTCTTCACGGGTGAAGATGTCGTTGGTCACCACCGCCATGTTGACCCGTTCACGCAACGCTTCGCACAACCGCCACACCAACGCGGTCTTGCCCGACCCCACGGGCCCACCGATGCCCACGGTGAACGCCCGCTGAGTGAAGTCACGGCCCGAGAGCGCGGCTTCGCGTTCCTCAAACCGGCCGGGATGGTCCATGGGTTCGTGGGTGTGGTCGGCGTGCATGTGCATGGGAATCAACTTTCACTGAGAAACGGCGTAGCAGGCGGTCAGCTCTGGAACAATCGAGAATACAGCCGATCTTGCCCCGACTGCAACACGTCCATCAACGGGGTGGGCTGACAAAGGTCGTCCAATGTCGCGTCGAGCGAAGACGACACCAGCGCTCGCGCTTCGGGGATGAGCGAATGTTGGATCGCTTGAGATTCGAGAGGACCGATCGCACCTAGGCGTACAGCAGCGGAGAGGGCCGAGCGGACCGTCATGAATAGGAAAAGCTCCGCCGCTCGCGGGCCATCCATGCCAAGCACCTGGGCGAGGTAGCCGAACACCGAGGCGAAGTGCCCGGGGGTCCGATCTGCACGGCAAGCCTTGACCCACTCGGCGACCTCGGGCTGCGGAAACACACGCATCGTGGCAGAGAGCAACGCCTGGCCCTGCGCCACGCTGGCCCGGTGGGCAACGTGGTTGGTTAGCGTCGCCTCAAGCCGTCCCTCAGCCTCACCGAAGCGATCCGGCTCGTTGGCGACCGCCAAAACCACCGGCAAGGCCCCCGCCACGGTTTGATTGATCAAGGCCCGCGTCGCCGACTCCAGACTCGCCCGGTCTCGGATCAGCCCGGCCTGGACCGCCGCCTCGAAGCCCGAAGAGTGGGCAAAGCCCCCCGCCGGGAATGCTGAGTCGGCCAATTGCCAGGTCGTCCAATCCAAGTCCTGCATGGATGAGGTTATACACGCAATCTGACGCTTGTTCGAAATGGACGAAAAGCGCCGAGATGCGCTTTTTTTAGGCACACAAGGCCCGGATAAACGCCCCGTGCCCACAATCAGAGCGATGCTGCCTTAAACCGCGTTGGAGCCCCAAATAATCATCAAGAATTTCTTACCCGCGGTACCAAATTGCGAAATAGCTGCGCTCCATAGCTAAATCAGCACTATCTGGTGTCATCGGCCGTCCCGAAGCTCCGGATAAGTCCGTAGGTTATCGGCTTTCGAGTATTTACTGGCACAGGCTTTGCCACATGATAATCTACGTGTCGCTTCGTTAGAAGCACGTTAAGATTGCTACACATTGCGTGAGCACCGTGCCACGCATCCGTTTCGAGCTGTGACACATAGACGGTCTTTGGTTGGCCGGTTACAGCATTACATACACTTATTCGGTGTTTAGGAGAGTCTTTTAGATGGGTAATCAATCTCAATATCGCTTCGTGAGCAAGGGTCTGGCAGCTGCAGCCTTGTGTGTCTCGCCGATGGCTGTCGCTCAAGATGCCCCGGAGTCGCGCGTGAGCGGCGTTGTGGGTGCCGACATCAACTCGCACTTCGTTTCGTACGGCTTGGATGTTTGGGCTGAAGGCGATGCCTTCTCCGGCTCGGACACCCTGAACCCCTACGCCGAAGTCTCCATCGACTTCGATGCCTTCAGTCTCACCGCTGGTGTCTGGGCTGACATCAACGACAACGCTGGCGGTGGCCTGGGTGGCGACATCCAAGAAATCGACGGCTACATCGGCGTCGGCTTCGGCTACGACGCTTTCAGCTTCGGTGTGACCTACCAAGAATGGGCCTTCGCCAGCCAAACCGAAGATATCCTCGATATCTCCATCGGCTACGACGACACCGGCCTCATCTCGGACGACTTCGCCCTGAGCCCCTCCATCGTCATCCACAACCGGGTTGACAACGGTCTGGGCCTCTCGAACGGCACCATCATCGTCGCTGGCATCGAGCCCGGCTTCAGCGTCGTCGACTCGGAAGAGTTCGCGATCGACATGTCCGTGCCCGTCAGCTTCGGCTTCGCTCTGGATGACGGCTACTTCATCGCCGGCGGCGACGACGGCTTCGGCTTCTTCTCCATCGGTGCTGCCTTCGGTATGCCCCTGGACATGATCCCCGCCGACTACGGTGCCTGGGCCCTCAACGCCGGCGTGACTCTCTACTCCACCGAGAGCGACGTCTACGCGAACCCCGATGACACCTTCGTGACCTACAACCTGGGTCTCAGCCTCGCATTCTAAAAATCACTGCCTTACCGACGCCTGCCCCACACGGATGTTGTTTGAACGAGCCACTGCTTACATTCAAAACAACTTTCCGTGTGGGGTTCGGCGTTATACGGGGGTCACTTCATCAATCAAATTGTTGAATCACGAGGGGAAGGCTCCCTACACAACCTAGTTTTGTTGAACCGCTGATGTCACCACGCCGCAGTGGCGTGGGCACTGCAAGCCGGAATTTGAGCTCGGCATACAGCTCAAAGCCATATGTATCTGGAGAGATGACATGAATAGCAATCGTTTTAAATCCTTGGCCAAACGGGTTTCGACCCTGGCTGTAGCGGGCACCCTGGGCCTGCTGCCCGCCATGTCCCAAGCCGAAGAGACCGTCAAGATCGGCGTGCTCCACTCGCTGTCGGGCACCATGGCGATCTCGGAAACTTCTCTGCGTGACGTGGTCCTGATGGCCGCTGAAGAAATCAACGAAGCTGGCGGCGTCAGCGTCGGCGGCAAGTCCTACATGATCGAGCCGGTCGTCGTCGACCCCGCCTCGGACTGGCCCCTCTTCGCCGAGAAAGCCAAGCAGCTGATCACCCAAGACAAAGTTGCCGTGACCTTCGGCTGCTGGACCTCGGTGAGCCGCAAGTCGGTCCTGCCGGTCTACGAAGAGTACAACGAAC